>NZ_JBKQGZ010000024.1:0-75574 GCF_050487165.1 Providencia sp. Me31A
CAGCAGTGAAACGCCGTAGCGCCGATGGTAGTGTGGGGTCTCCCCATGTGAGAGTAGGGAACTGCCAGACATTAAATTAGTGAAGAAGCCACCCATTGGGTGGCTTTTTTGCGTTTGGGGAAATGATGAGGCACTCGACTTTACGACTTTTTTGACCATGGTGTTGTTCTATCTTGTAATTTCTGAATGTCACCGTAAAAATAATGGCGCTAATCAGTCATACCTCATTGTTCGATTCCAACGTTTTATATACGCATTTTTTTGTCATTTATAAAAAGAGCAAATACAGGTAAGTGGTCATGATTCCGTCTATTAAATAATAAAAATATCTGATAAGGGTATTTATTCATAAAATCAATAGATTAAAATCTCAGTGTACTAATGGAAAAACTATTTATGCACCGATAAATGTGAAATTAATTCAATTAGCATTGAAAAACTCGACAAGGTAAGCAGCATTAGTTAGATTGTTTGGCATTCTAGAAGTCTAAACGTGTATATGTATATAAAAGGGGATGAATGATGCCAATTCGTTTACCAGATGAGTTACCCGCTGTTAATTTTTTACGTGAAGAAAATGTTTTTGTCATGACAACGACAAGAGCTAGTCTTCAGGAAATCCGTCCCTTAAAAGTACTGATTCTGAACTTGATGCCTAAAAAAATAGAAACTGAAAATCAGTTTCTTAGACTGCTATCAAATACGCCATTACAAGTTGATATCCAATTGCTGCGTATCGATCAGAGAGAGTCTAAAAATACTCCTGCTGAGCATCTGAACAATTTTTATTGTGATTTTGAAGATATTAAAGATCAAAATTTTGATGGATTAATTGTAACTGGTGCCCCACTTGGGCTAGTTGAATTTACCGATGTATGTTATTGGGAGCAGATTGAAAAAGTTATTGTATGGGCAAAAAGTCATGTGACTTCAACACTTTTCGTGTGTTGGGCTGTCCAAGCCGCGTTGAAAGTGCTTTACGATTTGCCAAAATGGACACGTGAAGAAAAGCTTTCGGGGGTCTATCAGCATGATACATTAGAGCCTTTTTCTTTGTTAACTAGAGGTTTTGATGCTTCGTTTTATGCCCCTCATTCAAGGTATGCAGATTTTCCAGAAGACCTTATTCGTCAGTATACGGATTTGGAAATATTAGCAAGTTCAGAAGAAGCGGGTGCTTACTTATTTGCCTCAAAAGATAAGCGACTTGCTTTTGTTACGGGTCATCCTGAGTATGATAGGGATACCTTAGCTGAGGAATACTGGCGTGATTTTGATGCTGGCATTTCACCAGAGATCCCTTGTAATTATTTCAAAAATAATGATCCTAACAATGCTCCAGTGATCAGTTGGCGTAGTCATGGTCATTTACTTTTCTCTAATTGGCTTAATTATTATGTGTACCAGATCACACCATTTGATCTTAGCCACATGGAGCCTACATTAGATTAAATAAAAATTTTTGTATTACCATTGTTGTTTAATCCATTCTATATAAATGCAATTTTCTATTTTATAGGCATTATATTTTAGTTATTTTTTAATATTTAGAATTAAAGCAGCCATTAAAGGCTGCTTTTTTTGTTTTTCAGACAAACTATTTTTAAATGAGTAATTTCTACATTTCTTTTATTTAACAAATGGTTAACACGTTATTTTGATTTTTAAAAGAATGAGTTTTCAAAATAATAAAACAATAAAAGTATTATTTATCATGAGGATAAGTTGAATTTTAAATAAAATGGAAATCGTTTTTGATATATTTTTATTTTGATCTTAAGCTTAATTCATTACCAGATATGAATAAGGAATGGTCAATGGAAAATCAATTACTAATGTCAAAATTAATATTTACAAAGAAAATATCTCAACAAGATATTAGAGTCTTACATAATGATTCTATTGAGTTTATTTCAAGTCTGGTTGAGGCTTTTTTACCTCGTAGAAAAAATTTACTAGAAGAAAGAGCTAAAAGGCAGAACGAAATTGATTCGGGAGCACTTCCTGATTTTATTTCGGAATTTGATTCCATTAAAAAATCAGATTGGAAAATACAAAATATACCAGAAGATTTACTCGACCGTCGTGTAGAAATAACGGGACCCGTTGAAAGAAAAATGGTCATTAATGCATTGAATTCAAATGTTAAAGTTTTTATGGCCGATTTTGAAGATTCTCTTTCTCCATCATGGGAAAAGCTGATTGATGGCCAAATCAATTTAAGTGATGCAATTAATGGTGATATTTCTTACACAAATGAAAATGGAAAGGTATATCAGCTTAAATCTGATCCCGCTGTTTTAATTGCTCGTGTTCGAGGGCTGCATCTTGATGAAAAGCACGTTCTTTTAGGTAATACACCGATCCCTGGGGGATTATTCGATTTTGCTCTCTACTTTTTTAATAACTACCAAGCACTCATAAAAAAAGGGAGTGGACCTTACTTTTACATCCCTAAATTAGAATCTTGGCAGGAAGCGAAGTGGTGGAGTGATGTATTTAGTGCGGCAGAAGATAGAGTTGGTATTCCTCGAGGGACAATTAAGGCAACCGTCTTGATTGAAACCTTACCTGCGGTGTTCCAAATGGACGAGATCTTGTATCACATGCGTCACCACATTGTTGGCTTAAATTGTGGTCGTTGGGATTACATATTTAGCTATATCAAAACGCTAAAAGAGCATTCAGATCGTGTTCTTCCCGATCGCCAAGTGGTCACGATGACCCAAGAGTTTCTGAGCGCATATTCTCGTTTACTTATTAAAACTTGTCATCGTCGAGGTGCGTTTGCTATGGGGGGAATGTCTGCATTTATCCCCAGTAAAGATGAAAAAGAAAACCAAGCCATATTAGCTAAAGTACGAGCAGATAAAGAACTTGAAGCAAAAAATGGACATGACGGCTCGTGGGTTGCTCATCCGGGACTTGCCGATACAGTAATGTGCGTCTTTGATGAAGTGCTTGGGGAGAATGCTAATCAACTACATGTTTCTCGTAGTTCAGATGAAGTAATCACAGCTGAACAGTTGTTGAAGCCGTGCTCAGGAGAAAGAACTGAGGCTGGTATGAGAGCCAATATTCGTGTCGCCGTTCAATATATTGAAGCATGGATCTCAGGTAATGGGTGTGTACCTATCTATGGTTTGATGGAAGATGCTGCAACCGCAGAAATTTCAAGAACATCTATATGGCAATGGATTAGGCATGGTAAGTCACTATCAAATGGTGAAAAAGTGACTAAATCACTTTTTGAGGAAATGTTAGATGAAGAATTACAAGTGATTCAAAAAGAGCTTGGTGATAAACGTTTTCAAAGTGGTCGTTTCCGTGATGCTGCGGAGTTAATGAGAAAGATCACAACGCAGGATGAGCTTATTGAGTTCCTCACTATCCCTGGTTACCAATTATTAGACTAGCAATAAAGAGCATAAGTTCGATAACCCTACATATTCTTATAAAGGAAATAATTATGACTACGTCACGCTTAGACCAAATTGCCCAATTAGAAAATGAATGGAAGAAGCCTCGTTGGAAAGGTATTTCACGGCCATATTCTGCGGAAGAAGTGATAAAGCTCAGAGGTTCTGTTAACCCCGAGCATACCTTAGCACGCAAAGGAGCTGAGCGTTTTTGGGAGCAATTGCATGGTAAATCTAAAAAGGGTTACGTTAATGCATTAGGTGCACTAACGGGGGGGCAGGCATTGCAGCAAGCCAAGGCTGGGATAGAGGCTATTTATCTTTCTGGTTGGCAGGTGGCCGCAGATGCAAATACAGCCTCTAGTATGTACCCAGATCAGTCACTTTATCCTGTTGACTCGGTTCCTTCCGTTGTTCAAAAAATCAATAACACATTTCGTCGTGCAGACCAAATTCAGTGGGCAAATGGTATTGGGCCGGATAACAAAGAGTATATCGATTTCTTCTTACCCATTATTGCAGATGCGGAAGCGGGGTTTGGTGGGGTGTTGAATGCTTTTGAGCTCATGAAAAATATGATAGAAGCGGGGGCCGCCGCCGTGCATTTTGAAGATCAACTTGCAGCTGTTAAGAAATGTGGTCATATGGGAGGAAAAGTACTTGTTCCTACACAAGAAGCTATTCAAAAATTAGTTGCCGCACGTTTAGCTGCGGACGTATCAGGCGTACCTACGATCTTAATTGCAAGAACTGACGCTGATGCCGCAGATCTTTTAACATCTGACTGTGATCCCTATGATTGTGAATTCGTGACAGGTGAACGCACATCTGAAGGTTTTTTCCGAACTAAAGCGGGTATTGAGCAAGCAATCAGCCGAGGCTTGGCGTATGCGCCATATGCGGACTTGGTTTGGTGTGAAACATCAAAACCTGATTTAGAGGCAGCTCGCCAGTTTGCAGAAGCTATCCACGCTAAATACCCAGGGAAACTTTTAGCGTATAACTGTTCTCCGTCATTTAACTGGAAGAAAAACTTAGATGACAGCACGATTGCGCGTTTCCAAGATGAGTTATCTGCAATGGGGTACCGTTTCCAATTCATTACATTGGCAGGCATTCACAGTATGTGGTTTAACATGTTTGATTTAGCTCATGCTTATGCACAAGGCGAGGGAATGAAACATTATGTCGAAAAAGTTCAGGAATGTGAATTTGCGGCAATGAATAAAGGTTATACATTCTCGTCACATCAGCAGGAAGTGGGTACTGGCTATTTTGATAAAGTAACAACAGTCATTCAAGGTGGTACTTCATCAGTGACAGCCTTAACGGGTTCTACTGAAGAAGAACAATTTTAGTCGAATATTTTCCTTTAATCGGTGTCTCTGTTGATTAGGTGTATCTGTTAATTTTTCAGGCACGCTTTAGTGCCTGTTTTTTAATTTCATTAGGGGCAAACATGATACTTACGACCGAACAGATAATAGCCCAAACTATTTTACAAGGATTTGATGCTCAGTATGGGCGTTTTCTTGAGATTACTTCGGGGGCACAGGAAAGGTTTGAACAAGCGAATTGGCATGGGATACAACATGCTATGAAGCGAAGAATTCAGCTATATGACCACCACGTTGGATTGGTCGTTGCTCAATTACAATGTATGGGACTGGTGCAGTCTTTAACACCTAACAAACTGTCGCAAATTAAAAATACCTACAAAATGTTATTGCCAGATTACCCTCGATTTGAAATAGCGGAAAGTTTTTTTAATTCCGTTTATTGCCGGTTATTTCAGCATAGAGATCTTACACAAGATAATTTATTTATTTTTACGTCTCAGCCAGCTAGGCGCTTTACAGTTTCTCCACGGCCGCTTTCACGTGAATATTGTGTGAATAACAATCTAAACAGCTTACTATTTACAATCCTAACGGGTCTCCCTCTAAGGCTGAAATGGCGTCATTTAGATTTTGATATCCAATGTATCATCAGCACATTGCAGCAACGTTTTCCTGAAATTGAAAAACAAAATGTCTGCTTTCATATTGCAAATGAATTATTTTATCGTAATAAAGCGGCTTGGTTAATTGGTAAAATTTATATTAATGATGAGGTCTATCCATTTTTGCTACCTATTCATCATGATGACAGCCAAGCCATCTATATTGATACATGCTTAACTGAATTTGATGAAGCCAGTATTGTATTTGGTTTTGCTCGTTCCTATTTCATGGTTTATGCCCCTTTTCCAGCGGCTTTGGTATTTTGGTTACGGGAGATTCTACCTAGCAAGTCTATTGCTGAACTGTACATGGCTATTGGTTGCCAGAAACATGGAAAAACAGAATATTACCGAGAATATCTTGCGTACATGAATTTTACCCGAGAGCAGTTTACGGTCGCTCCTGGAGTGAAAGGAATGGTTATGTTAGTTTTTACAGCGCCATCTTTTGATCGTGTTTTTAAAGTCATTAAAGATAAGTTCGCCCCTCAAAAGAATGTGACGAGAGAGAGAGTTCAGGCGTGTTATCGTCTCGTTAAGGAGCATGACCGAGTTGGCCGAATGGCAGATACGCAAGAGTTTGAAAACTTTGTCATAGATAAAAGTGCCATTAGTGATGAATTAATGGCCGAGCTATTAAGTGAAGCCCCCTCATTGATAGAAGATCTGGGACAACAAATCTTAATCCGCCATTTGTATATGGAAAGGAAAATGGTTCCTTTAAATATCTATATGGATAATGCAAACGAAGTGCAACTCGAGAATGCTCTTAATGAGTATGGGTTGGCTATCAAACAATTAGCAGCGGCCAATATTTTTCCTGGCGATATGTTATTTAAAAACTTTGGTGTCACTCGTCATGGACGGGTCATTTTTTATGATTATGATGAAATTTGTTATATGACAGAAGTGAATTTTCGGAAGATCCCCGAGGCGCTATATCCTGAACAGGAGCTTTCAGGAGAGCCGTGGTATAGCATTGGTGAGCAGGACGTTTTTCCTGAAGAGTTTGCCGCTTTTATTTGCCAAGATGCAAAAATTAGCACCTATTTACAGCAATATCATGGTGATTTATTTTCAGCGGATTATTGGCAACAATTGCAAAATAGAATTTTAAGTGGGCATGTTGAAGATGTTTATGCTTATCGTGAGGGAAAACGTTTTTGCAATCAGTTTACTGAATCAATGAACGGTTGTTTGCTTTCTAATGAATAAGATGGATATAATTATTTTATAATAAAAATAATGAGTTAATTAAGCGACTCAGCCGAATACCAAGTCGCTTGTCAGATGTATCATAAAACCCCGTACTTCACTTTAGGGCTGGGTGGAGGTCAAACCCTGAAGAGCTTCTTGGGCTAGTTGAGTAATTCGCTCATAATTTCCTGAAGTTAAGGCATCTTCAGGCACTAACCAAGAGCCACCGATACATAACACACTATCTAATTCTAAATAGTTAAGATAGTTAGTTAGGGAAATTCCTCCTGTTGGGCAGAATTTCACTTGTGAAAAAGGCCCTGCGATAGCTTTCAAAGCCTTAACGCCACCATTGGCTTCTGCTGGGAAAAATTTAAATTCTTTTAGTCCATAACTCATACCCAGCATTAACTCTGAAACAGTTGCAATACCGGGGATCAGTGGAATATCTCCTTTGGTAGCGGCACTGAGTAACTCATCAGTTAAGCCCGGACTAATTGCGAACTGAGCTCCTGCTTCCGTGACATCAGTAAGTTGCTTTGCATTAATGACAGTGCCTGCCCCTACAATTGCTTCAGGCACTTCTTTGGCAATTAAGCGTATGGCTTCAATAGCGCATTCAGTACGAAGTGTGACTTCTAAAACCTTGATCCCACCTTTTACTAAAGCTTTTGCAAGAGGAACAGCATGTTCTAACTTTTTAATGACAATAACAGGAATGACAGGGCCTTGTTTAAGCACGCTTTCAGCGGTTATTTTCCAATTGTTCATTTTTTATTCCTATTTTATTAAATAGATTAAAAATCAATGCTACAAGCACCTTCTTCAGCACCTGATAGGTTTCTTCTTAATGCGCCGAAAAGCTCTCTGCCACAGCCACTGTGTTGTGATGATAAGTCTAATGTGAATGGCTGACGTGTATTAAGCTCTTGGTCATCGACAAGTAATTGCAATTCTCCTGTGAATGCATTTACCCTAATAATATCGCCATCTTCTACTTTTGCTAATAATCCACCATTGTAAGCTTCAGGAGTGACGTGAATAGCAGAGGGAACTTTACCGGATGCACCGGATAAGCGTCCGTCAGTGACTAAAGCAACCTTGTAGCCTTTATCCATCAGGACACCGAGTGGTGGCATTAGTTTATGAAGTTCTGGCATTCCATTAGCTGATGGACCTTGGAAGCGAACGACAATGATACAATCGCGATTTAGTTCTCCAGAGGCAAAGCGTTCTGCGATATCATTTTGATTGTTAAATACGACTGCAGGAGCTTCAATAATTTGGTTTTCTTCTGGAACCGCAGAGGTTTTCATCATCGCACGGCCTAAATTACCAGAAAGTAGTTTTGTGCCACCATGTGGCGAAAAAGGTTTGCCAATTTCAGCAATAACGTCAGGATTAAATGAGTGTTTTGGCCCTTCTCTCCATTCAAGTTGCCCATTATTAAGCCAAGGCTCTAAGGTGTATTGCGTTAAACCAAAGCCCGCGACAGTTTGAACATCATGATGGAGTAAGCCTTGTTGTAATAGCTGGCGGATGAGTAATGCAACCCCACCCGCAGCTTGAAATTGGTTGATATCCGCCTGACCATTAGGGTAAATACGGCAAATGAGAGGAACGATGGCTGAAAGATCAGAGAAATCATCCCAATTAATGATAATCCCAGCGGCTTTGGCGATAGCAACGAGATGCATTGTTAGGTTGGTCGAGCCACCAGTAGCCAGTAATGCTACGATACCATTGACAATGACTTTTTCATTTATAAGGTGACCAATCGGTAAATAGTGGCCTGACTGTTCGGTTAAACGAGTGATTTGTCGTGCTGCTGCCTCTGTTAGCGCATCACGTAAGGGCGTATCTGGGGGGACGAAGGAGGCACCGGGTAAATGCAGCCCCATGACTTCCATCACCATTTGATTCGAATTCGCTGTACCATAGAAAGTACAAGTGCCGATCCCGTGATAAGAAGCGGCCTCAGCTTCCAATAAAGCTAGCCTATCGACTTTACCTTCTGCATACAATTGACGAATACGGACTTTTTCTTTATTAGGTAAACCTGTTGTCATTGGGCCTGCGGGAACAAAAATAGCAGGTAAGTGCCCAAACGATAGAGCACCGAGCATTAGCCCAGGCACGATTTTATCGCAAATACCTAAATACAGCGCGCCATCAAACATGTTATGAGACAAACCAACCGCAGTGGACATAGCGATAACATCCCGACTTAGCATGGATAATTCCATGCCATCTTGTCCTTGAGTCACTCCATCGCACATTGCAGGTACGCCAGCAGCTACTTGACCAATTGAACCAGATTCTAGAAGTGCTTTTTTTAATTGTTCAGGATATTTATCGTAAGGACGATGAGCTGAAAGCATGTCATTGTAGGAGTTAATTATTGCAATGTCAGAACGCGTCATGCTTTTAAGAATTTGTTTTTCTTCATTTTGACAGGCTGCAAAGCCATGAGCAAGGTTTCCGCAAGCCAATGATGCCCTATGGACAGTTGCGCTGCGAGCTTGCTCAATTTTAGCTAAGTAAGCAGTTCGAGTTTTGTTTGAACGAGAAATGATACGTTGAGTAATGTGTTCAAGTTTTTCATTAACCGCTGGGAATTGGGTCGCTTCCGAGGTGTTCATACTCATGATAATTGCTCCACAGTGCAGATAAATATGGCATCAACCTGCAAGTCATTGGGGGTATATCTATCGTTATTTATATTTTCAATTCATATCAAGACACCGATGTTACCGGTAACATTGTTCAATGAAAATGTAATTGTTGCAATATTCAAAATGAATATTTGACCCTATCTGTGATCTGCATCAAGGTTGATAACGGTCCGAATAGGACAGGAAATAGACAAAAACTCATGCTATAGTGATGAAATTGATAAAGTTATCAGCGAAATAAAGCTTACTGAGAGCTCATAATTTTTATAGGGGCTCAAATGCAAAGGGCGATTATATGTTAAGGCTAGTTGTTTTCATGCAGGTGCTTATATGCCCTAATTTTGTTCTCGCAGATGTTATTTTTTCATCAGGGTCGTATGACATCATGGAAAAAGTATTAGAGAAGCAAAACAAAACGAAAGGGACATCCGCTGAAAGAATAGATGTTCTGACTCAAAGCTTTTTAAACACACCGTACAATAAACAAACATTGAACATGAGTTCATCATCAGCAGAGAAATTAGTCATTAATTTGAAAGCGATGGATTGTATGACGTTTATTGAGTATACCGAAGCATTCAAACGGTCTAAAAGCGATGAGCAGTTTAGAGTGAATTTAACGAGTATTCGTTATATTAATCAGGATATTACATTTAATACCCGTCGCCATTTTTTTTCTGACTGGGCGCAAGGTGCTGACGCCATCGCTGAGGATATCACTGACACCATTAGTTCTCATTCAGTTAAGGTAAATAAACAACTTAATTTAAAAAACAATGGAATGAAATATATATCTAATTATCCTATAAAAAAAAGGGAAATACGCTACATTCCAACTAAATATTTAGATAAAGAAGTGTTAAACAGGTTAAATTCGGGTGATTATATTGGTGTTTATTCAGAGGAAATTGGGCTTGATGTTAGCCATGTTGGAATAGTTATTCGTAAGGGAAATCAAATAATATTTCGAAATGCCTCTTCGCTGCGTGGAAATTTAAAAGTCAGTGATAGTGACCTATTGGATTATTTAAAAGGGAAAAAAGGAATTCTTGTTTTTAGGTCTAAACTATTTTATTAATTTTTTAGATATTATAAAATAGGTTATAAAGTGAATTTTTAAGTTATATATTTGAGTAAAAAACATTCTAATCTAGGTTTCCATGAATCTCTATGAGTTTCTTTAAATTAAATATGGGAAAATATAATTATCTCTATTGGTTACTAAATATGAATGATGATGTTTAAAGTGTAAACGGATATTAAATTATCTATTTGATAAATATAAATTAATAATATAGTGTTATTTTCTATAAATTTAAAAAAATCTATTAATCAATATATTATATAATAAATAATACTAGCATCTCTTTTTTTTGTATAAAAATGCATGTTTGCCTATCGATTTGCATGGTTTTGATTGCTTATAACTATTTTAAATGCACTGCATTAATTTTATAATAAATCATGCTAGCTAATGTTTTTCTTATTTAGGAGATGGTTATGCATATAGCCAAAAAGAATATTTATGCATTATTAGGGAGTTGTTTACGAAAAGCTAGAGTAAGTAAAGGATTGTCAGGAAATGATTTGGGCTCGACTATTCATTTAAGTCAACAACAAGTATCTCGCTATGAGTTGGGTGTTAATAAACTAAGTTTAGATAAATTAATCGAAATTATTATTTTTCTCGATATAGATATTAATGAAATTACTAATATTATTGCTAATCAGGTCGAATATGAAAAAAATAGATTAAAAAACAAGTGAGTTTTTTTATTTTTTAAGGTGAATTATTATTTTGTTCTAAAGTTTGTTAAACTGGAAAAGTGATTTTTAATATAGAATTTTAATTTATAAATATATAATTAATCAATTTCTCACGTGATTTTAAAAATTATATTTATGATAAGTGGTTAAGAGTATAGTTAATTTTATTCTTGATTATAAAATTGGGTTTAATCAACCAAATTTATCTTTATTATTAAAATAGATGATTTTTTTTAATTAATATATAGCAATAATTGAAAGTTTTCCTAAATTGCAAGCACTTGTTTTTCATTTGTTGAAAATAAAAACATAATAAAAGACCTTTTAATTTATAACGTTAAAAGGCTTTAATGTTAGTTTGTAGTCTATTATTCCATTTTTAAACAGCTCTTTTATAGCAGTAATGAACCAATGAAGGTTCTTTACTTTGGCGCTATTATGTTGAATTTAAGTCATTATTGGCAGTTATCCTATTGCGCAGTCATCTACTTTAGATAGTGTTATTTAGCGTGTTATGCTTAAATGAAGCATTCATTAAGAATGGAATAGGGCTTATCATTCGATGTTTAAATATATAGGGATATTATTTGTATTCTCGCTTGTTGGGTGTTCTTCTCACTCTCTCAATAATGGTTATTATCTTGATAATAGTCATCTTTCAAATAATAAAAGTGATAGAATCCAGTATGTTATCCTACACTATACTGTTTCCGATGATGCCAATTCGATAAAGATTTTGACAAAAGGTAATGTGAGTTCTCATTATCTTATCCCAAGCGAACCAGACGTTAAACAAGGTAAACCTGTTGTTTTACAATTAGTTCCTGAAAAATTAAAAGCATGGCATGCGGGGGAGAGTCGTTGGCTATACCATAGTGCTATGAATGATATTTCTATAGGTATAGAGATTGTGAATCCAGGGTTCCAAGGTGAGAAAAAAGGGAATCAAAGCTGGCCACCTTTTAATGAATCACAGATTGCTGCACTTATTCCATTGCTGAAGGATATTATGCTTCGTAATAATATCCCCCCTGAGAATATCATTGGTCATAGTGATATTGCTCCATTACGTAAGCAAGATCCAGGAAAAGCATTTCCATGGCAGCGCCTCTCTCAACAGGGGATCGGTGCTTGGCCTGATCCTAAAACGGTTACCAAGTTTCTTGCAGGACGAAATGCGAATGAGCCCACCAGCGTATTACGTATCCAAAAAGCATTAAAATTTTACGGGTATTCAGGTATCCCATTATCAGGCCAGCTTGATGTGCAAACCAAAAAGACATTACGGGCTTTCCAGTTACATTTCCGGCCTAGAGATATTGAAGGCTTAGCGGATGCGGAAACTGAAGCGATTGCTTTAGCGTTAATCGAAAAATATCGAGATCTCAACAAGTTTAAAGCATTTGAGAAAACACAATAATTGGAATATTCCCTGACAAATCAATAAGAGGATTAACACAGAATAGTATTGTTGATGTGGGGCAAGTTGCCCCGCATTTTATCGAGGTTTTTTAGCGGTTTGCACCATACTCGCGACTAATTTCTTTTGCAGCTTTTATTACCATCGCACCGAGTTCTGTAATACGATCATCGGTGATGCGTGATAAAGGGCCTGAAATCGAGATCGCGGCAAAAGCGTCTTGATGTTCATCATAAATACAGGCACCAATACACCTTAACCCCAAAGCATGCTCTTCATCATCATAAGAAAAACCTTGTTTTTTAGCCTGCTGTAAATTTTCTTTTAATGCGGAAGGATTGGTTAATGTGAATGGGGTATAGGCATGTAACCCTTTACGGCTTAGCAAAGGAACAAGTTTATCTTCAGGCAAGTTGGCGATGAAGGCTTTTCCGGCACCAGATGCATGTAAAGGAAGTTTACCACCAATAGGGGCAGACATTCTCATTAAGGCATTACACTGCACTTGGTCGACAATAACAGCATCGTACTCAGTATGGTCTAGGATGGCTAAATTAACAGTTTCCCCTGATTCATCCATTAAACGACGTAATATTGGATGAACGAGCGCTAATAAATTTCGACTTTCTAAGAAACTACTTCCAATAATAAAAGCATGAGAGGCGATGACCCACAAGCCTAGATCACCGGTTTGGCGTACAAAGCCATGCTGCTCTAATGTCATTAATAGGCGATGGGTGGTTGAATTGGGTAAACCTGCCTGTAAGGCGAGGTCGGTCAGTGCAATACCACCTGTAGATTCAGAAATATATTCCAACAATGTTAAGCCGCGACTTAATGATTGAACTTGTCCTGCAGCGGTTGCACCACTTGCTGGCCCTTTTGCTTTTTTTATCTTTCGAGTCATTGGTGCCGTTGCCATTAAGTCTCTCCTGACTGTAATTTGTTTCTATTATGAACCATATCTCCTGAAAACACTCATCGGATCAGTGAAAATCAGATCTTATGTAACCTGAAAAACTCTCATCATAACAGCGAATTTTCGAGTTAGAAGTTGTGATAGGATGTTAATCATAAAAATTTGACTTATTTCTCAATGTTCCATTTCAGGAGGGCAGTGCAGTGTCCGAAAAAGTGAATCAATTAGAACAAGAATTAAAAAAACGTATATTGGTGTTAGATGGTGCAATGGGAACAATGATCCAGCAACATAAGCTGTCGGAAGCCCAATTTAGAGGTGAGAGATTTGCTGATTGGCCTTGTGATTTAAAAGGCAATAATGATTTATTAGTACTCACCCAACCTGAAATTATTCGAGAAATACACAGTCAATACTTCGAAGCGGGTGCAGATATTGTTGAGACGAATACATTTAACTCAACATCCATTGCGATGGCTGACTATAAAATGGAAGCAATTTCCGCAGAAATTAATGAGACGGCTGCAAGGTTAGCACGTGAGTGCGCTGATGAGTGGACACGTAAAACGCCAGAACAGCCGCGTTACGTTGCAGGTGTATTGGGACCAACTAACCGTACCGCCTCAATTTCTCCAGATGTTAATGATCCTGCTTATCGAAATATTACCTTTGATCAACTAGTGGATGCCTACAGGGAGTCGACACGATCGTTAGTCAAAGGTGGTGTTGATCTGATCATGATCGAAACTATTTTTGATACTTTGAATGCGAAAGCGGCGATTTTTGCAGTTGAAACCGAGTTAGAAGCCTTAGGTATTTCATTACCTATAATGATTTCGGGTACGATCACCGACGCTTCTGGCCGTACATTATCAGGACAAACAACGGAAGCATTTTATAATTCACTGCGTCATGCGCAACCACTTTCATTTGGTTTGAACTGTGCGCTGGGGCCTGATGAGTTGCGGCAGTATATCGCTGAGTTATCTAGAATAGCGGAGTGTTATGTGAGTGCACACCCCAATGCCGGCTTACCTAATGCTTTTGGGGAGTATGACCTTGATGCACAAAATATGGCAGCTCAAATTCAGGAGTGGGCAAAGGCTGGCTTTTTGAATATTGTGGGTGGATGTTGTGGAACAACACCATTGCATATCAAAAAAATGGCAGAGGCTGTAAAAGGTCTTAGGCCTCGTCAACTCCCTGATTTATCTTTGGAATGTCGTTTATCTGGCTTAGAGCCTTTGAATATTGGCGTTAAGTCGTTGTTTGTTAACGTGGGGGAAAGAACCAACGTCACGGGGTCTGCTAAGTTCAAGCGATTGATTAAAGAAGAAAACTATCAGGAAGCCTTGGATGTTGCACGACAGCAAGTAGAAAATGGTGCACAAATCATTGATATTAATATGGATGAGGGAATGTTAGATTCCCATGCTGCCATGGTGCGCTTTTTGAATTTAATTGCGGGTGAACCGGATATTGCCCGTGTTCCTATTATGATCGATTCCTCTAAATGGGAAGTCATTGAAGCGGGTCTGAAATGCATCCAAGGTAAAGGCATCGTTAACTCCATTTCAATGAAAGAAGGCGTTGATATTTTTATCGAACACGCCAAGTTATTACGTAAATACGGCGCAGCAGTTGTCGTGATGGCGTTCGATGAAGTCGGGCAAGCAGATACCCGCGAACGTAAAATTGAGATTTGCCGACGAGCCTATCAAGTGCTGACCGAACAAGTCGGCTTTCCGCCTGAAGATATTATTTTTGATCCTAATATTTTTGCTGTTGCGACGGGTATTGAAGAACATAATAATTATGCGCTTGATTTTATTGAAGTTTGTAAGGATATAAAACAGCAGCTCCCCCATGCCATGATTTCCGGTGGTGTTTCTAACGTTTCGTTCTCATTTAGAGGAAATGACCCTGTTCGTGAAGCCATTCATGCTGTTTTCCTGTACTACGCCATTCGTAATGGCATGGATATGGGAATTGTAAATGCAGGGCAACTGGCGATTTATGATGATTTACCTATTGAATTAAAAGAAGCTGTTGAGGATGTAGTGCTCAACCGTCGTGATGATAGTACGGAACGTTTATTGGCATTAGCGGAAAAATACCGCGGTTCAGAGGGCGAAGAGCAGCAAGTTCAACAAGCACAGTGGCGTAGTTGGGAAGTCGAAAAACGCCTTGAATACGCGCTAGTAAAAGGGATCACTGAATTTATTATTCAAGATACAGAAGAAACTCGACAACGTGCTGTGAGCCCAATTGAAGTGATTGAAGGCCCTCTGATGAATGGGATGAATGTTGTCGGAGACTTGTTTGGTGAAGGGAAGATGTTTTTACCTCAGGTCGTTAAGTCTGCCCGTGTAATGAAACAAGCGGTTGCCTACTTAGAACCTTATATTCAAGAGCTTAAGCAATCAGGTAGTAGTGCCGGAAAAATTTTATTGGCAACAGTCAAAGGTGATGTACATGACATCGGTAAGAACATTGTTGGCGTCGTTTTACAGTGTAATAACTATGAGATCATCGACTTAGGCGTGATGGTGCCATGCGAGACAATTTTAAAAACGGCTCGTGAAGAAAATGTTGATATTATTGGGTTATCGGGTCTGATCACGCCATCCCTAGATGAAATGGTGCATGTTGCAAAAGAAATGGAAAGACAAGGGTTTACCTTGCCTTTATTGATTGGTGGAGCGACAACATCGAAAGCGCACACCGCAGTAAAAATTGAGCCTAACTACAGCGGCCCAACCACTTACGTACAAAATGCCTCACGTACCGTTGGGGTCGTTGCGGCATTATTATCTGAGACGCAAAAAGAGGATTTTGTTGCGCGTACTCGCCGTGAATATGACACTGTACGCCAGCAGCATGGACGTAGACGGCCGAAAACGCCACCAGTCACCCTTGATGTTGCACGTGCGAATAAAGTTGATATTGATTGGAAAAATTATCAACCACCTGTACCTAATTTCCTTGGTGTTCAAGAGGTTGGTGCGTCGATTGCCATACTACGTCACTATATCGATTGGACACCTTTCTTTATGACTTGGTCATTAGCAGGAAAATACCCACGAATTTTAGACGATGAGGTGGTAGGCTCTGAAGCACGTAAGTTGTTGAATGATGCTAATACAATGTTAGATAAGCTGGAGCAAAAAGGGCTGTTAACGCCAAAAGGTGTTTTTGGTTTGTTCCCTGCGAATCGAGTTGGTGATGATATTGAAATTTATACGAATGAGTCACGAGATAATGTTCAGGCTATTGGGCTGAACTTACGTCAACAAACGTTAAAAACAGAATTCCCTAATTATTGCCTATCAGATTTTGTGGCGCCGAAAGACAGCGGAAAACCCGATTATATCGGTGCTTTTGCGGTAACGGGGGGGTTAGAGGAAGATGTGCTGGCGGAAGAGTACGAAAGCCAACATGATGACTATAATAAAATTATGGTAAAAGCGCTGGCAGATAGACTTGCAGAGGCATTCGCCGAATATTTACATCAGCAAGTTCGTACGCAGTATTGGGGCTATGCCGCGGATGAAAACTTAAGCAACGAAGAGCTGATTCGTGAAAATTACCAAGGTATTCGTCCTGCCCCAGGTTATCCGGCTAGCCCTGAACATACAGAAAAAGAAAAAATTTGGCAGCTATTAGATGTGGAAAAGCAAATCGGTATGCAGCTAACCAGCTCTTATGCTATGTGGCCTGGGGCATCAGTTTCCGGTTGGTATTTTAGTCATCCAGAGAGTAAGTACTTTGCGGTGGCGCAATTGCAAAAAGACCAAATTGAGGATTACTCAAAGCGTAAAGGCATGTCGGTGACAGAACTTGAGCGTTGGTTGGCTCCCAATTTAGGTTATGACCCAGAGGATTAATGCAAAATCAATGTATTGATTTTTCATACATTCGGCACCATCTTATAGGTAAGAATATTAAAGGGGTCCAATGATGAGCTATGAATTTATTATTGAGGATGAACTACCGCATTCGGCTGTTTTTCCTTACCAAATCCAAAACAGTGCGGCACCCGAAACATTTATGATGAGTGAGGACGCGGTGAGTGCCATGATGAGTATTTTACAAATCATGGATAAGCTTGATACCGAAGATCAGTTGGATGAACACTGTTTTAATCAAATTTGGTTAAAAAGTGAGTTAACACCGGCAAGAGCGGAAGAGGTTTACTTGTATTTAGAGGAACGGTTTGCGGTAGAGCCACTCCCATCTGAAGAAGAAATTGCGGCTTTTCATCAAGCTCAACGTGATGAAAGTAAATTGTTATCGCAAGAAAGTCGCAAAGAAGGAATGGTCCCCGTTCATAAGTTTTCGACCAACGATGGCTGGTTAGTCACGACAAAAGAATGTGGTCTGATTGCTGAAGTGTTTTCTGCTGAGTTGGTCGGCGAAAATCATTTTGTCATTGCGCAAATTTCTGAACTTTGTAAGATTGGCCACCAAAAGTTAGCTGAGTTATTGATTGAATGGGGTAAATTTAATTTATTTGCCAGTAAACATGGCGGCTACCGAGTTAATTAATATTCTGTTTATAAAAACGTTCAGGAAGGCGGCAGTAAAATAATCATTTGCCCCTCCTGAATTTTTTATCATTTTCCTTCCATAGCATTTTTAAGCATTCTTCCCTTATGAATTATTCATCAGAATGATATGTTAGTAACATAACGCCAATTAATAGGTCATGGTGATGAATTTACATTCTTTATTGTTAATACTTTATGTGAGTGCTCTTTCTTATGCGCATGCAGAAAGCTCCGTTATCGCACCTTCCACCAAAGATAAACCTGCAAGTTTACAAACGCAGAACGCAGGGGTTGTTGTTCCCGATAAATTTAAAGAAACACTTAAGTTGGCCAATGAGGGCAATCAGGAGGCGATGGTCGATGTCGGGCTTGCCTTTATGGAGGGAACTGATTTTTTAGCTGTCAATAATAAAGAAGCTTATCGTTGGTTTAAAAAACTCTCTGACTTGAATAATACTGATGGTGACTACTATCTCGGTATGCTATTACAAAATCAGAAAAAATATAAACAAGCAGCGCATTGGTATCGCAGAGGGGCAGAAAAAGGTGATGCCTATTGCCAGTATGCGCTCGGATATTTATATGAGCACGGTGTTGGTGTAGAGCAAAACTACATGCAGGCTAAAGCGTGGTATTCCGAAGCTGCAGAGCAAGAACATGCCAATGCTCAGTTTGCAATGGGGCGATTGTATCATGACGGCCTAGGTGGTGAGGTGGACTACCAAAAAGCGCGTGAATGGTATGAAAGAAGCGCCACGAATAATATCGCCGCTGCTGTTAATAACCTTGCTGTGATGTATGAAAATGGTGAGGGTGTAGAGGCTGATGATGAAACGGCCATTTATTTGTATCGCGAAGCTGCCAATATGGGGTCAGCGGTTGCGCAAGTCAATATGGGTGATTTTTACCGGCAAGGACACCCATTGATTGAAAAAAATAGTTATCAAGCGATGTATTGGTATAAAAGAGCCGCGCAACAGAATAACCTTTCGGCACAGCTAACAATTGCTAACGCCTATGAGCAAGGAGATGGTGTTGGGAAAGATTCAGCCGAAGCCTTTACTTGGTATGAGCGTGCTGCGCAGAATGGGTCACAAGAAGCCGCAATGAAAATTGCTGAGTACTATGAAAAAGGGCTTGGTGGCGTCAAAAAAGACCCCGCTAAAGCGGTTGAGTTGTATCGAAATTTAGCTAAAGACGATAGCAGTATTGCACAAATTAAATTAGCGAAATTATATTTAGCGGGTGAGTTGAAAGAAAGGGATGTTCAACAAATTGTTGGTTGGCTGCAATTGGCGCAAAAGGATAGTGTGGAAGCGAAAAACCAGTTAGCTATTTTCTATTTAACTGGCACAGGGGTTGAGCAAAACTATCAAAAAGCACGGCAGCTCCTCGAAACGGCGGCATTTAAGAAAAACAGTGATGCGCAAAATAACCTTGCGGTGATGTATGCACGGGGGGAAGGCGGTAAAAAAAATATTTTCCGTTCGGTCATGTGGTTTGAGCGTTCGGTAGAATTAGGAAATGAAACCGCAAAACGTAACCTTTCATTATTACAACAAAATAATGGAGTGAAAGGTGCGATGTTGCAGTATACCGATGATGTCAAAGTTTCTAGTGTGAGTAAGGGAAAAATGTAATTTATTTAATAAAAAGGGTGATCAAGGCGATCACCTTTTTTGATGGTGCATTTAACTGATCGTTTTGATCACTCAAATAGATTTGAGTGTAGGGTACGCACTATCTTTTCCGCATCATCACCTGGAACGAGCAAGCAAATATTATGGCTGCTTGCGCCATAACTTATCATGCGAATATTAAAGGATTCTAAAGCGCCAAAAATTTGTTTACCCAATCCATTTACCTGCGATAGCTGGTTACCAATAATGGCGACTAACGCTAAGTGTTCTTCGACTTCAACACGACATAGTGCAGATAGCTCAGTCATCAAAGCGTTGGTGAGTAAGCTTCCGTTTGTGCCTGTTGAGCCTGTCGTATCTAAGGTTAATGCCACGCTGACCTCGGAGGTGGTAATCAAATCCACAGAGATATTGTGGCGCAGCAAAATGGTAAAGATCTCCGCTAAGAAACCTCGTGCGTGTAGCATTTTCAAGCTATGCAGTGTTAATAAGGTTTGCTTACGGCGTAATGCGAGCGCTCTGAATTGTGGTGGATTTTGCGTTTTATCACTCACAATGGTGCCACCTGCTGCTGGGTCTTTACTTGAGCCAACAAATACCGGGATACCGGCACGTACGGCTGGAAGCAGAGTGGCTGGGTGTAAAATTTTCGCCCCAAAAGTCGCCATTTCTGCGGCTTCATCAAAAGCAATTTCGTCAATACGTTGCGCATTAGGCACGACACGAGGGTCAGTGGTGTAAATACCGGGGACATCTGTCCAGATATCGACGCGAGATAAATTCAGTACTTCCGCTAAAAGCGCTGCGGTATAGTCACTACCACCCCGGCCTAGTGTCGTAGTTCGGCCTTTTTGGTCACTGCCAATAAAACCTTGGGTGATCACGACTGATTCAGCCAAACGAGGTAGAAGCTGCTGCTTAGCCAGAGCTTTTAGTTGATCTAACTCAGGTTCAGCACGACCAAAATTTTCATTGGTTCTCATGACTTTGCGGACATCAAACCACTGTGAGTTAGTATTGCGTTGGCGCAGTACTTCAACGAATAGCAATGTCGACATCAATTCCCCATGACTCACCATTTCATCAGTCAATGCATCAGAGGTTGCCAAAGAGGCGGAATCTGCCAAATGAGCAATATTATCGAGTAAGCGATTGATCTCTTCACGAATAACGTCAGCTGTTTGAAGGTTATCAATAATAGCATATTGAATATCCTTAACTTTTTGCAGTAGTTCATTGCGTTTATCAGTATCACAGCCTTCGGCAAGTTCGATCAGTAAGTTGGTGATCCCTGCGGAGGCAGAAAGCACAACGACGCGAACATTTGGGTTGGAAAGAACGATATTCGCGCTGTGGTTCATTGCCTCAAAATTGGCGACACTAGTGCCGCCAAATTTTGCGATAACAAACGGGTTGTTGTCTGATAAAGACGCTGTGGTATTCATGGAGTCAATCCCTTTGGTTAAGCCTATTTATATATAGATTTATCGGGTTAATAGGATTGCGTCAATCAAGAATCGAGGTAAATCAGTAATTCTAATGATAGGTAATTTATTATCGGTTTTCTCAATACCTCTTGTCTGATTAATCAAAGGGACAAGCTATATTGAATTTCAGTATTTCAGAGAAAATGTTAATTAAGTCTGGAAAAATTGGGCAGAATTGGGGAATATCAGTATAACGCAGAAAACCGATAAGTCTCGTTTCCTTGACGAGGTACAATCTATTTCTATTTAAAATTATTTGGAGAGTGTTATCCATGAGAAGTATTAATCCAAGCCAAACGGCTGCATGGCGGGCGCTAGAGCAACATTTTGCGCAAATGAAAGATGTCCATATGCGTGATTTGTTTGCAAAGGATAAAGACCGCTTTACAAAATTTTCAGCAACGTTCGATAATCAAATCTTAGTGGACTTCTCCAAAAATAGAATAACACAAGAAACCTTAGAACACCTGCTAGCACTCGCGAAAGAAACTGAGTTAGAGAACGCGATTAATAGCATGTTCAAAGGTGAAAAAATTAACCGTACTGAAGACCGTGCGGTCTTGCATACGGCATTGCGTAACCGCGATAACACCCCTGTTTATGTTGATGGCAAAGATGTGATGCCGGATGTGAATGCGGTGCTGGAAAAAATGCAGCAATTTAGCCAGCGCATCATTAGTGGTGAGTGGAAAGGGTATACCGGTAAAGCGATAACCGATGTTGTTAACATTGGTATTGGCGGTTCTGACCTTGGGCCATTTATGGTGACCGAAGCTTTGCGTCCTTATAAAAACCACTTAAATATGCATTTTGTTTCGAACGTGGACGGCACGCAAATAGCTGAAACACTGAAAGTGCTAAACCCAGAAACGACACTATTTTTAATCGCGTCGAAAACCTTCACAACCCAAGAGACTATGACCAATGCACATTCCGCTCGTGATTGGTTACTGGCCTCTGCCAAAGATGAAAAGCATATTGCAAAGCACTTTGTTGCGTTATCAACTAATAGTGAAGAAGTGGCTAAGTTTGGTATTGATACCAATAATATGTTTGAATTCTGGGATTGGGTTGGTGGCCGTTATTCTTTATGGTCAGCGATCGGTTTATCAATTATTTTATCTGTGGGTTTTGATAATTTTGTCCAATTATTGAGTGGTGCTCATGCAATGGATAAACATTTCACCCAAACACCACTCGAAAAAAATATTCCTGTATTGTTGGGCTTGATTGGCATTTGGTACAACAATTTTTTTGAATCCGAAACTGAAGCGATTCTGCCATATGATCAATATATGCATCGCTTTGCAGCATACTTCCAACAAGGCAATATGGAGTCTAACGGCAAATATATTGGTCGAGATGGAAAGCCTGTTTCTTATCAAACGGGACCGATTATTTGGGGTGAGCCGGGTACGAATGGGCAGCATGCGTTTTACCAGTTGATTCACCAAGGGACTAAGATGATCCCATGTGACTTCATCGCACCTGTGGCGACACATAATCCATTAGGGGATCACCATGAAAAGCTTTTATCTAACTTCTTTGCACAAACAGAAGCGTTAGCCTTTGGTAAGACACGTGAAGTTGTCGATGCTGAATTTGCGGCACAAGGTAAAACAGTTGCTGACATGGAGTATGTGGCACCTTATAAAGTATTTGAAGGAAACCGTCCGACTAACTCTATCTTATTGAAATCAATAACGCCTTATTCACTGGGGGCTTTGATTGCGATGTATGAGCACAAGATCTTCACTCAAGGGGCAATTTTGAATATCTTCACTTTTGACCAATGGGGCGTAGAGTTAGGTAAGCAATTAGCAAGCCGTATTTTGCCTGAGCTAGAAAATAATGACTCGGTGAACAGCCACGACAGTTCGACCAATGGTTTAATTAATAGCTATAAAGCATGGCGTTAATACTTAGCATTTCAATATGATAATAATCAGGCGGGAGGAGAAGCATAGCCTCCTTGCCTGATATGAATAAATCATTTCGATGTTAATAAATTTTATTATCATTGTAACTTGTTAGTAAATAAAAAATTTTTCACTATTTTTTTACATTTTGTGTTGAATATGTGACTTTTTATATAAATTGTTAGCTAACTTTTACCTTGCAGTAAAACAACGTGATATCCTACCGCCTAAGAAATACAGTAAATCATAACCATGTTATCTATGGTGGAAATTCAAGTAATGGATGAAACACTATTTACCTCTCAACCAATTCAGTGGCTGGCGGAGGATAATGAAATAGTTCCTGCCAATACGTTAGATTGGTTGTTAGAACTAGGGTCCATGACAAAACGTTTTGAGCAGTATAGCCAACAGGTTACCGTAGTACCTTATTTAGAACGCTATGTCTCGCAAGAAATGTTGAGTGAGGAAGAAGCGCAATCTTTACCGAACAGTCGACGCTATTGGGTGAGAGAAGTGGTCATGTATGGGGATGGTATTCCTTGGCTACTGGGTAGGACTATCATTCCTGATGAAACATTAACGGATGATGACCAACAATTAGTGAATATTGGCAGAATGCCTCTAGGCCGTTATTTGTTTAGTCGTGATAGTTTAACGCGTGATTACATCCATATTGGTTCTTGTGCAAATCGCTGGGTTCGTCGTTCGCGATTAAGGCTATCGGATAAACCTTTGTTATTAACCGAAATATTTTTACCTGAATCACCTGCATATCGTTAATTATCCTAAATATTTTAAATTATCAGTGGCTTGCGAATACGCTATATCAACAAATACAAATCAGTGATTTGCAACATTGGGTGGTGTGAACATATACCCATTTTGAAGTATGATGGAACAAGAAAAGGAGCACGACAAAGTGGAGGGAAGTATGACGCTAAGTAAATGGCATGCATACAGCCGTTTAATGCGTATTGATAGACCCATTGGTTCACTGTTGCTACTGTGGCCGACGTATTGGGCACTATGGATTGCAGCTCAAAGTACACCAAGCCTACATATATTGATTGTATTTACTGCTGGTGTGTTTTTTATGCGTGCCGCAGGATGTGTGATCAACGATTTTGCTGACCGTCATTTTGATGGTCATGTAGAGCGAACAAAGCATCGCCCACTTCCAAGTGGTGATGTGACTGAAAAAGAAGCAAAAATATTGTTTGCGGGTTTGGTTGGTCTTTCTTTCTTATTGGTTTTAACACTCAATTCAATGACGATTTGGCTGTCTATTGCTGCATTGGCTTTAGCATGGATTTATCCATTTGTTAAAAGAGTCAGTCATTTACCTCAAGTAGTGTTAGGCGCTGCATTTGGCTGGTCTATCCCAATGTCATTTTCTGCTGTGGGTGAAAGCTTACCTTTGGTGTGTTGGTTGCTCTTTTTGGTCAATATTATTTGGTCAGTGATTTATGATACCCAGTATGCCATGGTTGATCGCAATGATGATTTAAAAATTGGAGTGAAATCGACCGCCATTTTATTTGGTCAATATGACAAGCTCATTATTGGTTTGTTGCAGCTAATCATGGTGGGGCTACTCGTGGCTATTGGCCCATTGGCCGGTTTAGGAAAGCTCTATTATTTTTCTTTGGTGCTGGTTGCAGGTCTGTTTATCTATCAGCAACAATTAATGGTAAATCGTGAACGTGCGCCGTGCTTCAAGGCGTTTATGAACAATAACTTTGTTGGTTTGATTCTATTTATTGGGATTGTGGTGAGTTATTTCTAATAAGCGACAGAAATGCGTTATAGCAAGAAAAAGAGGTCATGTTAAATAACATGACCTCTTTTTTTAGAGAGATAAAGCCAACTTAGTCGTTTGTTTGTTCAGTGACTTGGGCTTTTTCGTCTGTTGACGCGGCTTTCTTAGTTTCTGAAAGTTCATCTGTTTGGCTAACACTTTCAATCGTTAAGCGGATTTCTGGTGACATCAAACGCGCTAGCACGGCATAGAGTTTTTGGGCATTGGTCGTAAAGATATTATTTTCATTATTATCGATGTAACCTTCTTCTCTGAGGGTCTCGACAAGCGTTGAAAATACAGCTTTATCAAAGAACTCTGGTGCATTAATACCGTGGAGGACTGAAAGACGCTGTGCAAGAATGCGGCTCTCTTTTTCTAATGTATTACGGCTGATTTCAGGGCTAGCGTTGAGTAACGACAGTGTGATCGCATAGCGTTGTAATGTTTCTCTCACACCTGCGGCTAAGAGTTGTAACGGACGAATACGGCAAGGGTTTAGCACCGCCATATCTTCTTCTCTTAAGCAAATTAGCTTTTGGTTATTCAACTCATCAATGAGTGTATCAACGGTTTCATGCAGCTGTTCGTTGTCATAACGCATGAACAATTCTGCTTTTAAGAATGGATAGATTTGGCTCACTTGATGGTGAATGTCTTGGCGGCTAATGTGTTCGTGGTGCAAAACAATACTGGAGATTAACGATGGCAATACCAATAAATGATGGATATTGTTGCGATAATAGGTCATTAAGACGGCGTTTTCACGAGGAAGAATAATAATATCCCCCATACTGTCTTTTTCGACCTCAAACTTATCCATTTGCAAAGCATGTTCTAATAGCTGCTGTGCAGTTTTATTTGGTGTTGTTGCATCGGCGGTGTATGGCACGTTGCGCAATAATTGCAGATAACAATCGACCTGCTCAATTAACTGTTCACGGGTTAATGAACGTTGACGTGAAGCCAATAATGCGGTTGCACATAGGTTTATCGCGTTGGCAGCTGCGGCATTGTTAATATTTACCATGATGTCATCGGCTAATGAACTGACCGTTGGATTTAGCCAAGAGGGGCGTTGCGGTTCAATAGGGTCGATAGACTCGCGCCAATCAGGAACACGTTGGTTTAGGTAATGAGGTAACGAAATTGGTTGCCCAAAGTTGACATACCCTTGACCAAGGTTACGTAACTTACGCAAACCGCGAACCATCGAGAAAAAACCTTCTTTCTCCTTTTCTGCGCCACGTAGCTCTTTTGCGTAAGTTCCTACTTCCATGACATGCTCATACCCGATATAGATAGGGACGATGGTGATAGGACGAGAGTCACCGCGCAACATGGCTTGCAGTGTCATAGAAAGGGTACCCGTTTTGGGTTGCAGCAAACGACCTGTACGTGAACGACCACCTTCCACAAAATATTCGATAGAATACCCGCGTGCAAATAACTCACTTAAATACTCACGGAAAATCGTTGAATATAGCTTGTTACCCTTGAAGGTACGGCGAATAAAGAATGCACCTAAGCGGCGGAAAATCGGGCCTGCAGGCCAGAAGTTCAGGTTGATCCCAGCGGCTATATGCGGAGGAACAAGCCCTTGGTGATAGAGCACATAGGAAAGAAGTAGGTAGTCCATATGGCTGCGATGTGATGGTACATAGACAATTTCATGGCCATCTTGTGCAAGTTGACGAACACGCTCAGCATGTTGAACATTAATACCTTGATAGAGGCGGTTCCATGTCCAACTGAGCACCCTATCGGTTAAGCGTACAGCTTCATAGGAAAAGTTAGCCGCAATTTCTTCCATCATATTGACGGCGTTTTGTTGCGCTTTTTTCAGTGGGATTTTTTTTGTGCGAGCTTCGTCTTCAACCGCTTTCTCAATGGCTTTTGAAGTAAGTAACTTATTAAATAGCTCATAACGTGCTGGTAGTTTTGGGCCTACAGCAGCAAGGCGTTGACGTGAATAGTGGATACGAGCAACGCGGGCGAGCTTATTGGCAATAATGGTGTCTGTGCCGTGATCCTGCGCCATTTTACCAATGGAGACGAAAGGGGATAAGCGCACGAAGCTATCGCGCCCTAACCACAGGATAGCAAAGAATTTTTGCACACCATTTAACAGCTTCAGTGGTGGTGCTGGCGTATGACCTTCACGCCCTGGTGAGCGACCAAACATAACGGAAGCGGGTAGCATTTGAATATCGAGATTTGGATTGTTTTTATGCAAATCTAAATAAGCATGGAATGTTTTTACTGAATCTTTGCGAGGATCTGGTGAATAATAGCGAAAAACGCGTGGGCCATCATCGATAAAAACATAAGCGGGAAGTTTGGTTCCATTGATGTCGTTATCAATCAAAGGGTCAGGCAGACCGATAGCCAAACATTGATGACGTAGCGTTAGAAGGTCGGACTTTGAGTGATAAGGCAATACATAGAGCGTTGGCCGATTCGTATCAAGCTGCAACTCAGTAATTGGGTCCGAAGGTATTAGTTTACTTTTTACCAATAATTTAAGTGGTAAATTCAACGTGTTGTAATATATTTTACGCCATAGTGACATAAATGATTATAGCCTCTTGTTAACAATGCGGTGCAATCATACCAGAAAGACATTGGTAGATCTGTTACTGACAATTCACTTTGACCGTAAAAATCGATAATTGTTTGCATTTTTTAAGGAATAAATATGGCAAGTCAAACCAAAGGGTTCACACGAGTGATTAAAGCTGCGGGGTATTCCTTAAAGGGTTTAAAAGCGGCTTGGGTAAATGAAGCTGCATTTCGTCAAGAGTCAGTGGCTGCAGTTATTGCCATTATTATCGCATTTTGCTTAGATATCAGCTATGTAGATAGAATTTTATTGATTAGCTCTGTCGTGCTGGTGGCTGTAGTAGAGTTACTTAACAGTGCCATAGAGGCGGTGGTTGACCGCATTGGTAGCGAGTACCATGAACTTTCTGGTCGTGCAAAAGATATTGGCTCAGCTGCGGTATTCGTGAGTATTGGATTGGCATTGTTTATTTGGGCGTTGGTTTTATGGCAGCGTTATTTTGCGAGTTAACCTGTTTAACAGCATAAAATGAATGTAAAGAAAGTAAATCGATAACAAATGCGGAAATTGAGTGATTTAACTGTTCCAAATCTTCATTTACCTGTATATACTCACAGCTTGACTGTATAAACAAACAGGGGAACGGAATGAAAGCACTGACGGCTCGACAACAGCAGGTTTACGATCTGGTGCGTGATCATATTTCGCAGACAGGTATGCCTCCAACACGTGCTGAGATAGCAGCAAGCCTTGGCTTTCGTTCGCCTAATGCGGCAGAAGAACATTTAAAGGCTTTGGCTCGTAAAGGGGTTATTGAGATTGTTTCGGGTGCATCTCGGGGTATCCGTCTACTTCTTGAAGAAGAAAATGAAGATCAGGGGTTACCTCTGATTGGCCGCGTCGCCGCAGGCGAACCATTATTGGCGCAAGAGCATATCGAAAGTCATTATCAAGTTGACCCAGAATTATTTAAACCTCATGCGGATTTTTTATTGCGCGTAAATGGGATGTCAATGAAAGATATTGGTATTATGGACGGTGATTTATTGGCTGTACATAAAACACAAAATGCACATAATGGCCAAGTTATCGTTGCACGTATTGATGATGAAGTGACTGTTAAACGTTTTAAACAACAAGGGAATCGTGTTGAGTTAATCGCTGAAAACCCTGAATTTGCACCAATTATTGTAGATTTACGTGAACAAAGCTTCACCATTGAAGGTTTAGCTGTTGGTGTTATCCGTAATAGTGATTGGTATTAGTTTTTAGAATATCAGGTGCGATAGGCTTGATGGCGTTGTAATTGTTGGCAGATTTCATTTATTTTTAGAGATCTGCCGCGATGCGACCTTTCTTTTGATTAAGTCATTTTTTCTTTATGGTGATCGGTTGTTGATGGTTATGACCACAATGTGCGTGGTCTTGGCAACTATCAATCTCATCGCAATTTTTACATAAACCGTGGTTTTCAACGACAGTATGTTTCAAATGAAACTGATGTTTCTCTGCTAAGCTGATAATTGCAGCTTCTATTATGGTGCAATCACTTTCTGTGACACTTCCACAATGATCACAAATTAACATCACAGAGGTATGGCTTGGGTTGTCAAAATGGTGACAAACAACGTAGCTATTTGTTGACTCGATTTTGTGGATAAACCCTTGTTCCATTAAAAATTCAAGCCCTCGGTAAACCGTAGGTGGCTTAGCTTGCGGCTCTATCTCTCGCAGCAAATCGAGTAAATCATAAGCGCTGATAGCACCATGCTGTTGCGCAATAAGGCGTAATACTGTTTCTCTTTGTGGAGTCAATCTTACGCCTCTTGATTGGCAAATCTGCTCTGCCATCGCAAGTACTTTCTGTTCACTCATTTTTTTCATTGTACTGAGCCTACCTAGAAAAATGCATATATTCACTAGCTCCAAGTCTATCACAGTTTTTTGATCTTTAGAGTGCGAGGAAAAAATGGATTGTGAGCAAAAATTCAGCCTAATTCATTTTTTGATTTGTTAAAGGGAGAGATTGGCCTTTTTATATACGAATAGGGTGAATGGCATTAACGAGAGGACGACTAGGCAAAGAAATGAATCCTTGCCTAATCTATTAGGGGTTAGTATTTATATTCAATACCTAACCAATAGTTACGGCCTTCTTCAATGTAGCCATTGGTGTATTCATATGATTTATCGAATAAGTTGTTGACGGATGTGTTAACAGAAATGCCTTGTCCAAAATCATAATCTAAGCGTAGGTCGGTTTTAGCATAGCCACGTACTTTGCTTTCGGCATCAACATAGTTAAATGCCCAACTTCTAGCTTCTTCGGTAATTGTGATGCTAAATGGGTCGAATGGTGTGAATTTCACCCAAGCAAAAGCTTTGTGGGTCGGTAATTCAGCGACGTGTTTGACACTGTAGTGTTTAGGATCTGCATGAATATAGCCGTAACTGAGGCCTGCTTCCATCCAATCTGTGATTTGACCGGTAGTGCCTAAATCAATCCCAAAGTAGTCGACTTTGCCGCTATTGCGGTTTTCAAGTATATAGCCTCCATTTTTGTTGGTGCCAACACGGTGCGCCATAATGGCATCAGAGACGTGGTTGTAATAAATGCTTGATGTATATGACCAAACTGGAGAGATATGTCCTTTGTAGGTTAAATCGTAAGTCAGAGCACGTTCTGTATCAATATGAGGGTTGATGATAAAGGTATCATCGCTTTTCATTTTTTCTTTGGTATAACGCTCTTTTTGTGTTGGGAAACGGCTTCTTTCTGATACCGAGAATTGCACCGTATCTGTATTTTCTAAGTGATAACGAGCCATCATCTCCCAGTTGAACGCATGTTGGTTATTGTTGTCGTATTTTTCAAAATCGCCTGATTTATAATCATAGCGCTTACCGTCAGCACTTTTGCGCCAGTCATAGCCAATACCGCCGATAATGTCTAGGTTATTCATTGCAACCCATTGATATTCAGTAGCAATAGAGTAAGTATTATCTTTATAACGGTCGAATGGTACATCTCTTTTGGCACGGGCGCGGTGGACGTCTTCTTTCCAGTGGGCGGCAAATGACAACATATCTAATTCACGCACGGTGAAGTCAACACGCATGTCAGCGCCATTGCTGTAGTCATCATAGCGGCTGTAGTTATAGATACCTTTTTCATAGTCTTTAACAGATTTATATTGATGGAGTGTATTTTTGAATGTGTCGTGGTACAGGCGGCTCTGTAACGCGATATCATTGGTTACTTGTGTTGTACCATTGAAATAGACGCTTTCTTTGTCATAAGCTGGCCACTGCCAGACCTGAGGCTTTTTATTTGTCACACTTGGTGGGCTGTTTTTATCACCATCTTGTTTGAGATAGGTAACCACATACTCGTCAGCTTCACGTGGTGTCCAGCCCACTTTCACCATCATGCGTTTATCGTCAGTGGCTGAATTTGGTCGACGGCCATTATTGCCGGCTAACGGATTGTCATTTTCTGAACTCGGTATTCCCATAAAACGCTGTTTATATTGGCTGCCACTGATTTGAATGAAGCCGAGGTCGTTACGGCCACCTAAACGTGCGCTGATATTGTGGGCGTTATCAGCGCCACGGGCAAAACCTTGGTTTAAGCTAACATTGGCTTCAAACGGTTTTTTAGGGGTGGCGGTGGTTAAGTTGATAGCGCCCCCCATCAAGTTAGGGCCTTGTAGTAGTGAAGTGTATCCAGTAGATAGCTCAACGCTTGCCAGCTCGCTCGTCATAAAACGGCCTAGGTCAAGAGTACCATCATAAGGGACATAAGTTGGGATACCGTCAAAGAAGATAGGGACTTGACGGCTATCGAAACCACGCACATTTACCTGAGTTTCGTTACGGTTGCCTGATTTTTGGATAGAGACGCCGGGCATGGTACTCAATGCTTGTGCCACATTAGTTTTGTTCAATTGTGTCATTTGTTCTTGCGTGATGACATTCGCATCTGCGGCAAGTGGAGTACTCCAAACGGACATCACATCGGTATTTTTGTTTACTTTTGGGCCTGATGCTGCGTGACCCTGTGCTGCGAATAAAGCCATCCCAATCAAATAGGTTATTTGTTTTATTTTCATTAGGTATTTCCAGTTTTATGAATAACGATATATTTATTTTTATACAACGATTGGCGTAATTAACCATGAATAAAGGCAACCTACCAACGAGGGTAGGCTGTTTGATTTACAACGCCTTTGTAAACGGCAGCGGTGAGCTGCGTTACTGCTTAAAAATCTTCACCTTAATGTCTCGGGGTGCTGCATAGTAAGGAGCTGATGTTACTAGTAGTGGCACGCCTATTTGCGCAAATTCGTCAATGGTTTTCAAATTAATTCCCCCTGCAATCGATAGTTGGCAGGGGCGATTTTGCTGTTGCACGAGCGTTTGTAATTGTCGAATTTGTTCGATTGGCAGTTTATCCAGTTGAACAATATCGGCTTGTGCCTCGATAGCGAAAATCGCTTGTTGGTAATCATCTGCCTCAACAATGATCAGTTTTTCAGGGGCATTTTGACGTAGCATTTGGACATGGGTATTCCAATCATCTGGTTTTTCAAGGCATTGGCGATGATTAGTAAACAGCAAAATACTTTCTGCGCTACCCGTTCGGTGAATAATAGCGCCCCCCGCCAAAATAGCCGTTAAGGCTAGAGGTTTAGTGTTTGGGACAGTTTTTCGTGTACAGGCAAGCTGCGCATTGGGTTGATACTGGTGTAAAACACTGACCATTTGGTGAGTGTAGTGACTCACGCCACCGCACCATTCAAGAACGTTTTGTACGGCTTTCCAACCTTGGTGTAATGCCTCAATTGGCCCTGTTGCGCGGATCAAAACATGTTGAGGCTCTACAATTTGACCATCTTGAGCACTACACTCACAGGTAATGCCGAGCTTTTCTAACATGCGTTTTGCAATATGAATGCCGCTGACACACCCGCCTTGTTTTGAAGCAAAGGTCATTACACCTAGTTGGGAATGTAACCCTAGCGCGCGCGTAGTGAGGTCACCGTATTGAATATCGTCCAGGAGTAATTGGTCGATCAAGGTGTCTGGTAGATAGATCATAATGTTAGATTAGCCTCGTCAACGACATCCCACGAAACCATTGCCCAATTTCTTGATGGATAAGGGATCTTTTTACCTGATGCCGTTTGCTCATCATAATAACGACGTAGGATTTCGGTTTCCTGTGGGGTGATGTTTTTCAACGACCAATTGACGCTATCAACGAAAGCCTCAAAATTATCAAACCCACCTTTGTTTGGGCTGTTAATGAAATCGACGCGTGCGTTGATCCCCATTTGATGCAGAATATTCACTGCATAAATGTATGTCGGTAAACGAATCACTTCACGACCAATCGCGCGAATAATGTTTTCATCAATAAAGGTTGGGTTGATGGTGTGTGTAGTATAAACCCGTAGTTTGGTTTGGCGATTGAGCTTGAGTAACGCTATTTTTAAATCATCCACGAGTGTTGAGCGAGATGCGACAGAAATATCCACTTTGGGAAGGGTATCCCAGCTATCTTCCCATGCCAGTTGTTCAAAACGCGCATTGGTCGTACCTAATCGTTGGGCACGGTATTGCGCCATTTCAATCATGCCTCCACTGTAATCAATACCGATAACCTCTTGGAACTGGTTGGCAAGACAAAGACTGATGGAGCCTGGACCACAGCCAACATCGAGTAGGCTTTTTGCACCGGTAAAATCCATTAATTCACGAAAGCGAACTAAATAAGGGTCGTTAGGGTTGGCGCAGTTTTGCGCCATTTGTTGGGCTTTTTTATCCCAGTGCTCGGGCTCTTTGCGGGTTCTATGTGCCTGCTGCATGTGTTGTTGGTACATTTTGGCAAAATCGATTTGACTGATTAACATGATCCCTGACCTTAATTAGAAAATATTGATGGAAGCTGGAAGTGAGCTTGAATACTTTGCTCATCCACATGATAAAGTGCCGCCAAGTTAGTAAGTGTTAACATACTTTTTGATAATCCCTGCCTAGCTTTGTGTTGTCTATCAAGCAAAATGACATCATCAGCGATAGCCGCTGCATGCTGTGGATGATGCGTTGACATCAGTATTGTCATACCGTGGGATTTGAGCTTTTCAATTTGCTCAAGTAGACGAATTTGATTACCAAAATCAAGGCTGGCTGCAGGTTCATCCATAATTAAGAGTAATGGTTTTTGTATTAAGGCTCTTGCTATCAATACTAATTGTTTTTCCCCACCACTTAGCGTGCTGTATAAACGAGGTGCAAGGTGTGGGATGTTGAGCCTTTCTAATTGTTGATGAGCTAAGGTTTTTTCGGCTTCTTTGGGTACAGAAAATAATGAAATATGTGGGGTTAACCCCATTATGACCATATCCAATACAGCGAAAGTAAACGGCGTATCATGGGCTTGAGGTACGTAAGCAATTACTTTCGCGATATCACGCTGTTTGAGCGCACTGATAGGTTGACTATTGAGTAAAATCTCCCCTTGGATAGCGGGAAGTAGCCCTAATAGTGTTTTCATTAGCGTGGTTTTGCCACAGCCATTCGCACCAAGTAAGCAGGTTATTCGCTTTTTAGGCAAGGACAGGTTGATGTCATCAATGATTGCCGTGTGGTGATAACCAATGGCTACGTTTTTCAAGGTCATGATGCTCATTTGACCCGCCTTGTTTGTAGCAAGATAGCCAGAAAGAATGGGGCACCGACCGCTGAGGTTAATATGCCCAATGGGAGCTCTATATCGGCAATGGTTCGGGCAAGTGTGTCCGTGATCAGCAGCATAATTGCGCCAATAGCCATAGATGCAGGGAGCTGGTAACGAAAGTTAGCACCCACTATCATTCGTGTAATGTGGGGAACAATCAAGCCAATCCAACCGATGATCCCAGCGATGGAAACCGCGCTTGCTGTTAATAGTGTGGCGCAAACAATGAAAATTGCCCGCGTTAAACTGACATTAACACCGAGGCTTTTGGCTTCCTCATCCGATAAACTGAGTAAATTCATACGCCAGCGCAATAACAATAGTGGAATGATACCGATGATCATGAGTGGCAATACGGATATTAAGTCTTCTTGGGTAATTGAAGATAGCCCACCTAATAACCAAAATGTCATAGAGGGGAGCTGAGTATAAGGGTCTGCAAGGATTTTCATCAGTGAAATTGCAGAGCCACAAATTGCGCTGATGGCGACTCCAACAAGGACTAACGATAAAATAGGGTCGTGCTGACGGGCTAAACGGGCAATAAAACAGACCAGTGCAACGGTGGTTAAGCCGCCAATAAAGGCAAATAATTGAATGTAGAATAATGATTGGCCAAAGAATATCCCCACCACAGCGCCGACGCCCGCCCCCGCAGAAACCCCTAGAATATCAGGAGAAACCAGCGGGTTGCGGAACATTCCTTGGTAAGCGGCTCCGGCGATAGATAGCCCACCCCCAATTAAAATCGCGGCAAGAGTTCGTGGGAAGCGTATTTGCCAAAATACCGTTTCATTGCGTGGATCGCTCAATTCAGCTTGTGAAGAAAACAGGCTAACCAATAAACGATAAAGCTCATTAAGTGTAAGTGAGTACTTACCATTTGTTAGGGCGACAAGTAAACTAATCAGCAAAATGATAATCAATAAGAGGGATTTTGCCCCTTTATTAAAAGCATCATTCATGATTTTTCCATCAGCAAATTAATTTGCTCTGATGTTAATGGGGAATGATAAAAATGGGTGAAAAATTCAGCAATATCCAGTTTGATGGAGGCTTCAATCGTTTTGTCAAAGTGGCTTTGTAACCGCCTCATCCCGAGTAGACGGTTGACACCCGGCGGCCCATCTAACCAACCAAAAGGCATGCTGCTAAAGACCAGTAATTGGTGATTGGTAATCGCATCGAGCCCCTTCCATAACGCGGAGGTCGTCATAAATTCAATGGCTTCATCATATTGCGTTATTATAATATCTGGGTTCCATTGATATAATTGCTCCATAGAAACGCTGGTGAGGCCATGAAAGTTAGGGATATCCACCACATTACGTAAACCTAGCATTTCAATTGCTTCAGTATGAATTGAGCCTTTAGCGCCGGTTTCTAGGCCTTTTGCACCACGAGCAAGGTAAAAGCTTAGTGATTTTTCTTGGTTTTTACTGGCAAATGCTTGGGCATCATTAATATAGCGCTGGGCCAATTGACTCAGTTTCTGCGCTTGAGAGGTGACGCCAAGGATTTCACCGAGCTGAAGGAGTTGCTGCGCAGAATCCTTGAGTCCTCCAGCGATTAAAAGGTAGGGTACATTGGTTTGTTTAGCGACTTTTTGTGCCTGTGAGCGATAGGTCTCATCAATGTTCCCAGTATCAATAATTAGGTCTGGGTTATAGGACAACAACTGTTCGAGAGATAATGTGCTCCCTCTACCCGCTAAACGACCGTAAACAGGTAATTCAAGCCATTGTGGTGCAAATAAGCCTGTTTGTCCTTTTTTCAAGGAAATCGATGCAAACCCGACCATTTTCTCTGGAGCAAGTGCAAATACCAGTAAGTCAGAAGGAGGGCCAGAGCTGATGACTCGTTGAATATGCTTGGGGGCAGGCAGTTTGCCAAATAAAGCCTCTTCAACGCGATGACGAACGTGTGCGATACTTGGTAAGCAATAAAAAGCGGCAAGTAAGGCACTGGATTTAATAAATTGTCTACGATTGAACGCCATATTTAAATTGATTCTATTCGTTGTAACATTAATTATATAGCGCGGAAATTAGCGAAGTCATAGCAGAGAGTCAACCACAAAAGAGGTTTTATTGGAAAAACTCGATGTTTATGTGATGTAAATCAGTAACAAAGATTGCTATCCATAGGGAGATAGCAGAACATAGTTACTGTTTATCAATTGGATACCATTTTTGACTTATGAAGAAAAAAAGACCTTCTTTGCAGGATGTTGCCGACCAAGTTGGCGTCACCAAAATGACGGTGAGCCGTTTTCTACGAAACCCAGAACAAGTTTCTGAGTCTCTGCGTGAGAAAATCGCCCAAGCGGTTGAAATATCAGGCTATATACCGAATAAAGCACCTGATATATTGTCAAATGCGACTAGTCATGCAATAGGGGTTTTGCTTCCGTCATTAACCAACCAAGTTTTTGCTGAGGTGATCCGTGGCATTGAGGCGGTAACGGATCGCCACGGTTATCAAACAATGTTAGCGCATTATGGTTACTTGCCAGAGAAAGAAGAAGAACGTCTGACATCATTACTTTCCTATAATATCGATGGGGTCATTTTAGCTGAGAGGACGCATACTGAGCGAACTTTGCGGATGCTGAAAACGGCAGGTATCCCTGTTGTTGAAATTATGGATAGTGTTTCACCTTGCTTAGATACCGCAGTGGGTATTGATAACTTCGAAGCGTCTCGTCAAATGACACGGGCGATGCTTGAACGTGGTTGTCACAAGGTGGTGTATATAGGGGCAAGGCACGATGAACGGACGTTCATTCGTTTAAAAGGCTACGAACAAGCCATGTCAGAGGCTCATTTAGAGCCCCGTAATGTGATGACGCAAGAGAGCTCGTCTTATTCGTTAGGGGCTAAGTTATTGCATGATTGTTTAGAGAAATATCCGGATACTGACGGGTTGTTTTGTACCAATGATGACTTGGCGATAGGAGCCATTTTTGAATGTCAGCGCTTAGGTATTCAGATCCCAACTGAGTTGGCCATTTCAGGTTTCCATGGGCACGATGTGGGCCAAGTGATGATGCCAAAACTTGCCAGTATTCTAACCCCGAGAGACCTAATGGGGCGTAAGGCGGCGGAAGTGCTATTAGCGCGGATGTCAGGAAAAAAATTGACAGAGACACATTTTGATGTTGGATTTTCGCTGCTTACAGGTGAGAGCATCTAATTATTTAGAGAAATATTAAAGGTAGAATTAATTGAAGTTAAAATTAACTTTAAAATTTTTATATTGTTAGCTCCGCTTTTTTCTTCACTTACCTTCACTAAAGTCAGATTGAGATTAACATCACAGATCTGCTTTCTTCTTCGCCAATTTGATTGCTAAAAAAATCCTCACTGATAATAATGTTACCCGTAACTTGTTACCGGTAACATCATCCGGTTTAAATTAAACACCAGAATAAAATTAAATGCCTGAGGAGTTTCCTATGAGTGATACCCAACAACAAAATTACGCATTTGTCTTAATGGGGGTATCGGGTAGTGGTAAATCCGCTGTCGCAAACGGTGTTGCTCAGCAATTGCAAGCGGCTTTCCTTGACGGTGACTTTCTGCATCCTAAAACCAATATTTTAAAAATGGCATCAGGCCATGCTTTGAATGATGATGACCGTCAACCTTGGTTGGAAGCATTAAATCAAGCCGTTTTTGCAATGCAGAGAACCAATTCTATTTCTTTAGTCGTATGTTCAGCACTAAAGAAAAAATATCGCGATATTTTAAGAGCTGATAATAAAAACTTATTTTTTATCTACCTGAAAGGAGATTCAGAGGTCATTGAAGAAAGATTAAAGGCGCGTAAAGGGCACTTCTTCAAACCTGAAATGTTAAAAACGCAATTTGCTACTTTAGAAGAACCAACCGCAGCAGAAACTGATGTTCATGTTGTTGATATTCGCCAAACACTTGAAGATGTCATCGGTAATACTTGCTTAACGATTAAAAAAATTGTCGCAGGAGAAAAACCATGAACTCAGTCGAAACGCTTAGCACGTTAACTTTGGTGCTAACAGCTGTTGGCTCGGTCGTTTTACTTTTATTCTTAGTCATGTATGCACGGTTACACGCCTTTGTCGCATTAATGATTGTATCTATTGGGGCAGGGCTATTTTCAGGCATGCCTGTTCAACAGATCACGGAAACCATGCAAAAAGGGATGGCAGGGACATTAGGCTTTCTTGCCATTGTCGTGGCACTGGGAGCGATGTTCGGTAAAATTTTACATGAAACAGGTGCGTTAGATCAGATAGCAAATAAGTTACTTAATCTGTTTGGCGAAAAGAATGCCCACTATGCTGTCGGTGTAGCAGGGTTGATTTGTGCTCTCCCTCTGTTCTTCGATGTGGCGATTGTCTTGTTAATCGGTGTGGTATTTGCAGTCGCAAATCGTACAGGTCATAACGTTGTTCGCCTTGCTATCCCATTATTTGCCGGGGTTGCAGCCGCTGCTGCTTTCTTATTACCGGGCCCAACGCCGATGTTGGTTGCATCACAAATGGGGGCTGACTATGGCTGGATGATTTTAATCGGTTTGTGTGCCGCTATCCCCGGTATGATTTTAGCAGGGCCTTTATTTGGTAAATTTATCAGTAACTTTGTTCATATTGATATCCCAGCAGATTATCAAGCACCAAATACAGATCATGGCAAAATGCCAAGTTTTGGATTCAGCCTGTGCTTAGTCCTTTTCCCATTAGTATTAGTGGGGCTAAAAACGATTGGAACGCATTTAGTTGAAAAAGGTTCTACGCTAGAACATTGGTTAGAATTTATTGGTCACCCTTTTACAGCATTATTATTAGCATGTTTGCTGGCGATTTATGGTTTAGGTTTCCGCTATGGCATGGACAAAGAAAAAGTCATGGCAGTTTGTTCTGCGGCGATCCAACCTGCTGGGATCATCTTGCTTGTGACCGGTGCTGGTGGTGTATTTAAACAAATCTTAGTGGATTCCGGTGTCGGTCCTGCATTAGGTGACTCTTTAATTGGTGCGGGTTTGCCAATTGCAGTGGCTTGCTTTGTCTTAGCGGGCGCAGTGCGTGTTATTCAAGGTTCTGCAACCGTCGCGTGTTTAACTGCGGTAGGCTTAGTGTTGCCTGTTATTAGTGAATTAGGCTATTCAGGTGCGCAATTGGCCGCGTTAGCAATTTGTATCTCTGGTGGTTCATTGATCTTAAGCCATGTAAATGACTCTGGTTTCTGGTTGTTTGGTAAGTTTACGGGGGCAACCGAAGCACAAACGTTAAAAACGTGGACGATAATGGAAACTATCCTTGGTACGACAGGTGCAATTATCGGGATGATTTTCTTCGCTTTCTTGTGATTATCTATTAGGTAGAAAGTAAAAGGTCAGCCAATTGGCTGACCTTTTTTTGCCGTACGATTAGTCTATTACGGCAAATAATCGATTACTGTAGGATTTGATTCAATTGGCTATAGAGCCCTTGGGCACTTTTTTTATAGCCCTCAACGGACAGATGCACATTATCAGGCCGTGCTAAATCTTGTGCTGCCCATGTGCGAATAGAGCAAGGGCCCCCCATAAAGGCTTGCCAGTCCCAAAATAAAGTATTTTCCTGAGCAGCAACCGCTTTTTGAATTTGAATAACATTCATTAAATTTATTGGCATTTGCGCTTGGCAACTTAGAGCATCATTGAATTTAATTGAATCATTAGGGCCAACTAACAAAATAACGCTATTAGGCATTTGCTGGCGGAGTAAACGGATTTTAGCACGTAAGTTCTGCTCATAAGCAGCCAAATCTAATGTGTCATTAAACGCTTCATTCGTTCCATAGGCTAGGATCACCATATCTGGTGAAAGTTGAGCTAATGTCTCGCTCCACTGCGGTTGCCATTTATCGACCATACTTAATGTCGCACCGTTGATACCAAGGGCTGAAACCATCACTCCTGGCTTAGACGAACGAACTAACCAACCGCCAATTTTCACACCTGACCCTTTATTCACAGACACTTGTGCAGGTAATTGAGTATTCACAGGTGAAGAGAAGCGCCATTGATTACCTGTTGCCGGGAGCATAACATTGGGTGAAACAGCAGGGGCAACGCGCATTTTTGTATCCCCTGCACTTTGGTACAAAGCTTGCAGTTGATAAGCCCCTAGAGCCGGCTGTAATGGTTTCAAAAGTACTTGGCTGACTGCGGCCTGTGGTTCTGCAATCATCCCCCCTAATGGGTAATCAAAACGTTCATCTTTACGGCTTGAAAAAAGGGACCACTCTTTTTTCTCACTCATACGATTGATGGTTGCCGTGCGCTGGCCAGGGATAGAAATAGGCGGAATAAAGCCCGGCCCTGCATCGCCATAGCGCTGTTGAAATAGGGTTCTCAAATTACCACTGAAAAAGTCAGCGGCAGTATGGGAATCACCGATTTGGACGATATGTACCTGTTGGTTACCTTGACGTAGTTTATTTGCCAATTGAGACAAATTAGGTTCCGCGTTATTTACCAATTGCCCTTGGGTGAAAGGCTGTGGGCCTTTAGGTAGGCTTGGCATATGCGTTTTATCTGATGTATTCTGGCAAGATAATAAACCCAATGACAGTAGTGAAATAACACTAACTGCCAAAACTTTGGACTTAGCTTGACGCAGTTTTTTCAGTTTCATGATGTTCCTTTTCTTCTTCTTCCTCGAAATGGATCAATGAAAATATTTTTTCTGCGATGATTTGCTGGCCTTTACCGCTGAAATGAATTCCATCACCACTTCTTAATTTAATTTTGCTGCTTTCATCGCCGATATAGTCAGAGTATGTGTCGCCTTTATATTTAAAGACATCATTGACAGAAAAGTAAATTTCACCCTGACTCTCAACTTCAGATTGGTAGAGGCTTCTTAAGAATTTCATACCATCAGACAGCGTATTTTTACGCATATTAGGGGGACCAACCCAAATAACATCTACATTGTGCTGGCGAGCGGTGGATATTATATCACTAATACGCTCACGGTAAACTTTTTCCCAATCTTCACTTTTGAATTTGACGTATTTATAGCCTGTTTTTGGTGGCATATCCCAAGGGTCATTCGGGCCTAAGAAAATCACCAAAACTTTAATTTTAGGATTATCATTCAGTGTCTTAGAAATAGTTTCAGGCCAGTTAAAAAAGCGAGGATAGGCAAGACCAGTACTTTGTTTGCTGAGATTAATGCTATCTATATTATACTTTTTGAAAAGCATGTTTTTAACATGGGGAGCGACGCCCTGCATCATGGAGTCACCTGCAAATAAAACTTGTTGGCCTTTTTCAATACTTGCGATGTGCTTTTCAACAATGGGTTGACTTTTGGGTAGGGCTAAACTACCAAAATTAATCCGTTTGGATTTTTCTCTCGCTTGTGGTCGTTTCAGTAATTCTGGGAAGGTAACGGATAAGCTTTCCGCAGGATAGATGTAACCATTCATAAAATGAAGGCCAACCTTGAACTCATTTGGGAAGCTAAGCTTTTTACCGTCATTTTCTAAGGCAAGTTCGGTGGCTTTCTTATCATCTTGCGCTTTTTGTCCTGAAGCGTGATAGGCAAATATACTGCCTGCCTCTAATGCGCCATCATGCAAGTATGCACCGTAGTCCCAGATAGGGTTACCAGCCATTTTCGCCCAAGGGCTATCTTGATGGTACTTTTGTTGCCAGAAGCGTTCTAAAGAGCTCTGGTTTAACCAAATCAATAATATGCCTGCGATCAGAACAATAAATAAAACTTGCCCAATTTTTATTAGGGTGTGTTTAAACTCAGAAGTTAGCATAAATAAACCCCGGCATACCTGAAGGTGAAAGCATAAACATAATGGTTAAAATGATGGCGAGTGGGATCGGGTAATAGTACCAAGGAACATCTTGGTATTTTTTCGCCACATAATGGTAGCCTTGTACAAAATAGGGATAAGTAATTAACAATAGCCAAAATGCGGTCAGTAAACCTAAGCTTGCATTGATGGAAGCAATAAAACCAGGAGCAGCAATTTGGTTTATCATTAGGATGGCATCATCAAAAGAAGCGCTGCGGAAAAAGATCCAAGCAAAGCAGACAAAGTGGAACGTGACGATGCGTGATAGCCAAATGGATACGGTTTTATTGGCGATAGTTTTCGTCCACCCCAATTTTTCCATGCACAGATTCTTAAGATTGAGCAGTACAATACCTAAACCGTGGATGGCTCCCCAAACGACAAAGGTCATTGCAGCACCATGCCATAATCCTGAGATAACCATCGCAAGGAATACGTTAGTATTCATGCGGCTTAAGCCTTTGCGGTTTCCTCCCAGAGGAATATAAATATAATCACGAATAAACGTCGATAGGCTAATATGCCAGCGAGCCCAGAATTCTTTTAAATTCGCAGCTAAATACGGTGCATTAAAGTTTACAGGTACTCTGAAACCTAATAATAAAGCGATACCCGTGACAAGGTTGGTATAACCTGAAAAGTTAAAATAGATATTCCATGCATAGGCATAAGTTGCAACGAGGATATCTCCTGCACTGTAGCCGACAGGTGCATCAAATACAGGGTTGACAAAGTTTTCAGCTAAATAAGAGCTAAATAAAAATAGTTTTACTAACGCTAATGAAATTAGCAGAATCGCTTTACGGCTATCGATAATAGTGCGACTTTCAGCTTGAATTTGTGGTAAGAAGTTTTTCGCTCGGTTTATAGGGCCTGCGACGATACTCGGAAAAAATGCCAGATATAAGGTGACATCAAAAAAGTCAGCCTTGGAAATTTCTTTACGACAAACCGACACGGTATAGCTAACTGAATGGAAAGCATAAAAAGAAAGGCCTAATGGTGCCAATATTTCAAGAATAGGCAGTCCGACGCTAAAACCGAATTTATCTAGGGTTTGTTGGATGCTTTCTTGAAAGAAAGAATAGTATTTAAAATAGGTGAAGCAACCGATAATACCTATGGCAAGGATAGTGTATATCCAGCGGTTGGAAAGCCAATTGCTTGCCCAGTTTGTTAATAGATAGATGAAAAGCGTATAGCCGAATAAAATATAAGCAAAGTCAGGACTAAATGAATACACAAAAAAGTAACTAGCAGTAATCAATAGGCCATTTTGTAGTTTCGCACTGGGCTGACAGCCCCAATAAATAAGAAAAAAAATCAAGAAAGAGCCAAGAAACTCAAAAGAGAAGAAATTCATATTAGACTCAAAGATGTTAATTATTTTGGTAGAAGATGAGCATATCATATTGGATCTCTTCTTCTATGCAATCAGAATATTGCTTGTCATATTTCCAGTGATGACTTTGTTGGCTGCGTTCAGTTACCTTAACCATATACTAATGTAGACTTCTGGGGATTCCCCCTCTCGCAGTCTTGCCACCACTCTATCAACTTAGAACAATGCGTTGAATTTGAAGTGATTAATTAGAAATACTTAAAAATTAATTTAATGAGAGTAGGTGCTTATTGTGGTTCATGAAGGGTAAAAAAAATCCACTTTGTTAGTGGATTTTTTATGTCTTGTACCTGGTGATACAATATTAGATGCGAGTGGATGCTCTTTTTTGAGCTTGTGTAATCAATTCTTCGTTACTCGCGTACATCTCTTGTAAATAACGGTTGTAGGATGAGCCTAACTCTGAGTACCCTTTCATATCATTGATAAGCTTGGCGGTGTCTAATTCATCTTTTGATAAACGCTGCTTAGCACGTGAATTACGCAGTGATTCATAAGCGTTATGGGTATTCATGTTCTTCATATAGGCAGTCACGGTATCTTCAACTGAGGAGTATGTCGAATAGCCTTTGATTTTACCTTTGGTGGTTTGGCAGCCACTTCCGCAACGCATTCCAAACAAGTTACCATTTTTAAGAGCCAGTTGTGATGTGCCCCAGCCAGACTCTGTCGCTGCTTGTGTTGCGATTAAATGCGTCGGCATGATATCAACACGACTGAGCAACTTATTCCAATTAATACGTTTTGGATTGCTACATTTCATACCATAACTGTCACAGATTTGGCTAAGGCGGCGCAACTCTTGGGCGCTCCATTTTTTGTTTGAGCGAACGGACAATAACCAAGTGCGCTCTTCCATAATCTGTTTATTCACTTTTTCAATAACAGGGACTACCGTTTTCAAAAATGCTTTCTTTCGTGGTGTACCAGACGGGTATCTACGTAAATCAGGAAGTGACGTTTTTGCCTGACTCATCGTTTGCACAGTTTTATTAGAATACTCTTTATTGAGCATTGTGCTGGTACTGGTGGAGCCCATACTCAGGCTCGAAAATAAAAGTAAAAATAAGAAAGCGAAGACGGCGTTTGTCCTCATCGTTCGAGAGGGCATTTGCTTCTCCTAAGTTTTCTCTGAACAAAATTCGAGCGAATAGTAGCAGATTAATTTTTTACGAGCTACATTTATCCGGTCAACATTAGCTAAACTTCTGTATTCGTTTGTGGATTTTTTTACGACTATGGATTAACCGCCTTAAAAAGCATGTTTAGTTATTTTCGATATATTTTCACAATGTTATTGTTTAAATAATCTTATTGTTTTTGCTGTTGATGAGGTTAGCTTAAGTTAAATTTGGTTATTTGTTAATCAATTCATTTGTTTTCTATGTGGTTATTTTGTCTGATAAATAACCAGTTGGTAGTCTGTTTTTTAATCAAAACATGAAAATCATCTTTTCAAAAGTGTTTTAAGATTGTCACGTGTGTCGTTGGGGATCTTGTTTTATTGCTTCTTCTGCGAGCGCAAGCATTGGGATATTACAGATTGTCCAATAAGTGTTTGGTGTAAGGATTTACTTCTTTTTGAATGGCTTTTTGCGACTCGTTTTGCCATATATACGTTATCCCTCATGGTATTACGTTTGATTAACTCTGGTGCTAGTTCATCGACTATTGACGTTAGCATAGCACCTAGATCAGCGATTTCGTCATATCACTCAAGGTATCTTCGGACTAAGACTTTTAAAGTAATACATTGTGCAGTAGCCACCGTTTCAAGGCAGACTTTCAGGAAACGTAATACGTCAATTATTTCGCTTCGTGTTTTCTGTATGACGGCGTGTATGCATTTTCTGTCGGTAACGTCGTTGTTTGGGGGCGGAGCTTTTGATTTTTCATGCATATTTCCTTTTAGCTCAGCAAGATATTGTTGCTTTCATCTCGATATAGCAGACTTACCCGCCCCGGTATTTTTCAACTCAGATATCGCTGTACTCTTCTTCAATAGTAAGTTTTGACTATTCCAATTTTTGCTTCGAACTCAAGGCCACTTTGACTTATTTATACCTATTTTATACCTATTAGATTTTGCTTAATGATAAGCTATAAACTTCTACAGTTTTATTAGGCTCTGATATTAATCCCAGCTGACAATCATTTTGGCGGTAGCCTTGGCTTGACCAGTTTTATATATGCCCATACTACATAATACCCAGTTATAATTGTTGGTACCTGGTTTGAGTGATTTCTTTTCTAGTCCTCCGTTCGGAACAAAAAAAACAACACCGTAATGACCCTCAAGACGGCCGTTGCATTGACCTGTAAGCGGGATACCTGTACCGATAAATCCTCGGACTTCTGCTGGTGCATTAGTGCCGTCAGTCATGGTTAACGCCATGCTATCAGTATATCTACCTCGTGGCCCTTGTATTTCAACGGTGACAGGAGCATTACTTGTATCGTTACAATTAATGGTTAAATTACCTGTCTTATTGGCTAAAACTTGTCCGTCTACGGTAGATGTGACATCTACAGGTGGAAAGATAATCGTATTGTCTGTGTTTACAGTGCATTTCCTAGGTTGGAAGATTTGCACCGTTGATGTGCTTACTAAAGTACGTCTTGCTGCTACTGCGTTGGCAAATCCCTTAAATAGCAATATGTTAGGTATTGTGACGGTACCTGGTCTTGCATTTTTACCGACATATAAAGACACCTTGCCATTAAAATTAGCAGAACTGTTGCTTGCGGTGTAATTAGTTGATGCAGTTGCTGCGGCACACCAGCTAACGCTTTGGCTGGGTAATGAAGATGAGACAAAATCACCCTGTTCACTCCAAGTTCCTGATCCTGAATAGCTGCCCAATACTCCAGTCGCTTTCCCGCTAAGTACCAACAACACATCATCAGCTAATCGTATTCCGGTATATAACCCATCACTGGATTTAGCTAAATTCAATTGCCCTGTTGACCGGCAGTCCCAAATATACGGGCCTTGCTGGCCGACGCCAAAATAGGATGCCCACAGGCTCGCAGCATTATATTGAAACTCTCCTGAGGGGGAGGCAGGGGTTCCATCCTGCCATGTAGCATCAGCGGATGAAAGACTTTCATTTAAAGTTCCAGACCATACAATGCCACCTTCTACAGCATATGGCCCATTTGGTATGGTTACTGCTGCAGATGCCGCTCCGCTGAAGCTAATAATGAGCATGGCAATATAATATTTTTTTTTCAAAATGCTTGTTTTTTTAAGAAAGTCGGACATATCCAATCCTCTATATCAATTGCTTATACATTTATATGTTGCCATGCGAATTGGCATATCATCGCTAGTGGTCAACTGGCTCAGGTCAAAACTGACCCGACACTGCTGGGCTGCTGATTCTCCCCATTTGACCTGCAATGTACCGGTTTCCGGTAAACCTGTAAGGTATACTTGACCTGAATCGCCAACAATCCCAGTGTTCAACTCGCCAGGTTCTTCATCCATCAGGGTCGCAATAGCGCCGAATGGGACATTTTCCTTGTCATGTTTTAACGTTATTAGTGCCTGATATCCGACTTTGGTAGCGAAATTAGCTTTAACGACCGCCCCTTGAGTTGGATAGACGTTGACATTAGATTGCACCAAATCTACATCTTCCGGGAGAGTAGACGGGTCTAATCCAATACTGTTTTTGTTGTAGTTAGATAAATAAGGTGCGACAGCATAACCTCGGCTATCAGTAACTGCACTGCCACCGTTGACGGAGACACCATCTGCATTTGGCGCACTGATCAGGGCAACGGAGTCTCCCATTGAGCGGCTGAATGTAATTCCTGCTTGGTGAACGAGTACCCCGCCGGAGGCATTCATATTAATTGCCTGTGTTTTATTGCTGTAGCTATAACCACCACTAATACTACCTCTATCACCCTCCCAGCCAGTGTTCAGCGTTGTGTTGGACACTTGATCTTTGTTCCCCCAGCTTTGTGTTGCACCGAAAGAAAGTCTGTTATCCAGAAAACCGCCACTCACGCCAGTGTTGTTTTGGGTTCTGCCAGAGTTGTCATGTGTAATTGAGTAGGTAGCATAAAAGGACTGCATATCTTGATCTGCGCTTAGCGCACTGAACGGTATACTGATATTCAGTGATAATTGACGGTTTTCTGGCCAGCTGCTATTGCTATCTTTGACTCGGTCAATATTATAGTTCACGCCATAGCTGATACTCTTAATACTGTTGCTGTATCCTAAGGATAACCCTATCAATTTACGATTACTTCCCCAAAAATCATCTCGATTAGCACGAAAATGTAGTGAGCCGTACTCTCCCATCTGCTGACTTAGTTGTGTTTGAAAACTAGTGTGGCGGCGTTGTAATGCCCATGGGCTGGCCCCGTCTTCAAGACGGTATCCTTGACTATTGAACTCGCTAAAGTTATAGAAATGTTCGGTCGAATAACGCAGAGCGGTCAAATCCACCGAAGTACCGGTTGTCATTACACTTTTTGAATAACGGATACGGTATGACTGACCGGTTTTTCGTTCATCACTCTGATTAGCATTACCAGTAAATTTCGACGACGAATGAGTAACATCCAATGATAATGCTCCCAAATTACCAATTGAGATACCACTACCTGCGTTCACTGCCTGATAATCTTTGGCTATCAATGCACCGCCGAAGAGAGTCATGTTGTTGTGAAGACCGTAAATCGCCGTGCCGAGGATAAAATCAGAACGACGGGAATCGGTAGTCACACTACCCTCATAACGTCCGGCTCCCACTTCATACTTCCAGCGGCCGGGGCGTAACATAACAGGTAGGGAAGAATAGGGGACTACAAACTGGCGTTCTGTACCATCAGCTTCAGTCACAGTGACATCGTAATCACCGGATAGTCCTGCTTGCTGGATATCATTGATATAGAATGCACCAGGTGCGACATACGTTTCATAAATGATATTACCGTTTTGGCGAACGGTAATACGGGCATTACTGTTAGCAACTCCACTGACCGCAGGAGCATATCCGCGCATCTGACTTGGCAGCATCTGCTCATTGGAGTTGAGTTTCACTCCGCGGAATGAAAACCCATCAAGTACATCACTACCTGTGGTCGTCTCCCCGATTTGCAAGGATGAACGCAGTGAACGAATATCCCGCATGAGGTACGTATTGGTAAAGGATGTACGGTTTTGACTTTGTGAGGATTCATTCTGTCCACCACTGTATTCGGAACGGGTATGAGTGATGGTGCTACGTAAGCGCCAAGGACCCAAGTTTGCACCGGCACGAACAGAGGCGAATAGGTTGTCATTGTGCGTCTTTTCGCCGCCATCATAGCTGTTAGTTGTCCGTCCAGCACTGAGGTTATAGTTCATCATTAGCGCAGGAATACCGTCATCCCATAATGCAGGATCGGCATTACGGTTAAGAGATTGCTGCATAGCAACCTGTGGGATACTGAGGTTTAGGCGCAAATGAGCAAGATCCAAATGTGCTGAAGCATCTGGGATCAACGTACTTAAATTTGTCAATGGCACATCTCTGGGCAGTGATTTTAATTCTGGAACCTGAGTAACATTTACCCCCCAGCTTTCCAGTTGTTCAGGGGTCATTTCAGGTACTACTTGCCCTTGTGCATTTTTGACAAAGTTGATTGTGTACTGCCCTGTATCCTGCTGATTAACAAATACAGAAACGGTATATTCACCTTCTGCGATACTACCGACTTGAGAAAAGGCAGATAAATCAACATTCGAGCTATCACCGGCAATATCTAAGAAGCCAGGATCAAAATAGTCGTCAGCCATGATAGGTGTAGTCATCATAAGCAACAGCCATGCCAGCGGGCGGTAGCGAAAATATCGGCGCTGTGGTGCCATATAATTTGTTTTATGAGGTATTTTCATTGATTTCCTCTGTCCTGCTATGCAGGGCTCCTCCCGTTATATTTACGACGGGTTATTAACTATTTTTATTTTTTCTTATAGTCAGTCACTCAATAGAACGAATGACTGTTTCACTCGAGCTGCCATCATCTGTTATTAGTTGCCAGCGCAAAGTACCGGAGACACTGGCAGGTAATGGCCATGACAGTTCAGAAAATGGCGCTACCATCCGCGTATTATGTAGGTCAATATTCGTGTTTCCGACTGATAAAGAGCTGAAAGTGATATAAAACGGTGATGGGTTTTTGACCGTCAGCGTATTACCATTGCGCTGAAATACAGGTAGTTCCGTACGTGCTGTTTCACTAATCGCTGGTAAACCAGCGGGGCGGTAAAATAGCTTTAAATTATTCTGTGTACTCATAATAAGACGGGTTTGTTCACTGTTTTCTTCTTGTGATGGAATTGCATTCAGCACGAGCAGAAAAACAGACTCTCTATCTTGTGGTAGAGTCTTTTGTATCAAGCGGATCCTAAGTGTTAGTGCGGTATCCGGCTCAAAACGCGTTAACGGTGGTAGAACAACGAAAGGGACTGTTTTCTCTTCTTCTGCTTTATTTTCTACTGTGCTGTCATCATAAGGAAGTATTCGTGATTGCAGTAAATACGGGCGTGGTGTGTTATTCGTTAACGTGTAAGTAATGCCGTTACGTGCATCCCCCGGGTAAATAACGCGCGTATTATTAAGCGTAATGCCATCTTGTTCCTGTGATAGATTCCCCGCCTGTACAGTAGTAACAATAAACAGTAGGGGAATGATATTCAGTAAATTCAGTAAATAGCGGCGCATGATATTACTCTCCGGCCTTGATAGCGGCTGAGTATATTGTCCCTATATCTCCGTAATCGGTGATCACTGCCCACTGAGCCTGTGATGCCGCACCTTCGGTCGGGAAAGTTTTAGATGAAAAAGGGGCTATCATCGGATTGTGTTCCTGAAGATTGACCGCTCTGTCATTAAATGAAAGTGTTGCTAATGTCAGGAAATATGGTGTTGGGTTATTCACCAAGACATCGTGCCCATCACGGCGAAATGTCAGTTTTCCTTGTGACTGTTCAAAGGAGGGGGAAAGCCCTGTGGGACGGTAAAATAACTTAATGACATTACGGATGCCGATAGAGACCTGCGCACTGGTCATATTATCTGGCGTATCCCCATTTTTCGTTATTGAGGGAATAGCAAGAAAACTCAACCAAAATACAGATTCTCTGTCGGAAGGTAACGCTGAAGTACCATTACGGGCAATGAGAACGGTGGCCTGATTGTCTTTTTCTAGCCGAAATATCGGTGGCGTGACGATAAAGGGAGCGGCTGGCAAAGCAGGATTGTTCCCATCAGGTGTATTCATTATATCTGTTTTGATCAGATAAACCTGAGGGCTATTATTTTTGATAACCGCATTAGCATTTTTGTTTTTTGCATTAAAAATAACACGGGTTTGGGCCAGACGTACTCCGCCTTCTGCTGCTTGTACAGCAGGCTGTAATGATAGAATAACAAGTGTAGTTACCAAAAAAAGTGTGCGGGGCAAAAGTGAGATCTTCATCGTAGCTCCGGGTCAATCATATAAAAAGTTAAATGTCACAGTGGCTATGAGCTCCCCATTCTGTAAGTCGGGACCTGGTGTGCAGGCGCCACAGGAGAGATAACCTTTGAACGTTAACCAGCCGTTCAGCGACGCTGGATTTCCGCCATTTGTCGGCCAGCTTTTGACACTGATGATGTTATTTTCGGCAGTATTACTGTTGGGATTAAAGTTGTTATTACCCTCTATTGATAGGCGAACGCCATAACCTTTGCTGGTACTACTTGTATCGGCATATAATTTTGTACCATCACTGGTGGTTATTGTATTGCCAGTCACTTGAATTCTGGGTGTTAGAAAATAACCTTGACAACCAATCAGTTGGATAGAGGACTGGCGGAAACGGGCATCACCAGGAATTGAGTCATCAGGGATTGGGTTACCTTGGTTATAAGGCAGTTGCGGCGGAGCTTTAATTTCGCAGCTACCCCCATAAAAAGTAGCCTGAAAATCAATTGATTGGGAGATGCTTTCTGCCGTTGCTATCTGAAAAAACACCGGAAGCAGTCCTGTTGTCAAGGCTAACGTCTTATAGATATTGTTTATTTTCATAGTGAACCTGTAACCTCAGAAACGATCAGTTATAAGCAAATTTAAAGGTGACATTAGCTTTCAGTTCACCACCTTGAATATCTGCAATTGCTGCGCAGTTCCCGCAACTGACGGCCGTATTTAACGTAACTTTTCCATTTAATTCGGATGCCATTGTCGTTGACCATGGTTTATCCGCCGCAGTGAGCTTCATATCTTCGGCAAGATTGGTGCTTGCTTTAAAATTATCGTTACCATCAAAAGTGAGCAAAATACCATAGCCTTTGGTGCTACTGCTTGGTGCTAGAAACAACGGCTTACCGGTGGCTCTATCCACATTGCCTTCCAAAGTGATAACGGGTGTTAGGCCATACCCTTTGCAACCCGAAATGGTCAGTTCAAGCGGTTCCACTGGGCTGTTACCTGCAATAATTAGATCTGACTGGATAGTTGCACCTTTATTCACTGATACAGTAGGTGGTGCCGAAATATCACAGGAACCACCGACAATTTTGGCTCTAAATTCAGTAAAGTTGTTGGCGGCTGCCATCGCACTGTTTGTCGTTGCAATACTCATCATGATGGGCAACCCAAAGGCAAAAGTAATTTTTCTGAACAGTGACATAATGTATAACCTTTAAAATTTACTGAAATATAAGATTAAAAATTAGTGTTGCCGAAAATTTGCCCGAGATTGCTGGACCATCTACAGGACCGACCAGTCCGACAAGGAAAGTCTCTTCTGTTTGAAAATGGTTTTCTGCATTCAGTGGGGTCAAGGCGATTTGTTTACCGCGTGCTATTGCCTTGCTTGTGTCATAGAAATCATTCAGGGAAGGGATGGTTCCATCATACAACCGCAGCATAAACCCAGCACTATTTGGCGTACCGTCAAGAAAAATGGTATCTGTACTGTATGGTGTATTGCCGAGTAACGTAATTTTGGGTGTTAGTTTCCCTGTTTTGTCTTTACACTTGAAAATGGCCTGTAATGGCTTAATTTCGAATGTTTTCAGTGTCCCGATAAAGTCATTGGTTCGCTGAGGTGTGAACTGTAATACCGACGGAATATCCATGCTACAGCCAATATCATCAGAAATGATAGCGGATATCTCGGTTGTTTCCGCGGCTTGGCCTACTGGAGACAGGCAGCATAACATCACAAATAGGCTAGACAGCCAATTAGCGTATCTGCCCATGAAAAGCCTCCGTGCCCCCGTAGTCATTAATGGCTTCCCATTCAACGCTGCCCTGATGTGGCGCGCCGGGGTATACATTGCTACTCATTGGGGAAATCATGGTATTGCCGGCACTGACGCTCATTGGCACTTTACGCCCACCGACCGTCAGGGAATTCAAAGTGACGTAATAAGGGGAGGCGTTTGTAACTTTTAGCCCGTTTCCGTCAGCTGAAAACTGTAATGATTGCATGGCCTGCTGTGGTTTCATTTTCAGCCCAGCAGGGCGATAAAATAGTTTAATAATATTGGCCGTTGATATCTGTATTGTGCCGCCAATATTATTGTCCTGCTGACCATTATTTTTTTCACCTGAAGGTGTTGCTATGGCACGCAGATAAAATACAGACTCTTTATCTTGTGGTAGAGCCATGTTTTTTTTCATAATCCGCACTTGGTTGGTATTGCCAGGTTCAAGGCGGAACAGTGACGGTGTGACTAAGAATGGTACATCTGTTTGTACACCAGAAGGTGTTTTCAGTACCTGAGCTTTAATAAGATACGGTGTCAGTGAATTGGATGAACTGGCAATACCAACACTTACTCCTGTCTTATTATCCGAAGCTTGAAAAATAACACGGGTACTGTTGATGGCTATCCCTGCTACTGAAGTTGCGGATACGAATAACAGACTAGTGAGTGCATATCTGAAAAGAGTCATTTTTTCCATGTATTTTCCGTCAGGTAATTGATGAGATGAAGGCAGCACAATAAAACTGTACTGCCACGTAGTTAATTGCCGTTAAAGCAATTAGTTAGAAAGAAACGCAACTACAATTGGTGCACTGTATGCATCTGCTTTAGGTGTAGTATTGGTCGTAGCCATACCGACTTTGAATGTGTACTGGCCAGTAGTGTCATCTGCACCTAATGGAGAAGGAACACCTTTACCATTGACGATGTCTTTGCCACCAGCATCTTGAATAATGAAGCCGACAGTTTGTGCGTCATTAGAAACAAACACGTTCTGTTCGTTGTTACCGATAGAAGTGATTCCTTGGATGATCAGGTTACCAGCTTGGCCTTTAGCGCAATTAGTCAGGGTAACAGGCAAGTCGACTTGCTGTTTAGTGATAGTATTTGCGGCAGTGAATGAAGCTCCTACCTCTGAACCGCTAACAGTTGTGTTGAATACACCAACGTTTAGTACGGATTTACCACCATTGATAGTCACATTACAGGTAGTATCAGTCAGAATACCTTGTAAAGTCACTTCTGAAGATGGTGCCGCGAGCACATTCATACTTGCCGCAGACAGACCTACAACTAAGGCAGTTGAAAGTAATTTAGTTTTAAACATCATATTTAATTCCTATTTGATAGTAATAAAAACGTGCCCATGACAAAATAACCATCAGTGCTCCTTAATGAATACTATGGTATTACTGTCATAGCTTTTGTTTGATTATGTTGATGTTTTTATACAACAAACATAATTTCACTGACACTCGGTGGTAAATATCAGTTATGGAACATAGTGCCATTACCATGGAATGATTAATTGATACTATTTTCCATCTTAAACACTGGCAGTATATTTTTGCTGTCAGCAAAGCTAGAATAACGATTCTTCTGGTATGAATATGTCTTTAGAGTTGTTTTGAGTATAAAAAATATGTCAGTTAGCCGATTCAGTGTTGGATGGGTATTACTGTGTTTATAGTCGAAAATATTGCTGAATATTATTTTGTTATACTCTAAAGAGTTTTTTTTGGATTTATTCATGAAAGCCTCTTTTTGTTATTTATTAATCAATTAGATCTTACAGCTTCATGCCAAAAGTCATTTTAAAACGTGACCTATAATATCAACCACCTGCATATGGAATTTATATTATAGGTGTTAACTTTAGTTGTGAGTATTAATACCTATATAATACTCTTTTTATACGTAATGATAATAGGCCGTATGTAACAACCTGTAAAAGTGATTATAACCATTGATGTATTTAAAATAATAGCTTCAATCTATTAATGTTAGTTGTTTATACTAACATCTTAAAAAGAATATATAGTATTTCACTTAAAAACAATAGGTTATGAGTTAACTTGTAAATTCAGTTATAAATTAATTTAATCAGGATAATTTAAATAATTCAAAAAACAGTGATTAAATAACGTTAAAATGCATTATTTATTTTCATTTAGTTACAATTAGAAAGGTTATTGTATTGAAAATGCGCTTGAAAAGAGAAAGATATACTTTATTTGGTTTTATTTTATATATTAACGTATTACGTGTAATTTATATATTAACGATCCGCAACGAACAACACTCTTTTTCCAAAAGCCTTGACTGATTTTTTCAATAACTATTTTCTCTTTTCTTAACTCCGGCATCGATATATATCAAAATATTTAAATTATAAATTCAAAGTCGTAATTTAGGGGGGCTCAAACCGGTGATTGGTCTGTAAGATAAAAACTGACTGTAGTGAGATTGATAGACAAAATCGATGAGTAATGGTCTTTGTGGGTAACAAGAAACATCAAGTATACCTGGGAGTCTTGTCTAAAATGAATTATTGCGCATATCATTTGGCCGGCAAAGTAAGAAGACCTTTCGCCAGTGGCTGATTTGATTTTCTAGGTTCAATGTGGTTTTTTGATACACCGATAAGATCATTGGGTATTTATTGAACGCGAGTAAGACCTATTATAATGATCTTTATTTTGAATACACGACCCACAATTGAGTTTGCGGATCTTCACCAATCATTAGCTTTATTTTTATATCGAATAGTGGGTCGAGTAATATTATTTAACATAAGTATTACCCAGATCATCTTCAGTGCTTTTCGCCACTATAGTTTTAATTTGTATCATCTATAATAACAGTATCAAACCCTAAAAATTTTTCATTGTTAAGAATAATATTTACCTTATTATGACTGTTATTTCGGTTTAACTGATACTGTAAATAATTTTGTACTAATAGGTACTTGTCTAATCGATTGGATGAAAAATATAGTGACTTTTTGATTAGATATAGAGAAAGAATTAATAATGGAACAAACAAGCAAGTAGGGATTAATAACAGTAATGCTATGTAATTCACTTTTAAAAGGTATAAAAATAAAAAAATAGGAATGTATGATAATATAAAAATAGCCACGCAAGATGTTATTATCATAGGCGTTGTTTTTTCATTGTAATTTATATGTTTTTTTGGCTTGATGAGATAAGCTGAGTTATCTTTTTGATTATAAAGCCCTATAATTTGGTTATCTTTGATATTACTTATAATTTCAATTTTATCACCTAAAGCAATAAAAAAAGGGTGAGAAAATTTAGTAATAACGAATTGAGATAAATAACTATTATGTGTCTTACAATAATAATTTTTTTCACCATCACCAATTAAATGTAAATTATTATAGATTTGAGTTTTCTTGTTTATTTTAAGAGTGTTAACATGAGTTATTTCTAGGTTGTTTTTTGTCTCTCTACTTTTGACATTAAATTTATCTAAGTGAACGCCAATTCTTTCGGGATCATCAATGACAATATTAAAATCACTTTCTGAAATAAACTTATTATGAACTCTAAATGAAAGTTTATTTATTAATAAAGCTATTTTTTTACCATGATTTTTTATGAAAATATATGCCTTATAATTAAAATCCCCCTTGTTTATTATAAGATTTTTCTCCTCTTGATACATAATTAGTGAGGCGTTTAATGGTGACAAAGCAGTTTGTATTAAATTTTTTATAGAAAAACCACAAAAGAAAATAGATAAAAGAAAAAGTATAACAATATAAGGTGAGTTTAAACCATCAATAATCATTAAAAAAGTGAAAAAGATAGCAATTGAACTATAAATTATGTATTTAATGCTGTCTCTGCTATCTTCCTGTATTTTATTGGGTTTTAACTCATTATTTTCATCTGAAATCACCCAATGGAGCCAATACCCACCATTCTTTAATTTATGTCCTGCAATAATCAGCTCTTCACCACTCTTTAAGTGAGTTAAAAATTTATCTGTATTTTGAAACTGTGAATGATAAAAGAAGAATATTTCTTTTGAAGTGATAACTCGGATAATAGAATCTTTATAAACAGTTTGTGTATCATACTGGATATAATTAACGTTGAATTTTTTAGGCTTTATCAGCATTTAAATGGTCTCTATTTTTAGATGATTTGTACTTGAATAACTGAATTATTATAAACACACTAAATAAGCAAAGCTTGTGTACCACACTCACTGAGACTTGACTAGATTATACATTTTTCCTCAGTTGTGTACTGGTTATATATTAACATCATTAATGGTTACCATTAAATACAGAATATTCAAATAATTCACATGAAATTGGCGTAATCCATTACTTGAAGCCCTATTATCTCTCTATATGATAATTTTCTAGATGATTAGTGATGAGATGAAGACTAAAACTGTAGTACCACACGATTGTTCTTTTTCTTCTGCTTATTTTTGAAAAAATCTTTTATTTGTCTGAATATTCACTATGCGTTGGCTCACAATAAAAAAAGTAACATGTTACTTTCGAAGTGATCCGTTTCTAAATTAAGTGGATAAATTGCTTTTTATTTTATGCTAGAGCAGGATGCTGTCATGGAAATGAGTGTAAGAAAACAACAACGAGATACCGTATGAAAAAACTCATTAATGCCCTACAAGCGTTTGGTAAATCCTTATATGGACCCGTCTTGATATTACCGATTGTCGGTTTATATATCGCTTTAGGTAATGTTTTTGGCAATGGCAATCTTGCAGAATATATTCCGTTTTTAAATCACCCTATCATTCAAAATATTGGACAATTACTCGCAAAATCGGCAGTTGCTATTTTAGTTAATCTCGCACTGATTTTTGCTGTAGGTATTCCTGTTGGTTTAGCAAAAAAAGATAAAGGCTACGCAGGTTTAATTGGCTTAGTTGTGTTTGTCATTTTTACGAATGCGATGAACATTACGCTAACGCTACAAGGTAAATTGGTGAGTGCAGAAGAGATGCGAGCCGCCGGTCAAGGTATGGTACTCGGTGTCCAAGTCCTAGAAATGGGGGTATTTGCTGGTATTTTAACTGGAGCGATATCTGGATGGCTGTATAACCGTTATTCAGGCCGTCAGTTTAACGGCATTATGGCAATTTATTCCGGTCATTGCTTTGTCGCCATTATTGCTATTCCATTTACCATTGCATTGGCTGTTTTAATGTGTGAAGTATGGCCTTTTGCTCAAGCGGGTATTACTAAAATGGCGCTCGTTATTCATGACTCTGGTGCTTTTGGAGCGCTAATTTATGGATTCTTAGAACGTATTCTTATCCCAACGGGATTACACCATTTAGTTTATACCCCATTTTTGTATACCGAATTAGGTGGCGTCGCTGATGTATGTGGCACAACTTACCAAGGGGCAAGAAACATTTACTTTGCTGAAATGGCTTGTCCGGAAGTTAAACAACTCAGTCGCACTGTTATTTGGGATGCGCGCGGTATTACTAAAATGTTTGGTTTAACTGCCGCGGCGGCTGCCATGATTTCTGTGGCCAAAAAAGAGAAAAAACAGATAGCGAAGGCGATTTTAATTCCTGCTGCGGCAACCTCTTTTTTGTTAGGCGTGACAGAGCCTCTTGAGTTTTCCTTTCTATTTGTTGCACCTGTTCTGTTTTTAGTTCACGCCATATTAACGGGTATTGGCATGATGCTGTTCTATTTATTAGGCGTTCATGCGATTGGCGCGAACGGTGTTATTGACTTCATTTTATATAACTTACCGCTAGGCACTGAAAAATCAAATTGGCCTATGTATATCGTGGTGGGTTTGATCATGTCCGTTCTCTATTTCATTATTTTTAGAACCTTGATTTTAAAACTAAATCTTAAAACACCTGGCCGTGAAGATGATGATGAAGAGACACGTTTATACAGCAAAGACGATTACAAGAAAAAAACAGAAGCCGCTACTGATGCAGAAGCCACTACTCAAACTATCAATGAGTTAGGCGAAGAAATTATTGAAGGACTCGGTGGACGTGACAATATCGAAGCCGTTGATAATTGTTATACCCGCTTAAGAGTTATTGTTAAAAATATTGATGGAATTCATGAGGATATATTGAAAAAGACCGGAGCTAAAGGCGTTGTACGCCACGGTAATAATGTTCAAGTCGTTTATGGATTACATGTGAAAAAAATGCGTGAAGCGGTCGAAGCCGCACTTTAATAGGAGAAAGAAAGATGACTAAATCACCCTTTATCTTAAGTATTGCAGGCGGCGGAAGTACTTATACACCGGGAATTGTAAAAAGCTTAATGGTACGTTTAGAGGATTTCCCTCTGAGTGAAATTCGTTTATATGATATCGATAAAGAGCGTCAAGAAACTATTGCACCTGTAGTTGAAAAAGTGATTCGAGATCATAGTGCTACCATTAAATTTACGGTGACAACGGATGCAAAGACTGCGTTTGATGGTGCCCACTTTGTGTTTGCTCAAATGCGAGTGGGTCAATACAAAATGCGTGAACAGGATGAAAAAATTCCATTGAGTCATGGTGTTGTAGGGCAAGAGACCTGTGGGCCGGGGGGGCTTGCTTACGGTTTACGTACTATTTTACCTATGGTTGAGCTAATTGATTTAGTTGAGGAATACGCGTCCCCTAAAGCATGGATTGTAAACTATTCAAATCCAGCTGCGATTGTAGCGGAAGGTGTACGTCGCTTACGTCCCAATGCTCGTGTATTGAATATCTGTGATATGCCAGTTGCGGCAATGCGTAATATGGCCGCTGTATTAAATGTTGACCGACATGATTTAGATGTGGACTATTTTGGTCTAAATCATTTTGGTTGGTTCACATCTGTACGGGTAAAAGGTGAAGAGAAACTGCCTGAACTACGTGAACATATCGCTAAGTTTGGTCTTTTAACAGAAGATGCAGCTCAAACTGATCCACAACACTCAGATCCTTCATGGGTAAAAACATGGCGTCATATTCAGCCATTAATGGAAGCATTTCCTGAATATATTCCAAACCCATATTTACAGTATTACTTGATGCCAAACTATATCGTTGAGCATCAAGACCCTGATTACACTCGCGCAAATGAAGTCATGGATGGTCGTGAAAAACGACTGTTTGAAGCTGCGCGTGAATATAAAGAGACGGGTATTTTACCGGATGCTTTCCACGTTGGTGTGCACGGTGCTTTTATTGTTGATGTGGCATGTTCATTAGCTTTTGATTTACGCCAGCGCCATTTAGTGATTGTTGAGAATAAAGGTGCGATTGCTGATTTACCTTATGATGCAATGGTTGAAGTACCTGCCTATATCACTTCTCATGGACCAGAACCTATTCGTGTTGGCGATATTCCACGTTTTCATCGGACTTTATTAGAGCAACAGCTGGCATCAGAACAATTGCTGGTAGAAGCAACGCTAGAGGGTAGCTACGAAAAAGCGCTTGAGGCATTTACACTGAATAAAACGGTGCCAAGTGTGATCCACGCTAAGAATATTCTGGATGATATGATTGAAGCAAATCGTGAGTATTGGCCCGAATTACGTAAAGCTTATGTAAATGGTAAGTCTGTTTGATCTCAAGACTTGCTGTTTATGAATAATTGAATAAGAATGCTGTTCTATCCTCAGAACAGCATTTTCCTTTTATGTTGGTAAGGACGATGTATCAATAAGGTAGCAGGTATGTCGGCACGATTATCATCTTTACTATCCAGAGCAACAGAATTAACCCGTGCAGAATATCGCATACTTTCCTATTTAATTGATAATCCGGCTCAAGTTGGGAAACTGACTATTAGAGAACTGGCTCAAGCTAATTTTGTTTCAACAACGACTATTATGCGACTTTGTCAGAAATTAGGTTTTTCTGGTTATAGTGAGCTGGTTTATTATTGCAAACAGTTGTTATCCACGCCTAAAAAAAAACATCAACTGAAAAGTGATGAAAATGAGGTAGCAGAGCCTCTTTTTGATCAGTTTCTGACAAATTACCTAAAAACTTTTACGTTAATTTCAGAAGAACGAAGACAAGCTTTTGCTGATTTGATTAACAGTAAGAACTCATTTTTTATTTATGGGGCTGGTTTTTCTCATATATTTTCAGAATATATCAGTAAGCGGTTACAACTAATTGGTAAAGATGCATTTCTTTCAGGCCTTAGTGATAGTAAAAATATCTTCATGAATAATGCCTCACGCTATACGGTTTTTATTGCAATATCGCGTAGTGGGGAAACAGAACAAGTTGTTGAAAAAGCAAAAATAGCAAAAAGCATTGGTATGAAGGTTATTGCCTTTACTCGAGCAAGTGCTAATCCATTAGCTGAATTTGCTGATATTCACTTTCCCATTTACGATGACGCAGTGAATTACCATTGTGATACTATCGAGAGCTCGTCTTTTGAATCAAATCTTGTCTTAATTATTGATTTGTTACTTAGTCGTGCTCAGCGATTTTAATTTATCCGATGATACTATCGAGACTTCATGATTTATTAACGCCTACTTTAACGCAGGGTTTTTAAATAATAATCTTTAAGGTTTGGTATGAAAGTGACTGCAAAGTGCGATATCTTTTTCATAAAGCCCCGTTTTTTTAGTGGGAGCCTGAAACATGCAAATGGTGTTACCTAAATATCAACGGCTCTGTGCTATCTGACATTTTCAATGGCTATGCACTTATGGGGGAATGGAAAGCGTCTCGTGCTTCTTTTTTTAAAATGGAACACTGTGCCGATCCCTTAAAAATATCAGCACAGCAGCGTGGAAGTATTACTTTTGATTTTGTTGATGAAACTTAACACGCTCATGAAAATAAGCTTTTAGATGGTCTTCCATTTGATGAATTTTTTGTTCAAGAGCATCGACAAATACGTCATCGTTATTCATATTAAAAACACGTTGCATCGCGAGATCATCAATATACTCTTTTTGTGCTTTTGTTAAGCTGGTCATTTTTTCATCACCTATATTAAAATGTACTTATTTGCCCCTAAAATATTCAGCAAATAGAAGAAACCTCATTATTGTGCCTTAGTCGTTACGGGTTGAAAAGTAGAATAACGCATTGTCGAATAATGATTATTCGTTAACTTAGCCACAATACAAGAGATCAAATCACATTCTAAATCTGTTAAGAATATTCACAATATTTTTAATGAACATAAGCTGATATCCTCGCCAAAGTTACTTATAAATAGGTCTGAAAATGAATAATAAACAATATTACCTCGATGCCGCTGTGGGTGAGGGCGAAAAAGAAGCGTCAATGATGGTAGCTATTCCTGCTGCTGAATTGACATCTTTACTCCTTGAGCAACGTTTAGAAGAACAAACTTATTTTACTGAAGGTGAAATAGATTATATTCCTGACGATGGTGGTTTTTTCTTTACCTGTAAAAAAGATGAAGAGGAATTGCGTTTTTATATTTCATTGGTGGAAAGTGACCCTGAATATACCATCAACCCATATTTTGCCACCGACCCTATCAGCCCAGAGCTGTATGCAGAAGCCAGTTCTGCCACTCAAGCCGTTATTGTTGAATGTGTATTCCAAGAGCAGCCACTAGTGAGCTATCTTCAGCAACTGAAAATTATTCAAATCCTAGTCCCTGACCTACTGTTGGGGCTTGATATTTCAGCCGCAGGGAAAGTATTTACTCGTGAGTGGTTAAACTTTCAGTTAATTGATGACTTAATGCCAAGTATTGATTCTCTATATGTTGTTCATGCGATTTATGACCAAGAAGATAATGAAGACAAGCCAGAAGAAGAACGTGTACCTACAATGTATTGGTTCCATACGCATGGTTTAGCTCGTTGCGGGTTATCTGAGGCTGAAATTATTATCCCACACCCAATCGCATCTTATTATGGCATCCCAGAGTTGTTTTGGAGTTTTGTAAATAACAGCATCACGCATGGCAAAATTGTGTTTAATGAGCCGATTTTTATTGGGCAAACACAATCCGGTTATGAATATTTAGTGGCGGTACCGTTTGAAGAAGGATTGCTCCATGTCGGCAAATCGACGCCAATCGATGATTTAGCCCCCTTAGAAGACATGAATTTTGAGTTTGGAGATGCAAGTTCAGAACGTTTCATGGGGGATTGGCACGATAGAGATGGATCTCATCAACACCCCTCTGCCATGTTATTCCGTGTGACCCAAGAAAACCCAGTATTAGAAAGTTTCTTTGAAGGATTTGAAGATCAAAATGCCATGATGTTCATGCGTACTGACGAAGAAACGGCCGATATGTCTCGTAAAGCTAAGCTGCGTTGGGAGTATTTCACTCATATGCTTGATAACTATGGCCCAAAACAGAAGGTTCAGAAGAAAGGCTTTCTTGCTAAATTTTTAGGTAAAAATGAGGAAGTTGAGGATTCTGAATGGCGTTTCTTGGCGAAATGCGGCATCGGCTACCATGATGCAGAAGAAGATTATGAAGGACATGAGCATATGTGGTTTGAGCCAATTACTTGGAATGGCGACCAATTTGAAGGTCGCTTGATTAATCATCCTTTTTATGTGCAAAACATGCAAGAGGGGCAAATTTACCCATTAACTCGTGATGATATAACGGATTGGACGATTTATTTCCAAGATGGTAGTTACACTCCAGATACGATATACAAACTGTTAAGTGGCGCACAAGTTCACTAGCATCAAGGGGAGTGTTAGACTGGGCGTGTGATGCGCCCAATTTAATGATAAAAATTTGACACCATGAATGAATCCGACCTATATCAATATGGCCTATTTATGCTTTCCCGTCGTGACTATGGTAAAGCCGAGTTATTTACCCGCATGAAGCGGCGGATGTATGAAAAAAATGAAGGAATTATTGATGAACCCTTGATTGAGAAAGTGCTTGAGAGACTGAGTGAGCAACACTTTCTGGATGATGAGCGGGTTGTGGCGCTCATGATGCAAGGATATATTCGCAAAGGTTATGGACCGCTGCGAATTAAACAAGAAATGCGACAAAAAGGTTTTGCTGATACATTGGTGGAAAAAAAGTTTGCCGATGTTGATGTGGATTGGTTTGAAAAAGCGGCCTATGTGCGTAGTAGAAAATTTGGCGAGAGCCTTCCTCAAGACTTTAAAGAAAAAAGTAAACAAATTCGTTACTTACAATATCGCGGTTTTTACGGCGATATGAACTATGAATTATTTAGCCGCTAGTTTTATTACGTTATCATATAAATAACTTTATTTTCAATCGGTTAGTTTTAAATTCAAATACCATAATTATTCATGATCTATTTTGAAACTATGAACTAATTGTGAGGTCGATCTTTCTTTTATTAATAACTGTTAACGTTAACATTGGATTTGATCATATACTGATGCTGATGTTCTAGGCAGCTAACTTCGCGATAAATTAAAAAATAGAAGAAAGCGCTAGCGATTATATTTATTGGTTTAATTCAAATAGGTATTAATATGAAGACGTTACCTTTATCTGCGATTGCAGCTGCTTTCGTAACTATTTTTCCTTTAGTGGGATATGCGCAGACGGATTTAAGTCTGATTGAGGCAAGGTTACAAGCACTAGAGAAAAGAGCTGAGCAAGCAGAGCAGCGCGCTGCTGCGGCTGAAAGAAAAGCAGAAAAACTCGAGCAAGTGATGAACGCACGTGAATCGGCTAAGCCCTCTGTATCGATGGATGTCAGTGGTGCCTCTCCGACCCCAAATACACCTAGCGTCAATATGTCTACCACGAATACAGTAGCGCCTCCAACACCCGCTATCCAATATAATAATGATTTCGGTGAACTTAAGCTTTATGGTGATGTTGAATTCAATATGGACTCAGCGAGCCGCCAAGGGCAAATAACCTCGGTGAGGACAGCTATTGGAAAAGATAAACAGCCAAATAAAAGCGACAATTGGGATATCAATGGCAGAATTTTGATTGGTCTTGATGGTAAACATACGAAAGATAACGGCAACTATGCGGGTTTTTCTGTACAACCGTTAGCGGATATGACCGGAAGAATGAATCTCGATGATGCCGTTTTTTATTTTGGGCAAAAGGATAGCTGGCAAGCCAAGTTAGGTCGCTATGAAGCTTATGATATGTTCCCATTAGGGCAAGATACTTTTGTAGAGTATTCAGGAAACACAGCGAATGATTTATACAGTGATGGGTTCGGTTATATTTATATGATGAAAGAGGGGCGGGGCCGCTCTGGAGATGGTGGCAGTGTGCAACTTTCCCGTTCTTTACATGATTGGTATTTTGAAATAAACGCATTGATTGAAGATGGTACGGCGTTATTTGATGACTCTAATTACCATGGTTATCAATTAGATAATAAGAAAAATGTCATTTATCTAAGACCTGTGGTGGCTTGGCAGCCGAATGAATTTAAGTTGGCTGTCGCGATGGAATCCCAAGTCATTAATAATGCCTATGGGGATAAGGTGGATGGTACGTGGAAGGATATGTCTAAACGTAACGGGTACGGTATGACTTTAGGGTGGAACAGCTTAGAGAAAGACCCTGATAATGGTGTACAGTTAACATTTAGTACCGCATATCTGGATGCAACAGCGGAAAAAGATTTATCGCTAGGGGGTTATGTTTTGTGGCGCCGAGCTCAACTAGGTTATATCTATGCGCATAATAATATTAAAGATTTCAACTCTGCGAACATTTCAACAGATGCGAACGCCATATTGAATCGTATTCCGGGGAAATATGATATTCATACCCTATATGCTTCTTATGAGTTACCTCGGATTTTAGATTTAGATAATTACAAAATTTACCTTGGTGCTTATTATTCTAAAATTAATGCGGATGATCCTAGTTTAATTAGCCATCATGATGATGAACGCTATGGTGTTCGTGCTCGCTTCAAATATTTCTTCTAATCTCAGTTAGGCAGATCTTCCTGTGTTTAAGGGATAAATGGGAAGATCGACTGCCAAACATGTATTCAAAAATATTTATCATTTATTTTTCTTGTTTTTTTACTCGTTTCTATATTAAAAATTATTCATTGATGTGATCATTGTCAGTGAATTTTGCTTAACTATTAGGCAGAGTGATTTTTTTTATAACTACAAAAGAAGACGGGCAGGAGAAACAAATGATTGAGCTCTTAATCGGCGTTATTGTCGCAATTGGAGTTGGGCGTTATATCATAAAAGGCTATTCGGCAACGGGTGTCTTAATGACAGGGGGGATTTTACTCCTGATTATTACCGCCATTATGGGAAAAAGTATTTTACCGGGCTCTGTTCCGGCAACAGGGTGGCGCGTTACAGATATTCTGGAATACATTAAATTCCTATTAATGAGCCGAGGCGGTGACCTTGGTATGATGATCATGGTGTTATGTGGGTTTGCGTCATATATGACTCACATAGGTGCAAATGATGTGGTCGTTAAAATTGCATCTAAACCATTGAAAATGATCAACTCTCCGTATTTATTAATGGTAGCAGCTTATATTGTTGCTTGTTTAATGTCCTTGGCGGTTTCTTCAGCGACAGGGCTTGGCGTACTATTAATGGCAACATTATTCCCTGTTATGGTTAACGTTGGGATCAGTCGCGGTGCAGCAGCGGCAATCTGTGCATCACCCGCCGCAATTATTCTAGCGCCAACATCCGGTGACGTTATTTTGGCTGCAAAAGCAGCTGAAATGCCATTAATTGATTTTGCGTTTAAAACGACACTTCCTATTTCTATTGCGGCGATTGTGGCGATGTCTGTCGCACATTTCTTCTGGCAACGTTATTTAGATAGAAAAGAGAACGTTAAAACAGAAATGTTAGACGTCAATGAAATTAAAACACATGCGCCATCTTTTTACGCTATCTTACCCTTTACTCCGATTATTGGAGTATTGGTGTTTGATGGAAAATGGGCTCCTGAGCTGCATATCGTTACTATCATTGTTGGTTGTATTATTTTAGCGGCAGTCATTGAGTTTTTACGTAGCTTTAGTGCAAAACACGTCTATGGTGGTTTAGAAGTTTGCTATAGAGGAATGGCAGATGCATTTGCAACGGTGGTGATGTTGTTAGTGGCCGCAGGGGTATTTGCTCAAGGCCTAAGTACCATCGGTTTCATTAAAGGTCTGATTGATCTGGCTCAGTCATTTGGTTCTGGTGCGATAGTGATGATGGTTGCGTTAGTGGTAATTACCATGTTAGCGGCGATGACAACCGGTTCTGGTAATGCACCATTCTATGCATTTGTTGAATTAATCCCTTATTTAGCAAAACAAATGGGCGTCAACCCAGCTTACCTAGTAATTCCTATGCTACAAGCATCTAACTTAGGGCGCACGTTATCTCCAGTGTCTGGTGTGGTTGTGGCGGTTTCCGGTATGGCAAAAATTTCGCCATTTGAAGTCGTGAAAAGAACCTCAATCCCAGTATTAGTTGGGTTAGTTGTTGTGGTGATAGCGACGGAAATACTGGTGCCAATTTACCTTTAATTTTGGGTTATTCGTGTATAAATGGCTGAACTGGTTGTTCGGCCATTTTTTATCGAAAATAATTAAATGCTTTATCTGTAAAATTTACTCTTTTAATTGCAGGTGAATCCGGATTTTTACAGGGGAATGGCATTGTATTTTTGGGTTTTACGTTATTAACGAGATCTACAGCAAAAAGTTGGAAGAAATAAGTAAATTGGGCTAGGTGCGAATACTCATTTCATGCAAAATCGGCGCATCTTATTTTAATAACGTAAATGATGAAAAATACAATATGAGCGCAATTGAAAAGACAGTGGTAACAGCAGATAAATCTGTAAGTAAATGGACGTATAAAGATTTTACGTGGGTGCTTTCTTTGTTTGGTACAGCGGTGGGAGCAGGGGTTTTATTTTTACCAATTAAAGCAGGGGCGGGTGGCTTTTGGCCATTAGTTATCTTGGCATTAATTGCCACACCAATGATTTGGTTAGCACATAAAGGGTTAGCTCGTTTCGTATTATCTTCAAAAAATCCGAATGCGGATATCACTGACACAGTAGAAGAGCACTTCGGTAAAACTGGGGCGAATATTATTACTTTCGCTTATTTCTTCGCGATTTACCCTATCGTATTAATTTATGGGGTTGGCATTACCAATACTGTTGATTCTTTCCTTGTTAATCAATTAGGTATCGATCCTCTTCCGCGTTGGTTGCTATCGGGTATATTGATTGCAGCAATGACCGCGGGAGTGGTATTTGGTCGCGACCTAATGTTAAAGCTCACATCTTTAATGGTTTACCCATTAGTCTTTATTTTATTGGCTTTATCTTTGTATTTAATTCCTGAATGGAATATGTCAATGCTCGAAGTGGCACCTGATTGGAGCTCAATGCCCGTCATCGTTTGGATGGCGATTCCGCTTATCGTATTTTCATTCAACCATAGCCCGATTATTAGCCAATTTACGAAAGATCAACGCCAACAATTTGGTGATAGTGCAGTTGTAAAAACGGATATGATCACCGGTGGTGCGGCTTTAATGTTAACGGGCTTTGTCATGTTCTTTGTTTTCTCTGTGGTGTTATCGTTGAGCCCAGCAGAACTTACCGTAGCCAAGGAACAAAACATCAGCGTGTTATCCCATATTGCGAATATTAACCCATCACCAATACTGTCTTATTTAGGGCCGATTGTTGCCTTTGCTGCGATTGTTTCAAGTTACTTTGGTCATTTCTTAGGGGCTCATGAAGGTTTAGTAGGATTAATTAAATCGCGTTCATCTTTCTCTGTGAAGAAAATTGAAATGGCGTCCATGCTGTTTATCGTGTTAACGACTTGGATTGTCACTATTCGTAATCCAAGTATTTTAGGCATGATTGAAACGATGGGAGCGCCAATGATTGCAGCTATCCTATTCATTTTGCCAGTCGTATCGATGAATATTGTTCCTGCAATGAAGAAATTTAGTACATCAAAACTGGCACAGGTATTCACGTTTATTTGTGGATTAGCCTCAATTACATCAGTTATTTATGGTGCATTTCAGTAACTATCAATAACGATAAAGTGTTAACAGAGCCACGGCTTGCAAGGGTTGTGGCTTTTTTATATCAATACGAAATAGATTATAAGAATAGCATTTAATATAATCGATTGGTTGAGTTGAAGTGAGTAAGAATCTCTTAATGCATAGTTAGACTAACTAACCTATATGAAATAATTTCAAGTTCTAATAGTTGTCTGATGTAGAGTCTTCGGTAATATCTATGGCTATCACTGCATTGAAGTCTGTACCCACTATTTCCTCTGGCCGTGTTTTTCCAGTGCGTCATAACAAGGATAACAAATGAAATTAGAAACATTATCGATTCATGCCGGTTACTCTCCAGACCCTACAACGAAATCAGTTGCCGTTCCGATTTACCAAACCACGTCATATGCCTTTGATGATACACAGCACGGCGCAGACCTTTTCGATTTAAAAGTCGCAGGTAATATTTACACGCGAATTATGAACCCAACTAATGATGTTCTGGAACAGCGTGTTGCCGCATTAGAAGGCGGTGTGGCGGGGCTTGCGGTTGCATCAGGTATGGCTGCAATCACCTATGCTATTCAAACGATTGCACAAGCGGGCGACAATATCGTTTCGGTTGCTAAGCTATATGGCGGTACTTACAATTTACTCGCCCACGCATTGCCACGCTTAGGGATTGAAACGCGTTTTGCTGAACATGATGATTTAGCCGCTCTTGAAGCATTGATTGATGACAAGACGCGCGCAGTTTTCTGCGAATCGATTTCAAATCCAGCAGGTTTTATTGTAGATATTGAGGCACTAGCGCAAGTGGCTCACCGTCATGGTGTACCGTTGATTGTGGATAATACGGTTGCGACGCCTTATTTATGTCGCCCATTTGAACATGGTGCGGATATTGTCGTTCACTCATTGACCAAATACATAGGTGGTCATGGGACATCACTTGGTGGAATGGTCATTGATTCGGGCAAATTTCCTTGGACACAATACCCAAACCGCTTCTCATTACTGATAGAGCCTGATGTCGCATACCACGGTGTCAGCTATACAGAGCATTTTGGCGCAGCAGCTTTTATTGCTCGCTGCCGCGTTGCACCATTACGTGGAACGGGGGCTGCATTATCACCGTTTAACTCATTTTTGATTTTACAAGGCTTAGAAACGCTGGCCTTAAGAATGGACAGACATACGGAAAATGCGTTAAAAGTGGCAAATTTTCTTGAAAAGCACCCTCAAGTTGAATGGGTAAAATATGCAGGTTTGCCAAGTAACCCTGAGCATGCTTTAGCGCAAAAATACATGGACGGTAAACCTGCGAGTATTATGTCATTCGGTATTAAAGGGGGGCAAGAGGCGGGGGCGCGTTTTATTGATGCGCTGAAATTGATTGTCAGATTAGTTAATATTGGTGATGCTAAATCGTTAGCATGCCACCCCGCATCAACTACTCATCGTCAGTTAAATGATGCTGAATTGGCTCAAGCCGGGGTTTCCAGAGATATGATCCGCTTATCCATCGGGATTGAACATATTGATGATATCTTAGCGGACCTTGAGCAGGCGCTGCTTGCCGCAAAATAAAATAATAATGATTGATAAAAACCAGCTATAGGTAAAAAACCATAGCCGGTTTTTTTTGTTAAAAATAATGCGCCCCATTATTAACACTTATATGGCGTATTTGTTCTTATTCTTAAATTCTTAATATGAAGGTTTAATTAATTAGATATTATATATTTTAAATAATGAACTATTTTTTTAATTATTAGTCTTAATTTAGATTCTTATCTCTTTTTTATAGCTTAAATTTGAGTTTCATTTATTGATTATCTATGCATAAGCGATGTTCGTATGGATTAATGTTGACTTGTTTAAATAGGGTTTAATCGCAGCAATGATAATAATGTAAAAGAAACAATATATGTTTATTTTATATACATAAATCAAAAGTATTAAGTATCAATAACAAGAATGGTTGAGATGAGATGATTATGGCAAACAATAAAGTTGCCTACCTTAAGTGGTGCCTGTTATTTGCATTTGTTTTAATGACCTATTTTTTGCCGTTAAACGGTAGGCTGTTATGGCAACCTGATGAGCTGCGTTATGCGGAAATCAGCCGAGAATTGATCCTCAGTTATAATTGGAGTGTGCCTGAGCTTCTTGATGTTCGTTATTTTGAAAAACCAATTTTTGGTTATTGGGTTGGTGCATTATTCCAAATGTTATTTGGTGAAAATAATGTCTCAGTTCGCCTTGGGGTGGTATTTAGTACGTTAGCGAGTGGGGTGTTTGTTTATCTCAGTGCCAAAATGGCATGGAGAAATTCACGTCTCGCTTTCAATGCTGCTTTTATTTATCTTTCGATGTTAATGGTGTTTACGATAGGCACCTATAATATTCTCGATCCCATTGTGACTGCTTTTATTACGATGGTGATTTTTTTCTTTCAGTGGGGACTGACCACTCAACGTTTTGCTTACAGGCTAATTGCTTTCATTATGATGGGAGTAGCTTGTGGCTTAGGCTTGTTAACTAAAGGTTTTTTAGTTTTAGTGCTACCCGTTTTAGTGTGCTCCTTGACTGCCATTTATTTTAAAAAATTTAAAGAAGTCTTTGTTTTTTCATTTGTATCGATTTTTACTGCATTTGTGGTGTGCTTACCTTGGTCGTTTGTGATAGCCAGCCGTGAACCTGACTTTTGGAATTACTTCTTTTGGGTCGAGCATATTCAGCGATTTATGTCTCATGACGCTCAGAACAAATCCCCATTTTGGTTTTATATCCCCATTATCTGTGCTGCTGTATTGCCGTGGTTAGGTTATCTAATCGGTGCCATACGTCACGCTTGGCGGCAAAAAGGTATGCATGTTTATTTCCTATTTTGGTTTGTTGCTCCGTTTGTGTTTTTTAGTATTACAAAAGGGAAGCTACTCACTTATATTTTGCCGTGTATCGCACCTATCGCTATTTTAATGGCGGCATATATTGAGAAAGTACTTACAGAGAAAAAAACAACGGCGATCCGTGTAAATGCAGTGATTAACTCACTGGTTGGAGCCCTTGCTGCCGGCGCTATTATTGCATCCCCTTATTTCCCTAAGCTAAATATTTATCAAGCCGATGAAAGCGATAAGTTATGGTTAGCAGCGGGCGCATTTATCTTCTGGTTAGTGGTGGCGCTAGTTTCTTTTAAACAGCGATTTTGGTATTTAGCCGCAGTATGTACCGTGGCTATTAGCTTAACAGTGGGGCATGTTATTCCATATCATATTGAAAGTAACAATACGCCCCAAAATATTATTGGCAAGTACACTAAGCAGTTAGAAAATAAATCGGTTTTACTGACCAATAATGTGGGACTGGGAACTGCACTTGCATGGGTGCTCAAACGCAGTGATATCACGATGTTATATCAGACGGGTGAGCTGGGTTATGGGTTAAAGTACCCTGATGCGGCTAATCGTTTCTATCGTTTAGATCAACTTCCAGAGTTACTGCAACGCCATAATTATAAAAATGTTGCGGTTGTTGTGGATGGCTCAAAACGTGCGTTGCTTGATGCCTTACCAGGTCGTCCTATTATCATCCGTGAAGGTAACCTTATGTTAGCTTTCTACGAGGGTCAATAAGATAAACAATGGCATCACGCTTATGTGATGCCATTGATGGTTATATTACGAAACACAACTTTCGAAGTTACTTCAAAATATTTGGCTTATAGGTTATCTTTTCTCTTAAAATTTAGTTTATTCTAATGAAAGGGGATGGATTTGGACAATAACCATTTCGCCAAGACTTCATTATTTAAAAACAATAGGTATCGAACCATTATCAACAGGGCTGCCGTTTACTTGCGAGATAGGTGGGTTCCCCTCCGGTACGTTCCTCGTCACCGAGTTTACGTTGACTGAGGGATTATCAACGCTTTATACCCTAAACTTAAGTGTCGTGAGTCTCTTACCCTTTATTGATTTTCAGTCACACTTGAGCCGCGCTTCGTCATTGACGGTTAAACGAGACGGTCAAATAATACGAACGGTTAATGGTTTACTCTCCAGTGGTGTGCAGGGCAATACAGATGGTGTCAAAACCTGGTATCACTTTGAGATACGACCTGAAATGTGGGTGATGACCTTAAACCAAGATAGTCGTATTTTTCAAAATAAAACGACACCCGACATTTTAAAGATATTGTTAGATGAAGCTCATATTAAATCAGATTGTATTTTTTATCGTAAAGGGTTACATCAGCCCCGCGCTTATACAACACAAAAAAGAGAATCTGCGTATGAGTTTTGGTGTCGTTTAGCCGCCGAAGAAGGAATTACGTTTTGGTTTGAAGAAAATCAACTGTTTTACAGTGATGAACATATGGGGATGACGGCGGGAATTTACCTCATGTATAACCCACAATCTGATACCGATATTACGGATAGTACCGCATCCGTTTGGCGTTATGGAGAATCCCTGTGCAGTGACCAACTCATTCAAAAAGATAATAACTACATACGCCCTTCTTACCCATTGATGCACGAACAAAATGATGAAAGTAAAATGGGGCAAGCCCTCTCTGAAATAGGATTGTTACATGAACGTTACATAATAGACACAGAACCTACGAGTAGTTGGTATTTTTTATCGAATGAGCTATTGGCAGACTTTAAAGCGGCCGGTGCCTTTTTTATGGAGGCAGGACAATGGGTGTGTGATGCATTAATTGATCCTAAAATGCAAACTGCGGTCAAAGTCGCTTTTTACTATATTGTGGCGGAAACAAAAGCCGTTATCACCTTGACTGAAAAAAATTTAGAACAATATGCGAGCATGGTACTCGACGAGACGGATTTTACGGCAGACGACATTAAAAATTTTTCGTTTGTTCAAGTGGTAATGCAAGTATCAAGTGGCCCAACAGGAATGGTGATGTTAGCCATTAAGAAAAACACCTCAGAAGATGTTCAATATATTATGTGCAAAGTGGCTGTTGCGATTGCGCTAATCGCATTGGTTATTTTCTTCGCGGGGGCTGAAATTGTGGGGTTGGCTGTAGCGGCATTAGCCTCAATAGGGTCATCATTTGTAACGTTAGCGTTGGAGTAGAGAGGGAAACATGGCATTAGAAGCACAAAAACAGCATATCGAACAACAACTGGCGAATTTTTCATTACTTAATAGTGAAGGGATGGCAGTGACGCGTTTGGGTATCACCATCATTATGATTTATCCGTTCGGCTATACCGCTGAGAAAAAACAAAATGCCTTAAATTGTTTTCGTCGATTTCGTGACGAGTTTGGTTATGAGCTGCGTTTTCATACCCACGGTTTTTCAGGACTAAAAAAATACAATGAGGCGAATATTGAGAAGTTTGAAACCAAATTTTTGGCAGGTACGGATAAGGATGATTTAGAATGGGATGTGAGTGATGCATTTGATGCAGATACGGCCCCCAATTATTCAATGTCAATGTTACTTTCTCATGAAGGGGGGGGGCATTATAACCGATCATATTTAAATTTGACTTTACCTTGGGATTATATTTTTCAAGAGGATGGATTGGCTAAATTCCAAGAGTGGTTTGATTTTCTCAAAGAACAGCTCTCTCCCGATGCAGGCTATTGTGATTTTGGTGTCACTCTACCGCGTAATTACCATCAATACCAAGCTCAAGAAAGACGGTTAGCTGAACACTATCCACTTATAACAGTCAACTCAACTATCCATATGGATAAACGTAAATTTGTTAAGTCTGTTCGTGGCGTTAATTGGATTACCATTATCTCTCCCTATCTACTTCAATGTCTAGGTGGTATTGAATGGGTACGTAAAAAACTTAGCCCTTACCCCGAAATCCAACTCATTGAAAGTCCCGATTCATTAGTGATCCAAATTGGTGAATATCCCATACTCTGTAATTCATTAGCCTCTGTACCCAAGAGTTACTACGCGGTAAATGACTTACTTAGACCAATTCGACATGTCCCTGATGATAGCTTACATACTCGTGGCTACGGTCATTTCGATATTCCCGCTACTAAAGCTTGGTATTCCCGTTTAGATAGAGCGCCGTTAAAAATCACCCCGATTACAGCAGGAGAACCTGCATTAGTAGCAGGTTACTACCACAGTGAAAAAGGCGGGTTAAAAGAGGCTTATTTTGAACAAGGGGATATTGCGTTTGATGTGAATAATAACCCCGAAGGTACTACCCTTTGGCATTTAGTGCGTGAAGGGAAACGGGATGATTAGCTGAGAGGGAAACATGGCATTCGAAGCACAAAAACAGCATATCGAACAACAACTGGCGAATTTTTCATTACTTAATAGTGAAGGGATGGCGGTGACGCGTTTGGGTATCACCATCATTATGATTTATCCGTTCGGCTATACCGCTGAAAAAAAACAAAATGCGTTAAATTGTTTTCGTCGTTTTCGTGAAGAATTTGGTTATGAGCTGCGTTTTCATACCCACGGTTTTTCAGGGCTAAAAAAATACAATGAGGCGAATATTGAGAAGTTTGAAACCAAATTTTTGGCAGGTACGGATAAGGATGATTTAGAATGGGATGTGAGTGATGCCTTTGATTTAGATACTGCGCCTAAACATTTAATGTCAATGGTCACATCACTTGAAGCGAGCGGGCATTATAACCGATCATATTTAAATTTGACTTTACCTTGGGATTATATTTTTCAAGAAGATGGATTGGCTAAATTTCAAGGGTGGTTTGATTTTCTCAAAGAACAGCTCTCTCCTGATGCTGGGTACTGTGATTTTGGTGTCACCTTACCTCGAAATTACCATGAGTATCAGGCTCAAGAACGAATGCTGGCAGAACGGTATCCATTATTGACAGTCAACTCAACGATCCACGGTGATAAGCGCCGATTTGGAACCTCAGTTCGCGGCGTTAATTGGATCACCATTATCTCGCCATATT
>NZ_JBKQGZ010000025.1:0-74083 GCF_050487165.1 Providencia sp. Me31A
TTGCAGCTCTAGAATTGCAGTCCAGTATTCTCGTTTACTTTGTTGTTCCATAGTCCCTCCAATGAAAAAGCTACTATGGCAAATGACGAGTTTGTTTAGTATGTGTGGTTCATTAACCGCTTACGTTGATTTGAAGATATTAAAGCTCAACTCTTGGCGGTAAAACTTCCATTGGTATTTTGCGGCATCAATTTTATTTTGAGTCATACCCGAGTCGGTACGATAATCAGCAAGTACATAGGGGCAGCAGTAAGCAGTATGACCTTGAGCAAGTATTTTTAACCATAATCCCATATCCTGTCTTTTTCTAATCAATGGCATAAACTGCTTACCTAATATTTTTGTGTCATAGATAGCAGTTAAGCAGCCAATAACGTTACAATAAAGTAGTTCATTGTATGTCACTGTATTTGGTGGGATTACCAGCTTTCCTTTTCCATCTTGTGTAAACTTCTGATATTGAGTATACGAGAGAGGGTGGTTTCCTTTTACCATATACTTTAATTGCGTTTCCAATTTATTTGAGCGCCATAGGTCATCACTATCTAAGAAAGCAATAAATCGACCTTTTGCCGCTTTAATACCCGTATTTCTAGCGACACCTGCCCCACAGTTTTGTTCTAATCTAATAAGTTTGATTCTATTATCACTAAATGAATTAATAATATTAATTGAATTATCTGTAGATAGGTCATCAATAATAATTAACTCAAAGTGAGAATAGGTTTGAGTTAATACAGAATTAATTGAGTCTTTAATATATTGCTCAGCATTATAGCAAGGCATGATAATAGAAACTAATTCTTGGGTTACAATTTCAGACATATTATCACTACTAAGTTAATCATTTCCAAACAAATCTCGAGTATAGACTTTATCCGCTACATCTTCGATTTCAGGTACCATACGGTTAGCGAGAATAATGTCGCATTGGGTTTTGAATTCAGCCAAGTCATTCACCACTTTTGAATGGAAAAAATCAGCTTCTTTCATCACTGGTTCATACACCACAACTTCAATACCTTTAGCTTTGATGCGTTTCATCACGCCTTGCACCGCAGAAGCACGGAAGTTATCAGAGCCCGCTTTCATCACTAAGCGATAAACCCCGACTTTATGCGGCGCTTTGGCGATAATGGCATCCGAAATGAAGTCTTTACGGGTACGGTTAGATTCCACAATGGCGTTAATCAAGTTATTTGGCACGTCATCGTAGTTGGCCAACAATTGCTTGGTATCTTTCGGTAAACAATAACCCCCGTAACCGAATGAAGGGTTGTTATAATGGCTACCAATACGTGGGTCTAAAGAGACGCCCTCAATAATTTGACGGGCATTTAACCCTCGGCTTTCTGCGTAGGTATCGAGCTCGTTAAAGTAGGCGACACGCATCGCTAAGTAGGTGTTAGCAAACAATTTAATGGCTTCGGCTTCCGTACCATCGGTAAACAGCACAGGTACATCTTTCTTAATCGCGCCTTCTAATAGTAAGTCAGCAAAGATTTTCGCACGCTCAGAACGTTCACCCACCACAATGCGAGATGGATACAGGTTATCCCACAATGCACGGCCTTCACGTAAAAATTCAGGAGAGAAAATCACGTTACTGTAGCCATATTCTTCATGTAAACGGGCCGTAAAGCCGACAGGAATGGTGGATTTAACGATAATGGTCGCGGCTGGGTTGATTTCATTCACATCATGAATAACGGACTCGACTGATTTGGTATTGAAATAGTTAGTTTTCGGGTCGTAATCTGTCGGTGTCGCAACAATGACGTACTGAGCCTCTGTGTAGGCATCAACTTTGTCTTCCGTCGCGCGGAAATTCAATGTTTTTTCCGCTAAAAATTGTTCAATTTCGGCGTCAACAATCGGCGATTGCTTATTGTTTAACATCACCACTTTTTCAGGAATGATGTCCACCGCCACGACTTCATGGTGTTGTGACAGTAACATGGCGTTAGATAAGCCGACGTAGCCGGTTCCTGCGATTGCTATTTTCATAGATATAAAATACCCAAAATTATGAGAGGTTATTGAATTTTAGTTTGAAAATTAATGTGTTCCATGAATGTCGATTTGAAAAATCGACATATGAGCCTGATTTACTTTCATCTAAATCAGGCTCATTATTAAATACGTCTGCGAAGCTTTCAGGAGTATTTTTAGGTACATATGTAACTAAACTAGGAAAGTCTTCATAAATGCTTTTAGTGGCGGTGTCTACATTTTCTATATTGCTATCTAATGCAACAATTGGTAAGCCACTACAAGAGGCTTCTAACAAAACTTGTCCAAAAGGTTCATAAGTTGAAGGAAGGCAAAATACATCACTAATACTATAAAAGCTTTCAGGGTTTAATGTTTTGTCAAAAATATAAACTCTATCATCTAGGTTGTTAATTTTAATAAACTCTTGATATGAGGTTAGTTCATTACCACTCCCTACAAGTATTAATATGTGATCATTATTAACGAGAGGCATAGCTTGGAGTATGGTATGAAAATTTTTTATTTTTACGAACCGACCAATACATAAGATGATTCTTTTTTCTAGAGGAATATGTAGTTCTCTCTTTAAAATCTTCTTGTCTTCTGCTGATATTTTATGGAATCTTTTTGTATCAACACCTGGTGATATTAACTCTATATTTTTATTCTTAACAATGCTGGAAATTTGATCTTTCATTGACTTGCTAAATACAAAAATATTTTTGCTATTTTTAAAGGCTGCTTTTTCAAATTGGCAGTGAATTAAGTACTTAATTTTTTGTATTATATTAAAGTTAGTCTTGTTCTGGTATTTATAGACCCCTGGTACAATGAAGTTATATTTATGACAATTTAATAAGCTTAAAGCTAATGATGTTACAGTGCTTCTACTTATAATTATATTATAACTTGATAGATCTGATTTTTTTAATAGTTTAATTAGATTTATAAAACCTAGCCCTAATTTTCCTTGCTTGTATCTGGTTACTTTTGCTCCAAACATGTATTCGATTGGTTTAAGTGTGAAGTTATCACTCGCTACTATATCAACCTCCCAACCTTGTTTAGATAATTCTTCACTTATACTTCTAAACGAATTTTCTACTCCGCCAATATTAGGATAAAAAGAGGTGTTAATTAATAATGCTTTCATGGCTATTTATACTCTCTTTTTGTAATTAAGGATATAGCATTAGTGAAACTGTGAATGGAATCAAATTTTTTTATGTTTTTAAATAAGTAAATAATATATAATAAACTACCATTGAATTTACCAAATATCCTTTTGAAACAGAGCAATCTAGATATGAAAGCATTTTTATTATTGAAAATGTTGCCACTCGATTCCACTGGATGATACCCAATGGAAATAGGTATATAATAACCATCAATTCCTGACTTGATGAAATTAGACAAAAAAACAGGCTCATCACATAAAAAATATTTACTTCCAGCTCCCATATCTTCAGGGAATGTAATTGATAAGTTTGTTAATAGTGCTTTTTTGCAAGATATTTGAATTGTGCCGATGCTTAAAATTGTAAGTAATGTATGTTTGAAACTATTATCTTTGAATTTTTTAGATTTGATCTTTTTTATATCTTCAGTGTATGCAAATGTGAGAAAGCCTGCATGAATATTTTCTCTGTATGCATTTAAGATGTTTTTTTGAATATCACCATTGTATATGACATCATCATCACAGAAAAGTAAGATTTCACCAGTTGATTTGGCTATTGCTAAGTTTCTACTTTTAGTAACGCCTTTATCATTAGAAGAAAAGTAACGAATATCTTTCCTATTATTTAATAAATCTATATGCTTTTGATATTCATGCGGGGCTCTGGTTTGATGTATTATTATTATCTCAGTATTATAGTGTGCTTCTGGTAGATGTTCAATTAATGAAATTAACCTATCATCATAAGTTGCGTATAGCATGCTTAGTTTCATCTTTATCTCTTGGGTTGGCGGCTAGTTGATAACATACAAATATAATTGAGGAGATCCAGGAAAAATGAGTTGTAGTATATTCTGACCGATATATAGATGTAATAAGTAAGCTTAGGAATAAAAATAAAGCGATGGTGCCATATTTATTATTCCTAGCAGAGCGATTAAGACTTAAAAATAATAGGAAGAATCCAAAAGAAAAACAAAAAAGACCTATTAGACCAGAATCCCATAATATATCAATGTAAAGGCTATTTGATACCGAGAAATTTATATTGTAATTGTTATTCGCTAATTCATTAAATAATTGTAATGTATTGACTCCGTGTCCAAATAGTAAATTAAGGAAACCTGAGTTGAAAATTTCATATATAATGGTGGAATAAATATATGTTCTGCTGGATTCACCATTCATTTCATTTAGTAATTTATTGGTAAAATAATTTTCTTGCAATGTTAGATAGTAAATAAGGGAAAGTAAAGAAGTTAATAGTATGATTGTTGTAATTAACTTTGTTAATTTATTTCGCCCAATAAATATAAATAAAAGAATCGATATTAATGCGAAGTGGATATATGCACCAGTTGAATAAGTTTTATATATAAGAAAGATGCTAAATATAACATAAAAATATAGTGTGCTTCTTTTTAGAAAAAGAAACGAAAGTAAAAAAGACTCAATTAGTATAGGGGCATAAAAATTTGGCTCTCTAGCTATAGATGTGATTCTTATACCAAGGCTCTGTTGTATTTCGTAGGATGCTCCGTATATGTATGAACGTGTTTCTATAAATGGTAAATTATAATGATGAGCTAAAATTTGGTAAATAGCGATGACGGCAAATATAATAGTTGAAAAAAAAGCGATTTTAAGAAAATTAAGTAGTTTTCTAACTTCTTGATTGTGAATCCAAGTTGAGATACAGATTAAAATTATTAACGTTAATGATATAGTACTTAATCTAGATAATAGATTTGTTAAGTGATTTTCTGATGTTATATCTGATAAAGAAATTAATGTGCTAAACAGACCGATTAAGCTAAATGCGAGGTATGAAAAAATAAATATTTTATTAACTCTATTGGTATGAGTTTTTTTTTTATTTATTGATATTAGAAAGAATAAAAATGAAAATAATATAACGCAAAATATCAAGTTATAAGAGTCAAGAAATGTTGTTGATAATGGTCCTATAAATGCAAATGTATATACAATAAAATCGGTAGGGTTAACTTTAAAAGTTTTCATTTTCATGTTCATAAATTGTTTTATATTTGTCTATATAGCTCTCTATGGATTTTATTTTTTGGGCTGGATTTCCGGCATAGACACTGTTACCTTCTAAGTTTCTTGAAACCACAGAGCCTGCAGCAACGATAACGTTATCACCAATATTTACACCAGGCAAAATAATAGTCCCGACCCCTATAAATACATTATTTCCAACATGAATAGGTTTACGATATGATTTTCTTGAGCCTTTCAAGTACACATTGTTTTTTAAAACTAATTCTTTCAAAAATAATGTTGGGGATGCATCATGCCCAATAAAGGTTGCTCCAGTGATTGTACAATTATCGCCTATATGAAAAAAATCACCTTTATTGCTGTGAGAGAATTTTGTATTATAGATAATGGTGTTTTTCCCTATTAATACATTATTCATCTTCAGAAGTTTTTTTTCTAAATTATATAGACGAAATCGTATGTAGTCATCGATGGAGTTAAATTTTGGTGAAATGTGTAGTAGTGTGCGCAATATAATTTTCTCAATTTTTAAAAATAATTTATTTATTTTCATATTTCCTCTTTGTTTTAGGTCATGATAGATATTTCACAATGGTCAGCTGTATATTGATAATTGAGTAAAATATAGGATAAATAAAGCCGGAGATAAATGATTTTATAGCATAGCTACCGCACTGGGTTATCGGGTCCCAGAGCACCATTGAATTTGTAAATGCATACTTATTAATTGAAAACGTTAGAGTTTTTGCTATCGCGATCAATTGATAAGCATGGCTTATTGTTTTTTGACCGCCAAAGGGTATTCCTGATGGCTTGTGTGGTCAAGTAAAAGCGCCTAATAATACCACTAAATATATCCAGTGACTATCGTAGTGATAGTCTTAGAGAATAGTCTTAATAAGAGTGTCAATAGAATAAATTATTTTAAATTATCAGGTTATAATACTATTGTTGCACTCTACGCGCTATTAAATATTTAAGTTAAGTTACTCCTTATATATCATTGTCTTTTATATAGACAGAATAAGTGTGTAATCAAAAGATATTTGTATTCACACCAATTCTGAGTATAAATAGATGATTAGATTGTTTGATTGATTACTTTAATTAACCGAAAAAAAAATAGGATTCATTTACCTGATATAGCTTTTCCTTGAAATAAGGATATTTATGATAAAAACGGATTATGCGCAAAACATAATCCGTTTTCTTTGTTGTTTAGGTATTATCTATGGGGATTACCACTTAAATGGCACGTTTACCGTTACTGCAGCGCCTAAATCATTGCGTGTTTCGTAATCAGTTTTAGAAATCCAAAATTTGGCATCAGTACTGATATCATTTTCAAAGTTATGCCACCAACCTAAATCAGCACCTTTAATGGTTTCAGATTTAGGGAATAGTTTGTTGCCATCAAAGTTAGATTTATTCACTTTCGCATACATTAAACGAGTACTGACGCGGTTATCATCATCAAGAGTATATTCCACTTTGGTGGTGAGCATACGGCCATCACCGCCCATGGCATGACCTAGCGCTGCACCTTGCTGATAGTAACCATCTTTATAAATAAAGTGCCGATACATAACGTTATCTTTATCCCATGTACTATGGGTATTAGCACCTTCAAGATACCAATTTAGAGGTTGTCCCCACAGGGTGTGGTAACCCTCAATCCCACCCATAAATGCATTTTGTGATGGGAAGAAATTATTAACATCTTCCCCAACTACTTGGCCATAAAGACTGACAGGTAAGTCAATTAATGGGTAAAGTTTTAATTTGAAATCTAAGCCAGCCAGTTGGTTACCTGGATCTTTGTTGCGGTCACCTGTGTTATCATCACCTTTAGCGGCATCCCAGAATGAGTTCCAGTTATTTGGTCGCCCATCTCCACCCCACATAATGACGCGAGAACCACCGAGTTCAAAGAAATTAGTCGGATTCATGGTCATACGCAGCCCAAAGAGCTTGGTTTCAGGGACTGCAGCATATTGTTTAATCTGCCCAGCGGTTAATTGATACTGCCATGAGCCAATCCAAGAAAGCCAAGGGGTTTCAAATGGGCTTTGGTCTGCACGTTGAATTAAGAATCCTGTCACAGGGCGGGCTGCATCGGTACGAATTAAGCTACCATCATGGCCGGGTCCCCACCATTGCGGGATTTCACCAAAGGTCACCCACTGGTTCCAAATTTTGACACCACCGTATGAGCCATTCAGGTTATAGTCTGAGCCGTTTTCAACGCGTAGTGCGCGTTCGCCATTAGCGGTGAGGTTTAAATCGATATCGTCAGTGCTATAGTTACCGGAAACCGTGTATCGAATGTCACTTTTTTCACTTTGAGCAAAACCTTGCGGCATAGAATTGTGGCTAGATGCGAAGTGAGTTTCTAATTGAACGCTATTCTTAGTGCGGTTTAGGTTCTTTTTAACGCGTTGAATAATCGCTTCTTGTTCGCTATTGGTGATATTGGCATTGTTTAAAGAGCGGGTGATCTCTTCTTGAGATAATGGCCAAGTTGATAAGCTAATTTGAATAACATTACGTTCAGAAAGCCATGCAAGGTCGCTACGTAAGTTATTGTTTGGCAGGACTAATCCCCCCGCAATGCTGTGTGTACTTATCGCGCCTAGTACAGCAAACATCGCTAGCTTGGTAAGCTTGAATTTTTTCATTGATAAATCCATTTGAAGTTGAGTTCGCCTAATATTGAACAGGTTAATAAATTAAAAACCTATAAATTGAATCGATTTAAAACATGATTATTATCAGTACATATTATAAGTATCTTGATTTGAACTGAATTGGGCTTCTGTGCCTTCTTATCATGTTTTAATTACTACACATTAATTAAGAAAAATAGAATATCAGATTAATAAGTTAGGTATAGAAAGGGGTAACACATTCAGAAATAGAGTTATGTTTATTTTTTAAAGTTTATATTTCAAAAATACAACATACCCGTGTCAATTATTCTTATGTTTCTCAGTATTTGTTAAGAAAAAAGAGTTATCTATTGGTGCGGTGTTTAGGGATTATTGCTTTTAGAATGAATATAGGAATATTCTATACCAAACAGGTTTACATTGACTTTGCATATAGATATAGAAAAGCCTTCTTTATAAATAGAAGGCTTTTAGTGAGTTAGGCAAAACGAGGCTAGCGGCCGTGCTCAGGTAACCAAATTTGTAACCTTAAACCGCCAAGTGGGCTATCATCAGCTTTAACCCAACCTTTATGCTGTGTAATAGCAGTTTCAACAATCGCTAATCCTAATCCTGTTCCGCCAGTTTCTCGGTCTCGTGCTTCATCAGTACGATAGAATGGACGGAAAATATGTTCACGGTCAGCTGGGCTAACACCTGGACCATCATCATCGACAGTGATTAGGATACCGTTGTTTTCTTCTTTAAAATCAACAGCAATATGTGTATTTGAATAACGTAATGCGTTACGTACAATATTTTCAAACGCACTGCCGACTGCGGATGGGTTGCAGTATAGTGGCCAAGAGCCTGGATGAGAGGTGACATCTAGCGTCTTGTTCATCTGCTCAGCTTCAAAGCTGGCATCGTCTAAGATATCTCCCCAAAGCTCGTCAGCTTTAATATTTTCACGCAGGATCTCATTTTTGTGCTGACTGCGAGAAAGAACGAGTAAATCATTGATCATACTGTCTAAACGGTGCGTTTCGGTCTCAATACGTTCCAGCTCTTTACTTTCTCCATGTCGACGACGTAATAGCGCGGTAGCTAACTGTAACCGCGTGAGTGGGGTACGCAATTCATGTGAAATGTCAGAGATTAAACGTTGTTGAGCGCTAACCATGCCGTCGAGTGCGCTGATCATCTGGTTAAAACTGTTCCCCGCAGAGAGGAATTCTTGTGGCCCGGCTTCAAGTTCAGGGTGAGGGCGTAAATTCCCTTTCGCGACATCGTCTGCTGCCATTTTTAATTTACGGGCAGGACGGGCGAGGCTCCAAGATAGCCATAATAGCAATGGCGCACTGATTAACATCGTGGCAATCAGTAGTAAGAATGGCCTATCAAACAATAAGTTAATAAAGTCAGATTGTGGACTGCTTGCTGGACGAACTAAATACAGCTGATAGTGGTCTTCCCCATCTCGGATAGAGAATGGGCCTAGAATTTCGGCTCGACCGTATTTTTTCTTTTTAGGGTGGTCTGCGTTATCAGACTGCCCAATGAAGTTACGAATAACTTGCATTTCACTTGGCATTGCACCAATCACACGGCCTTCACTGGTGACAATAATGAGTCGCTGGCCGGGAGGAGCCCATTTTTTGATGGCATTAGAGATACGCCGCCACCAAAGTAAGTCATTCATCGGCGCTTGTGCGAGTTCTGCTTCTATATGTTGCTCAAGCATTTCTCCTTGGCGTTGTTCACTTTCCATTAAAACAGTGATTTGCCGTGAGTCGAGCTTGGGCACCATCAGCACTAGCATTAATACTAGTGCGAGGGTAAACCAGAAAATTGCAAATATCCTTGCGGTTAAACTGTTGATCATGTGGCAGAAACCATTAAGTACCCGCGACCACGTAGAGTTTTAAACCACGGTTGGCCATCAGTACGTTCCGGAAGTTTGCGGCGTAAGTTGGAAATATGCATATCAATAGCACGGTCGAACGGTGTTAAGCGCTTCCCAAGGACTTCTTGGCTAAGGTGCTCACGAGAAACCACTTGGCCTAGGTGCTGTGCGAGTAGATATAACAACGTAAATTCAGTACCGGTTAAGTCCAAAATTTCATCATCAAAGCTGGCTTCTTGGCGACCTGGGTTAAGTTGCAGTTTATCAACTTGTAAAACAGGGGTATTGCTATTGTCCCCTTGAGTTTGCTCGCTCCAGTTAGAACGGCGTAATAAAGCGCGAATGCGTGCGACCAGTTCACGGTCATTGAACGGTTTTGGCAAATAGTCATCTGCACCTAATTCTAAGCCCAATACTTTATCAAGCTCGCTGCCCCGAGCCGTTAACATTATGACGGGAGTTTGGTGTAATTGGCGCAATTCTTTTAATGTCTCAATACCATTTTTTTTCGGCATCATGACATCAAGTAATAGCAGGTCAATGGATGAGTCTATTTGTTGCAATGCCTGTTCACCATCATAGGCGATGACAACATTGAAACCTTCCATTTCCAGCAGTTCTTTTAATAGCGACGTGAGTTCACGGTCGTCATCAACTAATAGGATTTTATGCATTTTTTAAGTCCTCCAACTGCCAAAATACGATAACAATCTGCACGATTCCATGACTTTACGTTCTTTTACATGCTCTGACGCTAGTTTGCAGCCATAGGTGTATATTTGTTCACATTGAATCACGAGCACAGTTCGGAGACAAGGTGTCAAATGCTGAGAACAACGCATAGCAAAGTACATAATACAGTACATAAAACTGCAATGTTAGTTTTAGCTTCTGCATTTGTGTTCGGGCCAACAGTTGCTTTCGCAGAAGTTTCGCAAAGCCCTGCAAGTGAAAGTTCAACGCCTTTGATGTTACAAATGCAAGCTGAGACTCCGGCATCGACGGCTCATGCCGTTGTGCCATTTCAACATAATGAAATGTTTAGCAGCGAAGAACGTGCAAGTACTTTTATGTTTAATGGTATCACGTTAAATGAAAAACAGCGTCAGCAATTGCGTGATTTAATGGCAACACAGCGCCACTATCATGTTGATAACGCAGCTGTAGCCCAAGAGCGAGAGGCGTTACACAAATTAATTATAGCGGATAGCTTTGATGATAAAGCAGTTCGTGAGCAACTTGAAAGAAGAATGCAAAAAGAGCTGGAACAACGTGTTGAAATGGCACGAATTCACCATGAATTATACCAGTTATTAACACCGGAACAGAAAACAGAGCTTGAGCATATTCATCAACAAAAAATGGCTGAATATCAAGCAATGCAGTTTCAGTAAAGCCTGCAATAGTAATGCAGCTAGTTAGTTTCATATCTTGAGTTCTAAAGTAAGTAGTGAAGTAGCAATAAGTGAAGTTTTTCCTTGCCATAGACACCATCCCTGTCTTTTATAGCCCCTATTAGGGGCTTTTTTTTCAATAAGTCATATCTTCAATCTTTTAAAAACAGCAAGTTATAAACTTTCAAAAGGCGATGAAAGTTCATCAAAGTTCGTAGCGGTGGACGGAAAGTGGACAGTAGCCTACCTCGAGTTAATTGTTTTGGATTGGGAAATGCGATGAATTCACCATATAATTCATAATAAGAATCACAGTGAACGAGTATGGTTTTATTGGTTGGATAGATTATATCCCAAATCAATAAAAAATCAGGTTGTATGTGGCATTCATGGTAAGAGCTACAATTTTAAACTGGTTTTTAAAAAGACATTTTTTCTTGAAAGTCTGCTATTTTTATCTTTCTTTCTCACTATAAAAAAGTATCCACTAAAGAATGGTTAACCTTATGGCTCAGATATTAACGATGCAAGATTATCGCAATATGCCTTGGAAAAACGGCCAAGGATCGACACTTGAATTGGCGCGGAGCCATGGTGAGGGGTTAGATGATTTTGATTGGCGAGTGTCAATAGCAGATGTTAAAACGGCAGGATCGTTTTCTTTTTTTCAAAAGCGGCAACGTATTATTGGCGTATTGGAAGGAAAAGGACTTATTTTGCATGTTGATAAGAAACCTGCGGTGACATTAAAGCAAAAAGAGTTTTTTGCTTTTAATGGGGAAAGCGAAGTTTACGCAGAACTCGTTCAAGGCGCAATTCGTGATTTTAATCTCATCTATAACCCCGAAAAATATCAAGCTCGATTACAGTGGGTGGATTCCGCGCTCATTAATACTTGGGTGAGTGGAGCAAGTGAGATCTTAATTTTTAATATTACGCCCAATACGAGTATTAATATCAATTCAGCTTCCTTTTGTTTAAAGCCATTTGATACTTTACTAATCCGAGAGAATCGGGAAGTCCTACAATTTATTGTTGAGAATAATACCAGAAATGATTTTTGTATTATTGAACTATTTATTAAATAGTTAGGGTGATATTTGGCCATTGCTCTAATGGCCATTTGCATGCAATCTATATGTATTTATTACTGGAATAATATTCTGTCTATTTTGCAATTTTAATAAAAACGTTATCAAATTCATATATTGGGTAATTATGGCTTTATTCCTATTGTTATTTTTCGCAGAATTTATAGTCTTTAGCGTCATTAAAAAATAATACCTATATATTAATATTAAAGGAAAAATGTTCTATGAAGATGAAAGCGCTTGTGGCAGTTGCTGTTTCTGCTGTTATTTTAACGGGTTGTAAAAATTTAGACCAAGGGATGTTAACAAATTCAGGCATGCAATTATTGCAAGCTGCGACACTGAGTGACTCAGATGTTAAACAATTAAGCGACCAATCTTGTAAAGAAATGGATGCGCAAAATAAGATTGCCCCAGCTTCGAGCAAGTACTCGAAACGTTTAGACAAAATTGCAAAAGCGCTGGGTAATGAAGTTGGTGGTACTCCAGTAAACTATAAAGTTTACCTGACCAGTGATGTGAACGCATGGGCAATGGCAAATGGTTGTGTGCGTGTATATAGCGGTCTGATGGATGTAATGAACGATAATGAAGTTGAAGGCGTTCTGGGCCATGAAATGGGTCATGTGGCATTAGGCCATACGCGTAAAGCAATGCAAGTTGCTTATACAGCGGTTGCAGCACGTACTGCCGCAGCGTCAGCGGGCGGTCTTGCAGAACAACTGAGCACATCACAATTAGCTGCTCTGGGCGAAAAACTGGTGAATTCTCAGTTCTCTCAGCACCAAGAAAGTGAAGCGGACAATTTCTCTTATGATCTACTGAAAAAACGTGGTGTGAAAACTGACGGTTTAGTGACTGCCTTTGAGAAATTAGCAAAAATGGGTGGCCAAGAGACAAGCATGTTTGATTCTCACCCACCTTCAAGTGAGCGTGCACAAAATATCCGTGACCGTATCGCTGCAGACAAAAAATAATACTTAATTATTTACAGTTTGCTTGGTGTAGTAATATCTATAAGGTATTACTACACCAATTGCCTATTATTTGCTATCTATCTCATTATCCCCTTTCTTATATTTAGAAATCAGAACTTATCCCGTTGAACTCCCAGAACTGACTCTCTATCTTAATTATTAAACGATATTCAGGTTTTTTTCATAATTTTGCTGTTTTAGTTTGATAAACCATAAGCAAGGAAAAAAATGGAAAAAGTGCAAAAAGTTTCTCTTCTTGCGAAGGGGATGGGCATGCTGTTATCGGGAACTTGCCGTTTATTAACTGGGGTTCGCACCCGTTGGGTTGGATGTCAACCATCGATGACATCACGTATTTACTATGCCAATCATTCGAGTCATCTGGATGGGTTAGTAATATGGTCAGGGTTGCCACCTTTAATGCGCCATTTTGTTCACCCTGTTGCTGCAAAAGATTATTGGGATAAAACGCCATTTCGTCGATACTTGGTTAATAAGGTTTTTCGTGCAGTATTGGTCGACAGAAAAGGGAATAAGCCAATACAACATAATATATTAGAACCTTTAGAATCCGTATTGGATGCCCAGCACTCGCTGATCTTCTTTCCTGAAGGAACTCGAGGTGATGGTGAAAAAATCAGTCAATTCAAAAGTGGTTTATATCATCTCGCCAAAAAATACCCCCATGTTGAGGTTGTTCCTGTGTATCTAGAAAATTTAAACCGCGTGTTACCAAAGGGCTCGAAGTTAGTTGTACCGATAATTTGTTCTGCAATGGTAGGAAAGCCATTGTCGTTTTTGATGGAAAATGAAAGTAAAACCGTATTCTTGCAGCGAGCAAAAGAAGCGCTTGAGGAGCTAATGCCATGAGTTTTTGGGATAGTGAGTTAGCGCTATTATTATTTGGTGTGTTTGGTATTCTGGTTTTTGCTAGTGTGATAGGGGGCGTTTTAGCTTATCGTTATTCAGGGGAAAAAAGTAACCCAACGATTGATAACCTGAATGCACGTATACGTGCATGGTGGGTTATGTGTATTGTGTGTGTTCTCGCCGTAGTGATAGGTAATATCGGTGTGGTGATCTTATTCGCCTTGATATCATTTTTTGCATTACGTGAGTTTATTACGCTAACTCCAACGCGTAGGAGCGATCATGAAGCGCTGTTTTGGTGTTTCTTTATTTTTATTCCGCTGCAATATGTATTAGTGGGGATCGAGTGGTACGGGTTATTTTCGATTTTTGTTCCTGTTTTTGTGTTTCTTTTTTTACCGACCCGTATTGCGCTTGCTGGGGATACCTTTCATTTCCTTGAACGTACAGCAAAAATTCAGTGGGGCATGTTAGTTGCTGTTTTTTTGTTTGAGTCATGTGCCTGCTTTGCTGATGTTAAATATCGAAGGGTATGAAGGGGAAAATGTAAAACTATTACTGTTCCTGATCATCGTGACACAGATTTCAGATGTACTTCAGTATGTCTTTGGTAAATTAATAGGTAAACGGCCGATTGTGCCGAAACTAAGTCCAAATAAAACTATTGAAGGTTTTGTGGGGGGGATTTTATCGTCTGTACTCATTGGGATTTGTCTTTATTGGGTGACCCCATTTAGCTGGTGGATTGCTGGTCTGATGTCATTCGCAATCACTATAATGGGTTTTGTAGGAGGCTTATGTATGTCAGCTATTAAACGAGATAGTGGAATTAAAGATTTTGGGGCAATCATTGAAGGACATGGTGGAATGTTAGACCGAATTGACTCACTGTGTTTTGCTGCCCCCATTTTTTTTCATTTAACGCGTTATTACTATACTTAAGCGTATTTTGTTTTCGTTTTTGTTCGTTTATTAAAATAAGCACTAAATGAGCACTAAATGGTGCTTTTCTTTTATTTTGTAGATACAGCATAGGTGGAATTTAAGTGTTATCATCAGCCCTTAATTTTTACCTCAAATTAAAATGCGCGGTACTAACCGTACGCATTAGCAGCTGTGTGAATACTTTTTCCTAGCTGAAATATTTACCTGTTGGGTTCATTCACTAGAATTATGTAAACTGGATCACAATAAAACATAAAATCTTGATTGAAAGCAGAGGCATAATCATTACTTTACCGTATTATGCCTGTAGTTGAATCAATTCAGCAGAAGTTATTGTGCGCAATGAGCGCCAAAAAATTGAGCCGCTTAATGGTTTTTACAGATTTGCAATTTTATATTCATTAATCAGAGGTCATCATGGTCAAGCAGATTAAAAGAATTGGGGTTTTAACGAGCGGTGGTGATGCACCGGGAATGAATGCTGCGATCCGCGGTGTAGTACGCGCAGCATTAGGTGAAGGTTTAGAAGTCATGGGGATTTTTGATGGATATCTTGGCCTGTACGAAAACCGCATGAAGCAATTAGACCGCTATAGCGTGTCGGATATGATTAACCGTGGTGGCACATTCTTAGGTTCGGCTCGTTTCCCTCAATTTCGTGACGAAAAAGTACGTGCTATCGCATTCGAAAATCTGAAAAAAAACCATATTGATGCGTTAGTGGTTATCGGAGGTGACGGTTCTTACCTTGGTGCGAAATCACTCACAGAGGCTGGATTCCCCTGTATAGGTTTACCGGGCACGATTGATAATGACGTAGCGGGTACTGACTACACTATCGGTTATTTTACTGCGCTTGAAACCGTTGTTGAGGCGATTGACCGCTTACGTGATACATCAACTTCCCATAAACGTATTTCTATCGTAGAAGTGATGGGACGTTATTGCGGCGATCTCACTTTATCTGCGGCGATTGCAGGTGGGTGTGAATTTTTAGTATTGCCCGAGCAGGAAATGGCGTTTGACCGCGAGGAATTGTTGTCTGAAATTAAACGTGGCATCGAAAAAGGGAAGCGTCACGCTATAGTTGCTATCACTGAACACGTTTGTGATGTTAGTGAATTAGCTAGATATATTGAGCAAGAAACGCATCACGAAACCCGTGCAACAGTGCTTGGTCACATTCAACGTGGTGGCTCACCGGTTGCTTATGACCGTATCTTAGCCTCGCGTATGGGGGCATACTCTATTCAGCTATTGCTAGAAGGCTATGGCGGTCGCTGTGTGGGTATTCAAAATGAGAAATTAGTGCACCATGATATTATTGACGCTGTAATGAATATGAAGCGGGCCTTTAAGAAAGATTGGTTTGATACAGCGAAAAAACTGTACTAATCCGTCTATAATTGCAAATCTCTCCTGCATAGTGCTTTGTTGCTATGCAGGTTTGATTTAGTATCCCACCAAATGTTCTATTCATATATTCCTCGTAAGTATAAGTTTTTCTTTTTAATTATTTCCCGTGATTGATTCTATCTGTCAGCCTTGCTTTATCTTAAATTTGGCGAGGGTAAAAAATGGCACATTCATGGCAAGTTACAAAATCACAGCTTACAACAGCATTGCTATTGGTATTGACGACAGGAGCGTGGGCGAAAAACATTCAACTGCTAAATGTCTCTTATGACCCGACGCGTGAGTTTTATCAGCAATATAATCAAGAGTTTAGTAATTATTGGAAAAATAAAACGGGTGATTCTGTGACGATTCGCCAGTCTCATGGTGGCTCGGGAAAGCAAGCGATATCGGTGATGAATGGATTAGAGGCTGATGTAGTGACGCTTGCATTGGCCTATGATGTGGATGCAATTGCAGACAGCGGGCGCATTGATAAAGGTTGGATTAAAAAACTTCCTGATAATTCAGCGCCGTATACTTCTACTATCGTATTTTTAGTCCGTAAGGATAATCCCAAAAAGATTAAAGATTGGGATGATTTGATTCGCAAAGATGTCTCAGTCGTCACTCCAAATCCGAAGACATCGGGCGGAGCTCGCTGGAATTATTTAGCAGCATGGGGTTACGCTTTAGATAAAAACCAGCAAGATCCTGAAAAAGCAAAACAATTTGTAAAGCAGTTATATCAGAATGTTGAAGTGTTAGACTCTGGTGCGCGTGGTGCAACAAACAGTTTTGTGGAGCGTGGAATAGGGGATGTATTAATTGCTTGGGAAAATGAGGCGTTACTTGCTATCAATGAGTTAGGGGAAAGAGGGCAATTTGAAATTGTGACACCAAGTATTTCTATTTTGGCGGAACCCACGGTGGCAGTGGTGGATAAGACTGTCGATAAACGTGACCACAGAGAAGTTGCTCAGGCTTATTTAGCTCACTTGTACTCATTAGAAGGGCAGGAAATAGCTGCGAAAAACTATTATCGCCCACGAAATGCGGAAGTGGCTAAAAAATATCAGTCGCAGTTCCCAGAGCTTAAATTACTGACGGTAGATGAAAGTTTCGGCGGCTGGCAAGCGGCACAAGCAACGCATTTTGCTAATGGTGGAGTATTTGACGAAATCATTCGTCGGTAATACTCGCCATATTCCGCACTGTAGCGTTATTGGCTGCGTTTGCTAACCCTAGTCACATACTGGTGTATGCTCCTAGGGATTAGCTTCTCTTGCCGTGGTGCTACAGTACGAGCTATTTAGAGTATTGTTTTAGACATGGCATAGGTAATAATTAATGAGAGAATAGGGATACTTTACTGCCACTGGTATTTCACACCTAATTGGCCGAGGTAGAAAGTTTGACGATTATTACTGCCCGAAGTGATCCCAGCATTTTTCGCATTTTCCCATGTACTCGGCTCAACTGCAAAGCCACCCCATAGGGTCAGTTTTGGTGTTAAGTTATAGAATACTTGTGTACCTACACGGTAGCCATCTTTCACTTTCTGGGTCGTACGTTTGTTACTGTCGTAGTTATGTTCGTTTAAGTAGTAGCGAAAATAAGGCATGACACTCCAATCTTGATTGAGTGTAACTGGAAAGTAGCCACGGATTTGGTTCTGCTCCCAGGTTTTGTTGAAATCTTTATCCCATGTCCAGTCGGTATACATGTAGACTTTTGCTGTTGCGGAATCATTGATTTTGTAAACTAAGCCATGCTCAGACTCCCACTCATAGCTATTTGGCGCATGGAAATTATCATAGTGATAAACGGCATCCCAGAAGTTAAAGGCCCATTTATCTGTAATGTTGTAAGTACCACTAGGCATCAGCCAAAACATGGTGTTAGACGGGCGCGCCTGAGTACCCGGTGCAGAGTCATTAGATTCTTTTCGATAAGTGACATTTAGATTGAACTGACCGAGATCACTCGCATACATTTTCCGTGTAGCACCAATTTGTGTACGGTTGCGAATGAATGAATCTTTAGATGTTGAGAAGTCGTGGTTATAGCTTCTGAGTGATTCTTTATGCTCAAGGAAGAAGCTCCATTTTGATTCAGGATTAACTAAAAATAGTTGTCCCACCATACTTGTTTTGTCAAAAACTTTGCGGCCGCTAGTGTTGTGGTGTCCTTCAAATTTTTCCAGTTCCATATAAACGTTGGATGATATACGCCAATAATCATTGGTTGGTAGTTCGGCAGCGACAGTGGATGCGCTTAGGCCAGATAGAGTAACAAGAAGTAAACCATTTAGTGAAGTTTTCATTTTAACCCTTTAATTTTTATATGTTTTTATTTTTAATCGCCTTTATTGAAGGCGTTAGTCTCTGGCCTGGTATAAAGGCTAATGAGTTGATGATCAGTAGAAATTAACGTGCTGTGTGGTAAGTTTCACCATGGCCATAAGGGAATAGAACTTGGTTCCCTTGCGGATTTTTGATATTGACAGGCAGCAATCCTTTAGGCGAATTAAGTGGTTGAGCGTTGCTATTTGCAAACAAGGTACGCAGCCCACTACGGATATTGGTTTCGAGTGAGTTACGGTTGTTATTAGTAATATCAAACCCAGTAATTCCGTAAATTGCGATATTGGCTTTGACATCATTGAGATAAGCAATATCGTAAGGGTTACGTGAAGAAATCACGACCAGTGGAATTTTGGCTTTATTTGCAGCATCAATAATTAGTTGAGCATTTTTTGGGGTGTCTTTTAGGTTATAAGTGGCCAGTAAAATTAAATCTTGGTTGGTAACGAGCTTTCTCACATCACTTTTTGACAAGGTATCCTCATTTAATTTCACTACCTGTTCACTGCTCTTGATGGTGACAGCCGTTTCAGCAGCGATATCATTTAAATGTTTTTGGATCAGAGCATTGCGTGGTTTTTCATCTGAAATGACTAAAATACGGTTCTGTGGTTTTAGGACATAAGGCAAAATATTATCATTTTTGACTAGTGTAATAGCTTGTTCTGAAACCATATTTTCGAGATCTTTATGGCTCTTTGAGGCAACAACTTGTTCAGCTATAGCGACATCAACAGGTTGAGCTGTAATTTGTTGTTGAAGTTTTTTCAATACGACGCGCTTTGCGGATTCATCAATACGTTTTTGTAGCTCTGGATTTTTCGCCGCTTGTGTTTCTAGATAGCGATACATATTATCTAGGCGCGTAATGGCTTCTGTATCCCACATTTTAATTGGCATTAGGACAATATCTGAGCCTGCAAGTAGCGAGGTCTCTACCGCCCAATTGATATCAAAATTGTCCGCAATAGCCCCCATGTCCATCGCATCTGTGACAATCAGCCCATCGTATTTTAGTTCGTTGCGTAAAATGCCATGTAAAATGGGTTTTGATAATGTTGCTGGTGTTCCCACTTCTTTGCCAGTGAGTGTAATAATTTTATTATTATCAAGGGCTGGGACGATGATATGTGCTGTCATAACCGCATCAGAGCCATGAGCGAGTGCATATTGAAACGGAGCCAGTTCAATAGAGCGCCATGTTTTGGCATCAGAGTTTACAATAGGTAAATCAACATGAGAGTCAGAGGAAACATTACCATGACCTGGAAAATGCTTAAGGGAGGTCAGCAGGTTATATTTATGAACCCCTTTGATGTAGTTGATAGATAAGGCTTCAACTAAGTCTTTGTTATCCGAGTATGAGCGAACACCGATGACTGGGTTATTTTGATTGTTATTTATATCGACAACTGGGCCGAAGTTGACATTAAACCCAAGGCTGGAGAGCTCATATCCATGGATCATTCCTGTTAGTTCTGCAAGAGCTGGATTGCGAGTGGCTCCTAGAGCCATATTTCCAGGCATTTCAGTGCCAACCCGCAGGCGAGTCACGTATCCCCCCTCTTGGTCGGTACCGATGAACAGTGGTAAATTGCTGCGGGATGACTGTAATTGATTGATTAGCTCAACAGTTTGTGGGGTATCAATCAAGTTTTCACGGAACAAGATAACAGATCCAAGGTGATATTGGTTGATCACTTTGGAGACTTCATCATTCATGGTAAGAAATGGTGCAGGTTCCCCATTGCTGTCTTTATTCCAATATCTAAAATCGAGCATGAATAGCTGACCAATTTTTTCAGCTTCTGACATATTGCTTACTATTTCTTCAGCTGATTTTTGTTTATCTTTCCATAGCTCATTAAGCTGAGCTTGGGTCATGGGTTCCGCGATGGATAACGCGCTGAAAAGGCAAGCGGTAAGTAAGGTAAGCTTTTGCATGTTATTCTCTCTGGGTTATTTTTCGAGGAATAATAAGTAGCTAAGTTTATTTATGATGTGAGAAAAATCACAGTTGATAGTATTCTTAATTTTGAATTAATGAGAATATGGGATAAACCCTTAGTTATAGTAGCTTAGTGTATTTGTATGATATTAAAGGTAAATTAAATCGGAATAGTTTATTTTTAGTTGGAATAATTTCGGTTTGGTATTATTTGGATATGTGATCTATGCCCTAAACACGAGCAAACAATATATTAATCTTTAATCTGTTTGAAATTGTTTATTTAAAAACTATAAATTTGTTGTTTATCATTTTTTATGTGTTGGTAAATATAAAATTAGATATGGAATAGATAAGCCACATGAAAATAGTATGCAGCTTATTTTTCACAATAAAATAACTGAATCTTACTAATAAATGATTACCAATTATATTTCATGCCTATTTTCCCGACATAGAGCACTTGTTTATTATTTTCACCTGATGTGATTTTATTATGTTTAGCATAATTCCATGTAGTTGGCTCATAAGCGACCCCTCCCCATAGTGCTAAGGACGGTGTTATTTGGTATTGCACATCAGCACCAACACGGAAACCGTTATTAACTTTTTGAGTTAAATAACCATTTTTATCGTAAGCATGCTCACCTAAATAATAACGCAAGTAAGGCGTAAACTGCCAATTTGAACTAAGTTTGATAGGTAAATAGGTACGAATCTGTGCTTGTAAAAAACGATCGTGAAAGCTTTTATCCCATAATTTATCAATATAAATATTTAGTTTGGCACTTATGGTGTCAGAGTGTCGGTAAGTCACGCCATACTCTGTTTCTGCTTCATAACTATTAGTATTGAAATAATTACTGTAATAAATATAGGAAATCCAATAATTAAAAGACCAAGTATCATCAAAGTTATAGCTACCTGATGGAGTCACAGCATAAAGACGATTAGCTGATCGTGCTGTAGTTCCCGGCGCAGAGTCATTGGATTCTTTACGATATCGAAAACCTACAGAGATATTCGATTTCTTTGATTTTATGAATTGTTTGATAGCCTCAAACTGTGTGCGGTTGCGAGTATAAGAATCCCGTGACATGCTAAAATTACGCCCATGATTTCTTAGGGTTTCTCGGTGTTCAAATAAAAAACGCCAGTCTGAGGTGGGATTATTGAGACTTAGCTGCCCAATGGTGCTGATTTTATCATAGACTTTATTATTAAATGAATCTTGTTGGTCTTGGTATTCCTCTATTTCCATGTAAACATTCGTTTTGACATACCAATTATTATTTTCCGCAGTACATAACGTAGGGAATATAATTATGATGCTATAAATTAGACTAATTATATATTTCATATTTATCCTTCATAACGACTTTATTAACTTTCCATTTTTTTGCAGGGTAAATCTGAATTAATTTTTATTTTCTGTCTATGATATTTATTTGTGGGAATAGTTATTAAATTGATTATTAACCAATGCTTTTGTTTTAATTTGCTGTTATTTATGATTTTTTTGTTTTTTCTCTTGATTGTTTTTTTTGAAAAAAAAGTCAAACATTCGTTTTTTAAATGATAATAATTAAATTTATTGGCTTTATATTAAATATGATTGTTTATTATTGTAGATAATGGAAAGTAATAATATATAAAAAAACCGCCAAGGAAAAAGGCGGTTTAATCATAGAAATCTTAAAAGATTATTTTGCTTTTTTAGCTTCAGCCGCAGCTTTAACGATGACAGCAAATGCATCAGCTTTCAGTGATGCACCACCAACTAGTGCACCGTCAATATCTGGTTGTGTGAATAACTCAGCAGCATTGCTGGCATTAACAGAACCGCCGTATTGGATGATGACTTGTTCAGCAACTGCCGCATCTTTCTTCGCGATATGAGTACGAATGAATTTATGAATTGCTTGCGCCTGTGCTGGCGTTGCAGATTTACCAGTTCCAATAGCCCAGATTGGCTCATAAGCAATCACTGCACCTTGGAATGCTTCTGCGCCCAGTGAATTTAGTACCGCATCAATTTGACGAGCACAGACTTCTTCCGTTTTACCCGCTTCGTTTTCTGCTTCTGTTTCACCGATACACAGAACTGGAATTAATCCTTGTTCTTTTAATACAGCGAATTTTTTTGCAATAAATTCATCACTTTCTTTGTGATAGGTACGGCGTTCAGAATGGCCGATGATGATGTATTTAGCACCGACATCTTTGAGCATTTCAGCAGATATTTCACCTGTGAATGCGCCTGATAAGTTAACGTCAACGTTTTGTGCACCTAATGCAATTCGGCTACCTGCTAAGGCATGTTTAGCTTGAGTTAGGTAGATTGCTGGTGGCGCAATCGCTACATCACAGCCATCAACACTGCTAAGCTCATTACGCAGACCGGCTACCAAGTCATTGACCATATGGGTGCTACCGTTTAGTTTCCAGTTACCCATTACCAATGGATGTCGCATGTTATTTCCTCCAACCAGACAGTTTAAATGTTAAATCAATAAATTATTCATTGTGCTTATCTTTCATGCACAATGTGACAGTTCTGTCGCCATTCACCGACTGTATTATAAGAACAATAGGTGATAATAGCTTTGCTTTTGATCACGCTTGTTCTTAGCGCGTGATCACAGCCAGTTTAGGGTGTTTGTTGTTCTAGCTTAATCGGTTCAACAGCAAAAGTAAGCACATTATTGTCACTTTTTACTAAAATATATCGTAAAGCTCCCAGTTTTGCTTCTTCCGCATGGGTCGAATCTTTATTCGCCACGAATTTACTCAAGGCGTTAGCCAATTCAGGGGCTTTATCAAGAGAGACCTCTGGCGCAAACTGGTGGATCAACGCAATAGTATAGCGTTCCATAAGTTGTCGATTTTCTGCGGCTTCTTGTGGGTTATCAGTTGGCAGTAACGTGATTTGTAAGCTTTTAATTTTTTCACTTCCTCGCTCTAATACGGCGGAGGAGTAAATCTGTTGGTTGATACGAGAAGCGGCTCGAATATAGGGAGCGGCGATATCTTGGCTCGCAATGACTTTATATTCATGAAGATATAAATCTTGATAAGCTTGATTAAATTGATTGCGTAATTCAGGAATGGTGAGGTCAAAAGAAGGAGCGTCGGGCGCTAAATAGGAGACCTCAAAGTCTGAATCTGGCAATGTTGGGACTTTCTGTGCGAACGTGAGTTGTGGCACACTAAGTGCGAAAATAGTTATGATGGCGTATATTGAGCGAAATAAGGTTTGAGTCATTTTTCTGGCCACGCATTTTTTGGGGTTTCACATTGTATCAGGATTATCGGTAATGACATTACAACAATGGGCTTTTTCCTTCAAAGGCCGCATGGGACGACGGCCATTTTGGGCAGGTATTGCCGCTATTTTTATTTTAATGACGGTCGTCAGCTTATTACAGAGTGCATTTTTATTGCCTGAGATATTAACACTTTTCTTATATATTTTACTACTTTACCCGTTAGCGGCGATTTTTGTTAAGCGCTTGCATGATAGGGGAAAATCAGGTGGTTGGTTCGCATTAATTTTACTGGCTTTTGCATTATTTTCGATTGATGTCAGTCAGTTTGAACCTATTTGGCAGTGGGGTATTGGACGATTTTTACCCCTATTAATTACCATGATTATGATATTAGATTGTGGTGCCTTTTTGGGGACGGAAAGTGCCAACACATATGGTGAAAAAACAGAACTTGTTGATTATTTATAGTTATCGAGCCCCTGAAAGGCGCCAGTGGCTCGATATCGCAAATTTACCAGTATTGCTCACTGGAGATATGGCCGGGTTTACGGCGTAGGTGTTTGATCATTCCATGACTATTTTTTAGCATATCACGAGTGTCTTTCACCATTTCAGGGTTACCGCAGAGCATGACGTGGCAAGTATCTGGAGATAGTGTTAATCCGACGCTATTTTCTAAGGTATGGTTTTCGATTAAAGCAGGTACACGGCCATGTAATGCTCCCTCAGATTGTTCTCTGCTGACTACGGTAATTATTTTAAGTTTACCTGAGTATCGTTTTTCGAGCGCTTTCATTAATGGTAGATAACTTAAGTCTTTTTCGTAACGAACGGCATGTAATAACACAATATTTTCGAAACGTTCCAAGTCTTTACCTTCTTGTAAGATTGATAAGAAAGGGCCAATCGCTGTACCTGTTGATAGCATCCATAAATTTTTACACTCGGGGATTTCGTCTAGCACAAAGAAACCAGCGGCTTCATCCGTAATTTGTAATGTGTCATTAGGTTTGAGTTGTGCAAGTTTTGGACTGAGTTTTCCTTCAGGGACGATGACAAAATAAAACTCAAGTCGGCTATCACTGGGAGCGTTGACATATGAGTAAGCACGCGTAATGCGTTCACCTTCAATTTCTAACGCAAGTTTAGCGTATTGACCTGCAGTAAATGGTTTAATAGGTGCATCGATTACTAGGCTGAATAGTGCATCAGTCCAAAATTTGGCTTCAATAACTTTTCCGGTTACCCAATTTGCCATATTTCCACCTCTTATTATTTCAAATAGCTCACTTCAAATAGATTCATTAAGTGAATTAGTTGGTTCATTGCTCATTAGGATTTAATACTAAAACAGTTCACTATTTATGCTTATCGATAATGTGTCTCAGTGATTTATTCTTAGAAAAGGTACATTGACAATTTCAATGTACAGTTATGTTGACACTCTTGGCGAATATTGCTGCCATTGATAAATAAACTAATATGTCGTACTACTACGAAAAAAAGTTAATTTTTGTTATCTTAATCACATTAGAGTAAAGCGTATTATTTGCTGTTTATTTGTAGTGGCTGCAATGTGTTAAACAACAAATAAATTAATAATTAAATTCCTAAATAGTTTCTGTGTTATTTCATTTTAATAACGCAGGGTCACTATTTGTCTGAAATTTTTGGTGTATCTGAGAGAAAAATGAGAAAGCTGGAACATTTCAATCTGTTATTAATGTTAATTGCATTAGCTGCTGTCGGGCAAATGACACAAACTATTTATGTCCCGGTGATAGCTGAAATTGCCGTGTATTTTGATGAGCCTTCTGGGGCTGTTCAGAAAGTTATGGCTGCCTATTTGTTTTCTTATGGTTTTTCGCAGTTATTTTATGGGCCATTATCCGATCAAATTGGTCGCCGTCCTGTTATTTTAGCGGGGCTGACAATTTTCTTATTTTCAACTATTGTGGCGATTTTTTCACCGACGTTAAATACATTAACGATTGCGAGTGGTTTACAAGGATTAGGTACTGGAGTTGCGGGTGTTATGGCTAGAACTATGCCCCGAGATTTATACAAAGGTACCGCGCTGCGCTACGCAAATAGTTTATTAAATATGGGAGTATTAGTGAGCCCACTATTAGCGCCAATGTTCGGTGGAATATTAGCGCATTTTTGGGGATGGCATGCTTGCTATATTTTCCTATTTATCCTAGGGGCATCCGTATTATTAAGTATGTACCATTGGTTGCCAGAAACACGTCCCATCGCGCCTGAAAAACGAAAAATGCTAGACTCTTATAAAGTGCTATTAGCAAACGGCCCATTTATTTCGTATTTAGCGATATTAATTGGAGCATTAGCAGGGATAGCCGTGTTTGAAGCAAGTAGCGGCGTGTTAATGGGGGGGGTTCTTGGCTTAAGCAGTATTACGGTGAGTATATTGTTTATTTTACCTATCCCTGCGGCATTTTTCGGTGCTTGGTATGCAGGGCGAGAAGGCAAAACCTTTTATAGTTTGATGTGGCATTCTGTTCTCATTTGCCTACTGGCGGGGGCTATGATGTGGGTACCAAGTTGGTTCGGTATCATGAATACATGGACATTATTGGTACCTGCGGCAGTATTTTTCTTTGGGGCGGGCATGTTATTCCCATTAGCGACAACCGGTGCGATGGAGCCATTCCCGTATTTAGCGGGGGCTGCTGGGGCGCTAGTCGGCGGCTTGCAAAATGTTGGCTCTGGTATTGCCACGTGGATTTCGGCATTGATGCCACAGCATGGGCAATTCAGTTTAGGATTGTTAATGTTCTTGATGTCTGTGCTGGTCTTATTGTGTTGGTTACCGTTAGCACGGCGTATGAGTCACTCAGAAAGAACAGTTTAGCGAGAATAGTTTAGGCGGCATTGACCGCCTGAACCATAAGTTAAGCTATTAAAGGGCTACTGATGTATTTGATAGGTGGAATTTCTGGATAAGATATTGACCTGTGTGAATGCATTTGGGTTTCTGGCATAGAAGAAAGTAGCTCTGGTCTATTGATTATCGAATTAAATTCAACGGGCCGGTCATAATTAAGAAACTCTGTATTTTCTGCTAATTGCCCGACTTTATTTTGATAGAGCCAAATAGAGCTCGGTGCGACATTATCATTTAAATGTTGATCAATATGTATTTGTATACCCTCTAGCGTTAATCCTGGGGTACTGTTAATCGTCCCCTGTACTGTCAGCTGCTGACCTTGTGTGAAAAAATACCAATTTTCAATGGGTTGGATGCTTTTTGGTTGACCGTTACTATCGTGCATGATTAATGTCACCCAATAATGATATTGACCTTCCGGCAAATTTAACTCACTAATATCAATCTGTTGTTTGATATTCATATCAGCTATCAATAATTGTTCAGATGGAATATTAATATGAAAATCAGGTAAATGATGTTTTGATTGGCTATCAAGGTGATTTAATGGTGTAAAATGTTGACTTGTCATTGCCCTAGTCGCATCTCCAAATGGGTCAGAAAGTGAGAAATAACGTTGCTGCAATCGTCCATTTTCAACCCAACGGGCCATGATTGTACTTTCTGGTGAAATCTTTTCTATATTTATCATCCCACTCGCAAAATCAATTAAGTTTTCATCTGTTGTAGCCCAAAAAATAGGGCTTCCTTGCCAGTAATTATCAAGGATTAGCTGATTGGGGAGTTTGTTATCTATGCTATTGCGAAATACGCGGCTGGCTAATGACGTTGGGTTGGTATACTGATAGATAATATTACCCAGTGTTTTTTCTGCGGTTAAGGTTTGTAAGGTGAATTTTACGAGTTCGCCTTTATCTGCGATATTGAGGCTTATGGAATAAGGCTCGATATCAACTTGTAGAACATCGGTCAGTAGACCATGAGATGTATCGTAAATGACAGTTAATGCATGAGAGCGATAGGGGAAATATTGACGACCATGTCCGGTCTTTAAGTTGTGGTAGTCGGCAGGGAGGTTTCCGATAGTACGACGAATAGCCATCGTATTATAAGGATGTGGTGTTCCATCTATCAGGGTGAATCGCTCACCGTGGAGCCAATATATTGGGACATCACGTTGGTGTGGTAGCTGCTCAATCTGCGTTTGGCTATAGTACTGGGTATAATTATGTTGGTTTAACGTCACCCATTTTTTGGCATCATTATCCCACCGTTGATAAAAGCCTTCTCCTGCAAAATTACCATCTTCAATATCCTTGCCTTTAATCTTATTTGGTTGCCAGCGAATTTTGTTACTTAAGAACTGATGTATTTGCATATTGTTGCAGTCTGCATGGGGTAAAAAAGCATCCTGTAAATTGCTGGTGAAAAACGGGGGATGTGGAAACATGGTTGGGGACATCTGTTTCGGTTGATTATTTTTATTACGATATTTGTAGGTTATATAGTGTTGTCGGTACTGGTTATAGGCAGGGTTTGGTCCATGGGAGTTGGCATTAAAAGGGTATATCGGCTTCGTCTGGTTACGTTGTTGTGTTGTATGTGGCAAATTTAAACCATGACCAAAAATTTCATGAAATAAGGTATTTGGATGATGAATTCCACCACCATAATGAGGCGAGGCTAAGCCCAATAATGTATTATTAGGCATTGATTGGCGAGATATAGCCGTATAGTGGTAAATAGCGTCATCGCGATTGGCTTTATTGAATTGTAGGCTATTTGTGTTTGCCCATTTGATCTGTGAGTCTGCTTGGTACTTAGTGATTTCTGGGGCGTCGTATCGAGGATGAAATAACGGAGCCTCAAGACTATTATTTTTCCGGTAAGGCATTAGGCTTGGATAAAGGTGACTCGCAGGGGTACAAGAGAGGGTAAGGTGACTGATAGGCAAAATAGCCGTAGCTTCTAGCCCCCAACTTAATGGTGAACTTGTGTATATTCCCTGTCCTTGCCGATGTAAGCTAAAGTTATCAATATGGACATCGAGATGACTATCAAGAGTCACTTTAGGCGAAAAGACGCCATATTTGTCAGAGTCTTTGGTAATAATGGGTTTATTATCTGCGAAGATAATAATTTTTATATCGGGTTGCATCCACTCCGCCTTTAATGGTGCGGTAAAGCTTTTCTGGTGCCAGTCTTTAGCAGTGACATTTGGAATACTGGGAAATTCGACAAGTTTATCTGGCAAAGTTTCAGGCCCAGTTAATCTGACTCGTCCTAATATTTTCCTATCTTTATCGCAGACAACGGCTTCTATATCAGGTGAGTTAGCTTTGCTCTCACTCGTAATATCTAATTTTAATAATGCCCATCGATTAGCGGTTAAACTTGAGTATTCATCAGTTATGCTTTGTAGATGTGTTTGGGCTAGTTGAACGTTATGCGCTCGCATATCACTCGGTATCGGGTGATAACGCGCTTTAGGGGCATAATAAATAGGGTCGGGTATTGAAAAAATTCGTTTACCTGGCGTGATAACCTGTGGTGCGGTTTCTGTTTGTAACTGAATTGAAATTGGTGAAGATAGTTGGCCATTATCCATGATGGCTATCAAATCAAACTGATCTGATTGAGTGTCTAACTGGCTTTTATCAGCGGTATATTGCCATTCGTGTGTATATTGGTTAATTTCTACACGGCCAAATTTGGGGTGTTCAAGGATCTTATACTGTTGAATACGTTTATCATGCGGTAACTTTCCTATTATTGCACCAATCGTTATTTGATTTGGTATTTCATCTGGGTTTTCGGTGACATGAATAGGGAGTATTTGTTCACTAAACGTTAATTTTCTGTCAATTGGTACTATTTGCTTGGCCTGCTTTAATTGAAACTGGCTGAACGTCATGTCAGTGCCAATAAGTTTTAATGTATTGTTTTCATAAGTTATACGAATTAATGGTAGTGCATATTTTGTTAGTAGCTGGTTTATTTGAGTTTCAATGGAATATGCAATGGCTTGCCATGAGACATTTACGCTGATTGGTGCATTATGAATGGTAAGAGGGGTGTCGTGGTTAATCGGTTTTATTTTTATTGAGAAATATTGTGCATTTTCACGTAAATTATCCGTCAATTTTAACTGACTCACTAAATTTGATGGTAAATGAATAGTTTGTGTTAACGGTAGGTTATCTAAGAACAACGATGGGCTTTCTGTTGGCTGGATGGGTTGTATTTCATCGATTAGCTTTTTGATTGAAGGAGAGGTTGGTTTATTTTTATTTTTAATGATTAATAAGCTTCCTCCGGTAAGCGCCATCCAATGGCGGATTAACTTTACTTGTGTGTCATTGGCGTTTTCAGGCAACACGACGACATTATAATGACGATGCCACTGGCCGCTAGGTAGCAGTAAATCAGCGAGTTGGTTTTGTGCTCTCGGCTCCCCATCTTTCCATTCGTGATAAGAATCAAAACTTTCAATAAATAAGCCTTGTTTGGCGTGAAAATCAAAACCGGAGAATTCACTGGTTGGTAGTGTGCTTAAGATAAAATGCTGCTTATCATCACCCTCCATACGTGGCTTATCAATTAACCAACTGAAAAAGTGGTAAGAAGCCTCGCTCTCTTTTGTCATCGTTGGGTTTTCTTTTAACGCAGTTAATAATGGTGAATCTGCATCAATGACCGCAATCCTGCTTCTATTTTGGTTTGATTGTACTCGGGGAAGGGGGCTCTTTGACGATTTTTTGTTGTTATCCATAACTGTTCCCTATTATTATTCCTTTAATATAAGTGAGATAAGTAACAAACGTCTGATGATCTTAAATAATCTAACTTCTCCTTTCTAATTTATTATTAATCTGATTATTGGCTTTTCATTTATTAACTAATTAGTTTTTTAAATAAAAAAAGCAGCACCCAAGTGCTGCCCAGACTGCCGAAGAACATATTCTGTTTGGCGGCAAGTCATACAGGTTTTGAAAATAAGCTAGGAAAATCAATCCATTGATTTTCGACTGATAACACAAAGCGGGAAAAACCACGCTTTTATCCCGCTTTGTCAACAACCTCAGCAGCACCCAAGTGCTGCCTCAGATAAAGAATTACCAGTTAAAATTAGCCGCGATCTTCCCACTCTTGAGCGCGTGCTACGGCTTTTTTCCAACCTTCATATTTGAAATTACGTTCAGTGGTCTCAATACTCGGTTTGAAGACACGCTCGATGGTAGCTTTGCTTTGCACCTCATCCAAGTTACTCCAGAAACCGATCGCTAAGCCTGCAAGGTAAGCCGCTCCCAGAGCCGTACTCTCACGAATTTCAGGGCGCTCAACTGGCGTGCCAAGAATATCGGATTGGAATTGCATCAAGAAATTATTGGCTACAGCACCACCATCAACACGTAGTGCTTTCAAACGTTCACCGGAATCAGCTTGCATGGCATCAAGAACATCACGAGTTTGATAAGCGATAGATTCTAAGGTTGCACGAATGATATGATTACGGTTTGCCCCTCGAGTCAGGCCAAAAATGGCACCGCGTGCGTATGGGTCCCAATATGGCGCACCTAAACCTGTAAAGGCAGGTACAACATAGACACCATTGCTGTCTTTCACTTTATTCGCAAAATATTCAGAGTCGGCTGATTCATCAATTAATTTCAATTCATCACGTAACCATTGAATAGAAGCACCGCCCACGAATACAGCACCTTCAAGGGCATAGTTAACTTCTCCTCTTGGCCCACAAGCGATAGTCGTTAACAACCCGTGATTTGAACGTACGGCGGTTTCCCCTGTATTTAGTAGTAAGAAACATCCAGTTCCATAGGTATTTTTGGCCATGCCCGGTTTCACACAAAGTTGGCCGTATAGAGCAGCTTGCTGGTCACCGGCTATACCTGAAATAGGAATACGTGTTCCGCCTTTCCCGCCGATATTGGTTTGGCCATAAACTTCGGAAGATGGACGAACCTCTGGGAGCATGGCTCGTGGAATATTGAGGGCTTTAAGAATTTTATCATCCCACTCTAAGTTGCGGATATTAAACAGCATAGTACGGGATGCATTAGTGTAGTCAGTGATGTGTACACGGCCTTGTGTCATTTTCCACACGAGCCATGTATCCACGGTTCCAAAGAGTAATTCCCCTTTTTCTGCACGTTCACGAGCACCGTCAACATGGTCTAAAATCCATTTTACTTTAGTACCAGAAAAATACGGGTCAACAACTAGCCCAGTATTTTGGCGAATGTATTCTTCTAAATCTTTCTCATTTTGTTTGAGGTGGGTGCAGAAGTCTGCGGTACGACGGCATTGCCAAACTATTGCATTATAAATCGGTTTACCAGTGGCCTTCTCCCATACGATAGTGGTTTCACGTTGGTTAGTGATCCCAATTCCCGCCACTTCATCTGTACGGATATCTGCTTTTGCAAGGACTTCAACTAATGTTGAACTTTGTGATGCCCAAATTTCCATTGGATCATGTTCTACCCACCCTGGCTTAGGATAAATTTGTGTGAATTCACGTTGTGAAATGCTTACAATATTTGCATCGTGGTCGAGTACAACCGCGCGTGAACTGGTTGTGCCTTGGTCGAGTGCGACAATATATTTTTTCGCAATAGTGGTTTCAGTTGTCATAATTTAAGCCTGTTCCGAGGATTTGGTGTTTTTAACGGATGATGTTTCTGTTTTGGTCTCTTCTTCACATACCATGCAAGGTAAGTGGCGACCAATAAGTTTTCGATAGGCGAATGCCCCTAGCAGACCACCAACAATAGGTGCTGTCAATGGTACAAGAAAATATGGTATATCGCGGCCGCCAGTGAGGGCGATATCACCCCAACCTGCTAAATAGGCAACAACCTTTGGCCCGAAGTCACGAGCAGGGTTTAGTGCAAAGCCGGTTAATGCGCCAAATGACCCACCGATAACGGCGATTAAAATACCAATTAATAATGGTGCTAATGGGCCGCGAGGTACGCCATTGCCATCGTCAGTTAATGCAAGGATTAAACAAACGAGAATGGCGGCAATGATCACTTCAATGAAGAAGGCATGAGGTACGCTGATTTGAGGAGCAGGATAGGTGGAGAACACACCCGCAGTATACAAACTTTCTTGGGTGCCTCTAATGATATGATGGGCTTGCTCGTAATCGAAAAATACAGGGGAGTACATTGAATAAACTAACGCTGCGGCGAAGAAGCCTCCGAGCATTTGGGCAATGATGTAAGGCACAACTTTACGTTTATCAAAACAAGCAAATAACCATAATGCTAAGGTAACCGCAGGGTTTAAGTGAGCTCCCGAGGTTCCTGCTGTCAGGTACACGGCTAAGGCAACACCAAAGCCCCAAATAATACTGATTTCCCAGAGGCCAAGTTGTGCTCCTGCAATTCTCACTGCGGCAACACAACCTAGACCAAAAAATACAAGTAATGCAGTTCCTAAAAATTCGGAGATGCATTGACCTGTGAGTGAGGTAGTCGTCATCTGGCTCATATGTTTCTATCCTACGAAAATGGAAATTATTGTAATGTTTTTTAAGTTGAGATTTTCTAACTGAAAACTCTTAGCTGTAAATTTATCGTTAAAGAACATAAACGAGAAATATCGAAATTGAAAAATGTGTGTTACATCACTAAAGCGAAACAAAACAATCAAAAATAGTGACGAAATCGACCTTTGCGATGTGATCTGACCAGTGTTTTTCATCAAGAGTTATTAGGATTCGGATGGAAGAAGCTGGACAGGGGAGATCATGCTACTTACAATCGTGTAATAGCTGATAAGGGAGGCCTAACATATGTCATTTGAAGTATTTGAGAAACTCGAGTCCAAAGTTCAACAAGCGATTGATACAATCACATTGTTACAAATGGAAATTGATGAATTAAAAGATAAAAATAGTGCACTGAACCAAGAATTAGAAACTGCAAAATCAGGTACTGACTCGCTGGTGCGTGAAAATGAACAATTAAAACAAGAGCAGCAGGCATGGCAGGAACGTTTGCGTACTCTGCTAGGCAAAATGGAAGAAGTTTAATTCTCGTCATACTTCGTGTTGTAGGGGTGTTGGCTACGTCTCTTCGCCCTAGTCACATACTTGTGTATGCTCCTAGGGTCTTATCGACTTGCCGCCTACCTACAACACGAATTATTTAGAGAAACGCTCGTCATACTTTGCGCTGCAAGGGTTGGCTTCGTCTCTTCGCCCTAGTCACATACTTGTGTATGCTCCTAGGGTCTTATCGACTTGCCGCCTACCTACAACACGAATTATTTAGAGAAACGCTCGTCATACTTTGCGTTGCAAGGGTTGGCTTCGTTTCTTCGCTCTAGTCACATACTTGTGTATGCTCCTAGGGTCTTATCGACTTGCCGCCTACCTACAACACGAATTATTTAGAGAAACGCTCGTCATACTTTGCGCTGCAAGGGTTGGCTTCGTTTCTTCGCCCTAATCACATACTTGTGTATGCTCCTAGGGTCTTATCGACTTTCCGCCTACCTACAGCACGAATTATTTAGAGAAACGCTCGTCATACTTTGCGCTGCAAGGGTTGGCTTCGTCTCTTCGCCCTAGTCACATACTTGTGTATGCTCCTAGGGTCTTATCGACTTGCCGCCTACCTACAATATGAATTGCTTAGATAAAATAAGGGCCACTATTCATCATAGTGGCCCTTATTTTTTGAATAGGGTTAGATTATACGTCGATATTGTCATCTTCAATAAAATCAATGTCGACATCTGAAGTTAATGGCTCTTCAGAAAGAATGATCCCCGTATTGTCGGCATAGAGGTAATCTCCAGAAAAAAAGGTGACACCTCCAAAATTGACTCGGATATCACTTTCGCCAATGCCTTCATCAGGGCAACCCGCAGGCATTGCCGCAATCGCTTGAATGCCAAGGTCTAACTCCATTAGAGCATCCACTTGACGGACGGCACCGTAAACCACAATACCTTCCCAGTGATTAACAACAGCCAGCCTTGCGACTTCAGCGTCAATGAGTGCTTTACGTACAGAACCGCCACCATCGACGAGTAGGATACGGCCAGAACCATCTTCTTCCAGCAAATCATACAGTAGGCCGTTATCTTCAAAGCACTTAACTGTAATGATTTGACCGCCAAATGAAGTACGTCCACCAAAGTTAGAAAAAAGAGGTTCTACCACATTAACGCTTTCTTGGTATATATCGCAGAGTTCGGAAGTATCATATTTCATAGGATTTAGGTCTTTTTTGCTGCAAGGGGTAGCCAGTATATCCCTTTTGAACCGTACTTGGCAAAGCCACCCGCCTAAAAATAGGCGGGGAAAGTCAAAAAACAGTCAAATAATAAGGGTTATTTGCTTATCACTACGCCAATCGAGAATAAAATGTTGGTAATAAGGGCTGCTTTTACCATGTTTTCAAGTAAAGGACGCATACCCTCTGGGGTTCGGTCACTCAAAACACGGCGTAAATGATTCATTAGCATTGGTATTGCTAATAGGAATAGCCAGCCGCTCCAACCGTGTAAGTAAATTAGGTTAAAAAATACCAAACATAGAATGGCGAGCACAATAATAATGGCGTGATAAATACGTGCGCCCTGTGGGCCTAAGCGTACAGCCAAGGTATTCTTACCTGCTTTGATATCATTTTCGATATCACGCATATTATTGATATTTAATACAGCGACAGAGAGCAATCCACAAGCTGTGGCAGGTAGGATAGTAATGATATTGAAACTGTTAGCTTGTAAATAGTAGGTTCCAATAACGCTAAGCCAGCCAAAAAAAATTAATACGGAAATATCTCCTAACCCCAAATACCCATAGGGCTTTTTACCGACGGTATAGGTGATGGCTGCCACAATGGCAATGAGCCCTAGTGCCACGAAACCAATGGCATCTTCAGGTTTTTCGCAGGCAACAATAATCAGTAGTAGGCCAGAAATACAGGCGGCAGTAATATTTAATTTTAGTGCCTTTTTCATATCCGCTTGGGAGATCACGCCTTTTTGCATCCCACGTAATGGGCCAATACGTTCTGCGGTATCAGAACCTTTGACGGCATCTCCGTAGTCATTTGCAAGGTTAGATAAAATTTGCAGTAAGCCTGCTGTGATCAGCGCTAATAACGCGACAGGCCATTTAAAATTGTCGGTTAAATAAGCCAAAGCCGATCCGGTTACGATTGCAATAACGCCAAGAGGTAAAGTTTTAGGACGTAGGCTTTCTACCCAAGCTTGTTTGCGGCTTATTGTGTTTATGGTTGGTGAGTTCATTTAATCATTTCACAGGTTCATACTCGTCATATTTCAAATTGTAGGGGCGGCTGTTTTCTGTCACTTGCTGCCTTTCAGCCTCTTTAGCCATACAGGGCTAATACTGTTTTTGTTTTTTCTACAATCAGAGCCATTTAGAGTCGTGTTCTTAAAAATTTAAGTAACTTAACGCGCTGATAGATATCGTTATATTTCAATGCGATAAGCTGAATATTCCATAGAAAAAAGTGCAGCGATAAAGCTGCACTTTAGTCGATGTATATTAAGGATACATGAAAACCTGATAATTAATAAGATTATAAAATAAATCTACTCAGGTCTTCATCAGCCACTAGCTCATCTAGATGCTGTTTAACATACTCTGCATCAATCTGAATGGTCTGTCCTTGACGGTCGCTGGCATCGAAAGAGATGTCTTCCATTAGGCGCTCAAGTACGGTATGTAAGCGACGTGCGCCAATGTTTTCCGTTGACTCATTCACTTGCCATGCGGATTCTGCAATCTTACGAATACCATCTGTTGTGAATTCAATATTTACGCCTTCTGTTGCCATCAGCGCTTTGTATTGTTCAGTTAGAGAGGCATTTGGTTCGGTTAGGATACGTACGAAATCTTCAGTGGTCAGTGCTTGTAGCTCAACACGAATAGGTAAACGGCCTTGTAATTCAGGGATCAAGTCTGATGGGCTAGATACTTGGAATGCCCCTGATGCGATGAACAGAATATGATCAGTTTTAACCATACCGTGCTTCGTGGAGATGGTGCACCCTTCGATTAATGGCAGCAAATCGCGTTGTACCCCTTCACGGGAGACATCTGGGCCTGAACTTTGCCCGCCGCGTTTACAGATTTTGTCAAACTCATCGATAAACACGATACCGTTTTGCTCAACGGCTTCGATGGCTTGTTCTTTTAACTCTTCCGGGTTAACTAACTTAGCGGCTTCTTCTTCCACCAGCAGTTTAAAAGCCTCTTTGATTTTCATCTTACGAGGTTTTTGTTTTTGTCCTGCAAGATTTTGGAACATAGATTGCAGTTGGTTGGTCATTTCTTCCATACCCGGAGGTGCCATGATTTCGACACCCATAGGCGTTGCTGCAACTTCAATTTCAATTTCTTTATCGTCTAACTGACCTTCACGTAATTTTTTACGAAAAGCTTGACGAGCTGGTGAATGTTCATCGGAGGGCTCAGATTGCCCCCAGTTATTTTTCGCCGGTGGGATAAGAACGTCTAAGATACGTTCTTCAGCCATTTCCTCTGCACGATAGCGATTTTTTTCGATAGATTGTAGGCGTACCATTTTAACGGCAGAATCCGTTAAATCACGAATGATAGAGTCAACCTCTTTACCTACATAGCCAACTTCGGTGAATTTCGTTGCTTCAACTTTAATAAATGGTGCGTTGGCTAACTTAGCTAAGCGGCGGGCAATTTCAGTTTTACCTACCCCTGTTGGGCCAATCATCAGAATATTTTTAGGTGTCACTTCATGGCGTAATACTTCGTTTAACTGCATCCGACGCCAGCGGTTACGCAGAGCAATTGCCACAGAACGTTTGGCTTTGTTTTGGCCAATAATATGATTGTCGAGTTCGCTGACAATTTCGCGAGGAGTCATTTCGGACATGCTAGCAATCCTTATGATTTTGAAGAAATTTCTTCAAAATTTACATTATGGTTGGTGTAAATACAGATATCGCCTGCAATGGCGAGTGCTTTTTCCGCGATTTCTTTCGCGCTAAGGTCGGTATTTTCAAGTAGCGCACGTGCAGCGGATTGTGCATATGGGCCACCAGAGCCAATTGCAATTAAGTCATTTTCAGGCTGAACGACATCACCATTACCCGTAATAATCAGGGAAGTGTGTTCATCTGCGACGGCAAGAAGAGCTTCTAGCTTGCGTAGCATACGGTCAGTACGCCAATCTTTTGCCAATTCAACGGCCGCTTTAGTTAAGTGACCTTGGTGCAGTTCGAGTTTACGTTCAAACAGCTCAAAAAGTGTGAATGCGTCTGCGGTCCCGCCTGCAAATCCGGCAATAACCTTGTCATTATATAAACGGCGAACTTTGCGGACATTGCCTTTCATGACGGTATTACCCATCGTCGCCTGCCCATCTCCACCAATTACGACTTGGCCATTACGGCGAACACTTACGATTGTTGTCATGAGTTAGCCCCAGGTTTTATTACAAAAAGAATGCAGCAAATTTTGATTTCCAAGAGATAAAATTCAAGTGATAGTTGTTTAATTAACTATCACTTGAACTGTGTCGAAGATAAAACCGCTGCTCATAAGTACATTAAAACAGTACATGGGGTGGGGTGTGAGGTTTTTCAACCCCCTGAAGCACGAAGAATACAACCTGAAACACCAACACCTGCTGCACGGTCGCGCATTTTCTCTGCGGTCGATTTAGAATAAGGGCCTAGCATAATACGATGCCAGCCACCGCCGGTGGTGACGCGGCTCTCAATACCAGCAAAGGCGAGAGTCGCACGTACAGACTCAGCTTGGTCTGCCGTTTTAAATGACCCACATTGAACTAACATATTTTGCATATTATTAGCCGATTTTTGTTCCACAGGGGCTGTAGGCTGTGTTGACGCTATAGGTGCAGCCGGACGTGTTTGGGGCTTAGGTTCATTATTCACAACAGGCTTGCGTTGTACAGGCACAATAGGTTGTGTTGGTTCATTGATGATAACCTGAGAGCGCGGCACGGGTTTACCGTTTGCAGGAATTTCTTGTAAGTTGGTGACAGGCTGGCGTCTGTCCGAATCAATTTGTTCCAATAACTGGCGCTGTTCAGGGGTTAAATCAGATGGACGCAGAATATTACTCCCCGTACTCGGTTGCTGAATACTTGGCAAATCCACACCACGACGTTCGAGTTCTTTAATATAGCGCCAGCGTTCTTCCGGTTTAGGCGGCAGCGTACTAGCTGGTTGAGTCGTAGGCACTACGGTTTGTGGCAAAGGTGCATCCTTTTTATTTTGGGTGATATAAAACAGGCCACCAACAAATAGCACAACAATTGCCACAGCAACGACCAACGTGGTCATTGGTAACCCTTGTGATTTCTTTGACTTTCCTTTGCTTTTTTTACGGGCGGATGAGCGCCCTCGAGCTACATAATCTTTTTGTGCCACGCTATTAATTCACTAGTTATCAATTGTTAGTCGTCATTTGGCTTAACATGTTACTTAACCTGAAAGACTTTGACTAGCTTTTAGGCGCTTTTGTACTCTCTCTAATGATTAAATCAGAATCTAGGAGACGCGAACCAGAGGTCACATTGTTGCCATGGATCTGCTCAAGCAGCAATTGCATGGCATGATGACCAATTTCTGCTCGTGGCTGATTGATAGTCGTCAGTGCTGGTAACGTATATTTTGCCAGTTCTAAATTATCGAAACCGACAAATGAAAGATCATCAGGCAACTGTAGCCCCATTTTCTTTGCTTGCCATATAGCACCTATGGCCATGATATCACTATGGCAAAAAATAGCGGTTGGTGGCTCAGGGAGAGATAGCAAGGCTTTAACCGCTTTAGCGCCTCCTTCGTGGGTAAAATCACTGCGAATAATATAATTTTCACGTAATTTTTCGCCAGAGCGTAACATGGCTTTTTTATAACCTTCTAAGCGGTACTGGCTCAGAGGCATATGTTCGGGGCCTGTAATACAGGCTATCAGTCTATGACCTTGTTTTTGCAGGTAATGTGTCGCATTAAATGCGGCTGTTAGGTTGTCAATATGAACGGTAGGTAGCTTTAACTCAGGGGCGAATTCATTCGCCATGACAATCGGCGGTAAGTTTTTCTGTTCTTCGGTTGATATATCAAATGGGATATTTGAACCGAGTAAGATCATGCCATCGATTTGTTTTGTAATAATCAGATTAATAAAGGCATTTTCTTGTTTTTCTTGGTGTTTGCAGTCACCAATTAACACGAAATAACCTTCTTGGGCAGCAATTTCTTCGATACCGCAAACCACATCACTGAAAAAGGGATCACGGATATTGGGAACAAGTACTAGAATCGTTTTTGATTCATTGCGCTTATAGCTTCTCGCTAAGTTGTGGGGGTAATAGCCGACATCCATAACAGCTTGTTCGACTTTTTGGCGCGTTTGCAAAGAAACCTTTTCAGGGTTCATTAATGTTCTAGAAACTGTCGCTGTCGAAACGCCGGCGGCACTGGCTACGTCTTTCATCGTTGCCGTATTATTGTGTTTTTTACTTTCCACAACGCCTTCCTTAGATTGATTTAATCGTTTGCTTTTTTGAATAGCCAAACAAATCATGATTGATGACTAGATGCCATTCTAATCCGTTTCTCAATAATGTCTGTTACCTAAGTTGCATAAAAAATGTGACAGACATCATTTTTTAGAGCTACTTCGCAAATTTTAAAAATAATTTCTCGAAAAAAAATAAATGAAACTCAATTTGCACAAAAATAATACAAAAATCTGTTATGGAAAAAAGATGACTTATAAGATCAACAAGATATATGCAACATAATGAAATTACTGATGGAAGACATTATGAGAGATTAGCTCATATATTTTCACTCTTATTAATAAGTTAGCTATCTGTTGGGTCGACATCAATATTCCACTTAACTTTACGACTGTCTGGTTTTTGCTGTATTTCTGGTAGCAATTTTGCCATAAATTGTTGTAAATAGAGCCGGGAAGGATGCTGTAATAGTAATTGCCAACGGAACCGCCCGCCGCGCTTGGCCTGAACGGATGGTGATGGCCCTAAAATCCATAACTTAGCATCACTTTGCGGGTGCTCGGTAATGTATTGGCGTACATTTTGTAAAAATTGACGAGAATCGTGGTTATTATGATCCTCAGAACGGATCAATACATGGCTAGTGTATGGTGGCAACATGGCAACACGGCGCTCTTCCATCGCTTCTTGTGTAAAGGCGTTATAGCCATTTTCAAGTAGTGTGAGTAGTAAGGGATGTTCAGGGTGATGGGTTTGTAGGAATACTTCGCCTTGTTTGCCTGCTCTCCCCGCACGCCCAGAGACTTGCACATATAACTGGGCAAACCGCTCTGCGGCACGAAAATCACTGGAAAATAGTGCGCCATCCACATCCAATAATGCCACAAGGGTGACGTCGGGAAAATGGTGACCTTTGGCTAGCATCTGTGTGCCGATGAGTATTCGCGCACCACCTTCATGGACTTGACTTAAATGCTGTTCTAGTTCCCCTTTACGGCTGGTTGTATCACGGTCAATTCGAGTCACAGGGGTGTCAGGAAAAAGTGTGGCAATCCCTTCTTCAAGTTGCTCAGTTCCCATGCCTACGGGGACTAAATGGGTTGAACCACACTGCGGGCATTGGCGAGGAATTGGTCGCTGGCTATCACAGTGGTGACAACGCAACTGGTGAAAATTTTGGTGCAAGGTGTAATAGTGGTCACACCGTTGGCATTCGGCTATCCAGCCACATTCATGGCAAATCAGGGCGGGAGAATACCCCCGGCGATTTAAAAATAAAATGACTTGGTTATTTTTCGCCAAATGCTCCTTAATATGTTGGATCAACAAATGGGAGAGACCATATTTCAGTGGTTGGCCTTTTAAATCAATTAAATGCTGTGCGGCAGGGCGTGCATTACCTGCACGAATAGTTAGGTTTAATTGGCGGTATTTATGTTGTTGAACATTGAATAAGGTTTCCAATGAAGGGGTCGCGGTACCCATTACAATCGGTATATTGTTCTTTTTTGCGCGAAAAACGGCGAGATCTCGCGCATGGTAGCGCCAGCCATCTTGCTGTTTATAGGAATTGTCGTGTTCTTCATCGATAATGATAATTCCTAAGCGGGAAAAGGGCGTAAACAGTGCGGAACGCGTGCCGATAATAATGGCGTTTTGCCCTTGTTTCGCTCGTAACCATACTGCCAAGCGTTCACTGTCATTCAGCCCTGAGTGTAAAACATCCACTGGTGCATTGAAGCGTTCACGAAAACGGCTAATTGTTTGCGGGGTAAGACCAATTTCGGGCACCAAAACTAATGCCTGTTTACCTTGTGAAAGCACATTTTCCAAGACACTTAAGTAGACCTCTGTCTTACCAGAGCCCGTGATCCCTGCAAGTAACCAAGGTGAAAATTCGTCATCTTGTGCTCGGATAGCCCCGACCGCGGTCGCTTGCTCGCTGTTAAGGCGTAACCTTTCGCCACAAACAGTAAAATTAGGTTGCCACCTTTCGCTAGCGGGTTGTACGGGGTGTAAATCAATATAGGCTTTCTTTTTCAGTGCTTGCAGGGCGCTTTCGCTGATTTCGAGCTCACTCACTTGATGGCGATAAACTGGCCTACGACGCAAAAGCGCCAGAGCTTGCTGCTGTTTTGGGGAACGTTTGAGCGCATTGAGATCAGTCGCAAGGCCTTCTTCGGTAACTTGCCATTGCCAAATTGGGGTAAATTCTGCTGGTTTACCTTGACGCAGTAGGGTCGGTAAGGCGTGAAAAAGCACCTCACCAATAGGGTAATGGTAGTATTGGGAAGACCATAATAGTAGTTGCCAGACATCGTCAGGGAATAAGGTTTGGTTGTCGAGCACCAAATCAAGCGCTTTGAGTTTATCCTCTGTAAATTCACTTTTATCACTGTGTTTTACTACAACGCCTAGTGCTTGGCGTTTACCAAATGGCACCATGACACGACAGCCAATGGCGGGCAGTGGCATGTTATTGGGGAGTAGATAGTCAAATGTGCGATTTAAAGGAACAGGTAAAGCCACCTGAACGACGATCATAGCTGGATTTCCGTCTGTTTTTTATGCGATGATAACAATAGAATTTTACTAGAGTATCACAAAATTTACGCGGTTTTCATTGCGTGGTTAATAGAATTTCTGTATGATCCGCCGCCTTTGGTAGTTATTTTTGCCAATATATTAAATTCAATCAACACGACGTGTGGTGTCCGGCGTTAGGGCTGGAATGGCGACACGGCCTTAATAGAGGTTCTCCCATGAAAAAAGGTATTCACCCTAAATACGAAGAAATTACGGCAACTTGTTCTTGCGGTAATGTGATGAAAATTAATTCAACTGCTGGTCACTCGCTGAACCTGGACGTTTGTGGTAACTGCCACCCGTTCTATACTGGTAAACAGCGTGATGTTGCGACTGGTGGTCGTGTTGATCGCTTTAACCAACGTTTCAGCATCCCAGGTTCTAAAAAATAATCGAACTTGTGAAATGCAGAAAAAAAGGGAAAACATGTTTTCCCTTTTTTGTCGGTAAAATTAGCCGTTAGAAACGGTAAACCACACCAAACATAATATCATTGCTACGTACTTTTACTTTCGATTTCATATTGTCACCGTCAGCGTGATAGCTGACCTCGGATTTTCCTGCATCTAAGAAACGATAGCTTAAATCTAATGACAGGTTGTCATTAATAGCGTACTGCGAACCCAGTCCTAAACTCCATGCAAAGTTACTGTTGGTTTTAGATTTTGAGTGTGCATCATACTCGCTGCCATCTGAATTTACTTCTGAGAAACTGTATTGCGTTTTATGCTTGATACTTGCTAGCCCTAAACCCACAGAGACATAAGGCGTGAAATTAGTTTCATTTTTGAAGTCATAGTAGGTGTTGATCATAAAGGTATTGAGTGTAATATCGTTCTTAACGTCTTCATTAGCCGAAAACCAGCTACCGTTGCCATCATTACCTGCTGCTCTACTTAAATTATATTTAGAAGACGCTTTGCCTCGAAGGGTAATATCCAGTTCGGTACGCAAAGGTAATGAAGTCATATCATATAAGTCATAACCGAGAGCAATTCCCCCACCAAATACGCCTTTGGTTTTGCTACCACCGCTGGAGTGTTCATATTCACCAAGGTCATCAATACCTTGCCACTTCTGGTCAGACAGTTTGAGGATTGAGGTGCCCAGCTTGCCAGAGACATAAAAACCACTATTCGACGCCATAGCCATGCTAGACACAAGGCTTAAAAGAGACACTGCAATTATTTTTTTCATTGAGAACACCATTTAGTTAGTTTATTTAGCTTAAGTATTTATTATAGGTTAATTTACTTAAAATAGTTTGAAATTTTATGGTTAAAAGCACAATTATTGAAATTTATCAATAACACTAGATAATTAAGGTGATTAATCTTGAAAGGTTGAGTTTTTTAGTGTTTGGAACTACGTGAATAGGTAGGTGATTGGTTAAGGACGCACCCTTTATACAGAGTGCGTTGTTCTAATGATATTTAGCGTTTTTTGCACGGAGCTGGGGCATATTGCGTATCTGCTGGGAAAGGGTTGGCTTCACAGTCAGGTAATTCTTCATGGACTTCAAAAATGGCAAAACCAATAACGCCAATATTTCGTTCATCGCCTTGAATATTTTGGTTTACATACGAATCTTCAGGGGTGGCAAAACGGAAAGCGGCGACTTGGTTTTGGCTTTTACGAAATCCTTCAATGGTCACTTCGCTGTTTGGGCGGACTAAATAACCACTATTTTGATATGAGCCTGCGCGGCCATTTAGCACGTCAATACCATCAACGGTTGTGACCACTTCATAGCTTCTATTTCTATCTGTATTGGCAATAGTTAACTGGTAACGCTGCCCCTCTTTTGCGGGTAAAACATATCGCCCTTGGTTATTACGATAGATTGACATGTTGCGACCATGTTGATCAGTGACTTTGATTTCCACAGGTGATACGGCGATATAATTCATGGTTTGAATGTGCTTTGGTACTGCTTCACCACGGTAATATATAGTCGCTGTATCAAAAGGCGTATTAGTTAAACGAGAGGCACTTACCGTTGTTACCGCTGAATTAACATCTTCTCCCCATTCAGTGCCTAATTTTTCAGCTGATGGTTGTATATCATCGGTTGCTCGATACGTTTGGGGACTTGTAGTGGCATGGTTTGCACACCCAGCAGTAATGAGTAACGCGGAGCCGATTAGTCCAACTAGAGCCTGATTGTATGTATTCATTACACTATCCTTCATGATTTTAATTATTCGTTGTTGTTATGGTGGTTAATAGGATGCAGTGTAGAATTTCGAATAGCATAACGCCTGAGGGAGATTCTGAATTCTAGACAATTCAGAGGAATCTAAACGCAGCATAGAGGAAGGCACTACGTCACAAGGGGTGCGACGTAGTTAAAACTAGAAAAATGCGGGCGTAGAAAATGAAAATTAATACTCCCAAGTTTCTGGGTTAATACCTAATTCGCGCATGATTTCTTTTGCGGCTTCAGGTATTTCATCATTACGCTCTTTACGCAGATCTTCATCATTTGGCAGTGGTTGCCCAGTGAATGCATGCAAAAATGCTTCACACAGTAATTCACTGTTTGTGGCGTGACGCAAATTATTAATCTGACGACGAGTACGTTCATCAGTTAAAATTTTAAGTACCTTCAATGGGATAGATACTGTAATTTTCTTTACTTGCTCACTTTTTTTGCCATGTTCAGCATACGGACTGACATATTCACCATTCCATTCAGCCATGGGATACCTTGGATATTTTCAGTAATAATAAAAAATAATATGCATATTGTTTTTAAGAGAAACTTAATCTAAGCCTCAATTAGCGAACATCTGCATATAAGTTAGAAGAAACTTTGCTCAGTTTACCACATTTTTTTCTGTGAAATTAACTAGCTAGCTCTATTTATGTTATTGAATATCAATTTACACATAATTATTAAGGCTGATTATTCCATTACTTGATATAAACGTAAAGAAGTTTAGACGTCTAGATATGTTGACGTCTAAACATCCGGTGGGTATGATTTGGGCTATTATAAATTAGGAGAAGCGTTTATGGCTTACAAACCGTCAACTATCGCAATTCATAATGGATTAAACGAAGACCAACAATTTGGCTGCGTTGTGCCTCCCATTTATTTGTCTAGCACCTATAATTTTACGGATTTTAACGAACCTCGGGCACACGATTATTCTCGACGCGGTAATCCTGGGCGGGATATTGTCCAAAAAACATTAGCTCAGCTTGAAGGGGGGAGTGGCGCAGTTATGACGAACAGTGGTATGTCTGCGCTCCATTTAATTTGTACGGTCTTTTTGCAGCCCGGAGACCTGCTAGTGGCACCTCATGATTGTTATGGAGGAAGCTATCGGTTATTTAATAGCCAAAGCCAACGCGGGGCTTATCAAGTTGAGTTTGTGGACCAAAGTGATGAGTCTGCATTACAAGCGGCACTGGCTAAAAAGCCTAAGTTGGTTTTAATTGAAACCCCCAGTAATCCACTATTAAGAATTTTTGATATACAACATATTGCTCATTTAGCGCATGAAGCTGGGGCATTAGTGGTGGTCGACAATACGTTTTTAAGCCCAATTCTACAGCAACCGCTTTCATTAGGTGCTGATTTTGTTGTGCATTCATGTACAAAATACCTTAATGGTCATTCAGATATTGTAGCCGGCGTTGTCATTGCTAAAGATGAAAAATGGGCAATAGAGCTAGCGTGGTGGGCAAATAACATCGGTGTCACAGGTGGAGCATTTGATAGTTACTTATTGCTAAGAGGTATTCGGACTTTATCTCCGCGTATTTTACAACAGCAGCAAAATACACAAGAAATCGTAAAGTATCTTAAATCACAGCCGTTAGTAAAAAAATTGTATTATCCTGCATTGGAAGATCATCCGGGACATGAAATTGCACTCAAACAGCAAAAAGGGTTTGGGGCAATGTTGAGTTTTGAATTTTTGGGTGATGAGTTGCAGTTGCGTACTTTTCTTCGTGCGCTCAGTTTGTTCACATTAGCAGAATCATTAGGTGGCGTTGAAACATTGATATCCCATACCGCAACAATGACACATGCGGGGATGTCTGCACAAGCACGAGCTCAAGCGGGCATTACTGATAGCTTACTGCGAATTTCAGTGGGAATTGAAGATCCTCAGGATTTAATTCACGATTTAGACCAAGCATTTAAGGTTGCAGCACAACGTTAGCGGAGTTTTTTGATGAGTGTACTAACAGCGGTTGAGGTGGCACCTTGTCACCGTCAGTTACATAAGTTTGGGGGAAGTAGTTTAGCAGACGCAAAGTGTTATCAACGAGTTGCGGCTATTATGGCAAACTATAGTCAACCCGGTGATTTAATGGTGGTTTCTGCTGCGGGTAGTACAACTAACCAATTGATAAACTGGCTAAAATTGAGCCAAAGCGATCGTATATCGGCTCATCAAGCTCAGCAATCTTTACGGCGCTATCAACTTGATTTAATCGAGTCCTTACTACCTGAAAAAAAGGCAGAAGCGTTAAGCCAGTTGTTTGTTCAAGATTTGGAACGTTTGAGCGCATTACTTGATAGACCGACAAGCGATGCAACTTATGCAGAAGTGGTCGGTCATGGAGAAATTTGGTCTGCACGCCTTATGGCTGAAGTCCTTGCGCAAGCAGATATGGCAAGTGCTTGGTTAGATGCGCGCCTGTTTTTACGTGCTGAAAGAGCAGCACAACCGCAAGTGGATGAAACTCAGTCTCGGTATTTATTGCAGCAACATCTCACACAACTACCAAACCGCCGTATTGTTGTCACGGGGTTTATTTCGCGCAATCAACTCGGGGAAACCGTGCTGCTTGGGCGTAATGGCAGTGATTATTCAGCGACCCAAGTTGGTGCTCTCGCCGATGTTGAAAAAGTGACAATCTGGAGTGATGTCGCAGGGGTATATAGCGCTGACCCACGTAAAGTGAAAGATGCCTGTTTATTACCACTATTACGTCTAGATGAAGCGAGTGAGCTCGCGCGTTTAGCGGCTCCCGTGTTACACACCCGTACTTTACAGCCTGTTTCGGTGAGTAATATTGATTTACAGCTCAGATGTAGTTACCAACCTGAGCAGGGCTCAACGAAGATTGAACGCGTATTAGCATCAGGTGCGGGTGCAAAAATTGTCACCAGCCATGATGATGTTTGTGTTATCGAACTACGCATTGCGACAGGGCGAGATTTCAAACAAATCTGTAAAGATGTAGATTTGTTGCTAAAACGCGTTCAACTGCGGCCATTAGCCCTTGGTATTCATCATGACCGCGCTTTACTGCAACTTTGCTATACCTCAGAAATTGTCGAAAGTGCGTTAAATGTCCTTGAAGAAGCCGCTTTACCGGGGTCATTATCGTTACGTGAAGGTTTTTCTCTTGTGGCCTTGGTTGGCGCAGGTGTTGGTAAAAAACCATTACATAGTCATCGGTTTTATGAAGAATTAAAAGGCCAGCCGGTTGAGTTCATCTGGCATTCGGAAGATGCAATTAGCTTAGTTGCCGTATTGCGTTCAAACCAAACAGAGCATTTGATTCAAAGGATGCATCAAAGTCTATTCCGTGCGGAAAAACGCATCGGGTTAGTGTTATTCGGCAAAGGTAACATAGGGGCTCGTTGGTTAGAACTCTTCGCTGCTGAGCAACCGAATATTTCCGCACGTAGTGACTTCGATTTTGTGCTTGCAGGCGTGGTGGATAGTCGACGTAGTTTACTTAATTATCAAGGGATTGATCCAAGCCGTGCATTAGCATTTTTTGACGATGAAGCGGTGGAGCATGAGGACGATAGCCTATTCTTATGGATGCGCTCTCATCCATATGATGATCTAGTGGTTCTAGATGTTACGGCAAGTGAAACATTGGCAGATAACTATGTCGATTTTGCGAGTTATGGTTTTCATGTTATCAGTGCCAATAAGGTGGCGGGGGCGGCACCAACCCCACAATATCGCCAAATCCGAGATGCATTTTCAAAAACAGGCCGCCACTGGTTATATAATGCAACGGTAGGAGCAGGGTTACCAATTAACTATACGGTGCGTGACTTAAAAGAAAGTGGGGACGTAATACTGACGATCAGCGGTATTTTTTCTGGCACCTTATCATGGTTGTTCTTACAATTTGATGGTTCTATCCCATTTAGTGAGCTCGTTGAGCAAGCATGGCAGCAAGGTCTGACAGAGCCTGATCCACGAATTGACCTTTCTGGTCAGGATGTGATGCGTAAATTGATCATTTTAGCGCGTGAAGCGGGTTATGACATTGAGCCTGATGATGTCCGTGTTGAGTCGTTGGTGCCGAAACAGGCACAAACAGGTTCACTCGACGAGTTTTTTGAAAATAGTGCGGTTATTAATGAACAGATGCAGCAACGTTTAGAAGCGGCTCAAGAAATGGGTCTAGTATTGCGTTATGTTGCGCGTTTTGATGCGGTAAAAGGTAAAGCTAAAGTGGGGGTTGAAGCGGTAAAACCAGAGCATCCATTGGCTTCACTATTACCGGGGGATAATGTATTTGCCATCGAAAGTCGTTGGTATCGTGATAACCCATTAGTGATCCGTGGCCCGGGGGCTGGAAGAGATGTCACCGCAGGCGCTATTCAATCGGATCTAAACCGCCTTTCTCAACTACTGTAATAAAATCATTTTATCGGTGTATTGGTGCTATTAATGTAAATTTGGTACCAATACACGATGAAAATTATTATTTGGCTTCTTTGTTTTCTACCTTTTTATTCTGATGATTTAATTATTAAGCATTATTCATGTCTTTAAAGTGCTGAATCGACGATATATTGCGCTGAAACAATACTTAAATAAGAAAAATTAATAAAAATAGGTCTGTAATTAAATTTCAGAAAAATCCCCCAAAGTCATTTTTTTCTGATATGAATATACATTGAAGGGTAAATTTAGCGGCCTGCATCACAAAACGACAACTCTAACGCAGCCGACTGAAATTTTGTTACAGGAAACAGGTCGCAGTCTGTTAACCGTGATGGTGCGGGGATGCATTCTGCCAGAAGCACAAGGTCAGGAGTCTCATGAATCAGCAATATTCCGCAATGCGCAGTAATGTCAGTATGCTGGGTAAGTTACTCGGCGATACCATCAAAGAAGCTCTCGGAGAGGATATACTCGATAAAGTTGAGTCCATTCGTAAGCTTTCTAAATCCTCCCGTGCGGGTAATGAAGTTCAGCGCCAAAAACTGCTGATGACATTACAAAACCTCTCTAATGATGAGTTGCTCCCCGTTGCAAGGGCATTTAACCAATTTTTAAACCTGACTAATGTTGCTGAGCAATACCACAGTATTTCTCCTCATGGTGAAGCTGCAAGCAACCCAGTGGCACTGAAAAATCTATTTGCTCGTTTAAAAGATAAAAATTTTACCGATGCGGACATCCAAAAAGCGGTAGAACAGCTTTCGATTGAATTGGTTTTAACGGCTCACCCAACGGAAATCGCTCGTCGTACTTTGATCCATAAATTGGTCGAAGTAAATACCTGTTTATCCCAACTTGATCACGATGATATTGCTGACTATGAGCGTAATAACATCATGCGGCGCTTACGCCAGTTAGTCGCTCAGTCATGGCATACCGATGAAATTCGGAAAAGTCGCCCGACGCCTATTGATGAGGCAAAATGGGGCTTCGCTGTCGTGGAAAATTCACTGTGGGAAGGTGTTCCTGCATTTTTACGTGAATTTAATGAACAGTTGGAAGACTCTATTGGTGCAGTGCTACCTGTTGAAGCTAACCCAATCCGCTTTACCTCATGGATGGGAGGAGACCGTGATGGTAACCCGAACGTGACTGCGGATGTGACTCGCCAAGTATTATTACTAAGTCGTTGGAAAGCGGCAGATTTATTCCTCAAAGATATCCAAGTGCTGGTTTCTGAGTTGTCGATGACCGAAGCGACACCTGAATTGCGTGCACTCGCGGGAGGGGATGAGGTTGATGAGCCATATCGCCAAATTGCTAAGAATTTGCGTAGTCAGTTATTTTCAACATTAGACTATTTAGAGCGTCGTGTTAAAGGTGAGCAAGTATTGCCGCCTGCCGATTTATTAACAGACAACGCACAATTATGGGACCCGCTATACGCGTGCTACCAGTCATTGATCGCCTGCAATATGAAAATTATTGCTAATGGTCAGTTACTGGATACTTTGCGTCGCATCCGTAGCTTTGGTTTACAGCTGGTTCGTATTGATGTACGCCAAGAAAGTACTCGTCATACTGAAGCGATCGCTGAGCTAACACAGTATCTGGGATTAGGTGACTATGCCGAGTGGTCAGAGGAAGAAAAACAACAGTTTTTATTAGCGGAGCTTCAGTCTTTACGTCCACTTATTCCACAAGATTGGCAGCCAAGTGCGGAAACTCAAGAGGTTTTTGAAACTTGCCGAGTGATTGCAAAAGCCAAAAATGACTCTATCGCAGCCTATGTCATCTCAATGGCAAAAGTGCCTTCAGATGTGTTAGCGGTTAAATTGCTGCTAAAAGAAAATGGGGCTTCGGTGCGTCTTCCTGTTGCGCCATTATTTGAAACACTTGATGACTTAAATAATGCTGAAAGCGTGATGCAAAAATTACTGAGTATCGAATGGTATCGTGACTTAATCGATGATCGTCAAATGGTCATGATTGGCTATTCGGATTCAGCAAAAGATGCCGGCGTGATGGCCGCATCATGGGCTCAATACCGCGCACAAGATGCATTGATTAAGCTGTGTGAGAAAGAAGGCGTTACATTGACGCTATTCCACGGACGCGGTGGCACAATTGGCCGCGGTGGTGCGCCTGCGCATTCGGCATTACTGTCTCAGCCTCCAGGAAGTCTAAAAGGTGGCTTGCGTGTTACTGAGCAAGGGGAAATGATCCGCTTCAAATTCGGTTTACCGCAAGTGACCATCAGCAGCTTGGCGTTATACGCAAGCGCAATATTAGAAGCGAACCTATTGCCACCGCCTGAGCCTAAAAACGAGTGGAAATCGGTGATGGATTCGTTATCGGATGTTTCTTGTGCTATGTACCGTGATTATGTACGTGAGCAACCGGATTTTGTTCCCTATTTCCGTGCCGCAACACCGGAATTGGAATTGGGTAAATTACCATTAGGGTCACGGCCCGCTAAACGACGCCCGACGGGGGGCGTTGAAACTTTACGTGCTATTCCGTGGATTTTTGCATGGACACAAAATCGCTTAATGTTACCTGCATGGCTAGGCGCAGGAGCAGCATTGAAGCATGTAATTGAACAAGAAGGTAAACAATCGGTTCTTGATGAAATGTGGCAGCAATGGCCTTTCTTTAATACGCGTATTGCGATGCTGGAAATGGTGTATGCAAAAGCAGACTTATGGCTGGCGGAATATTATGACTACCGCTTAGTTGAAGAGCGCTTATGGCCGCTAGGTCAAAAATTACGTGACCAATTATCTGAGGATATTAAGAGTGTGTTGGCGGTGTCGAAGGATGAAGCGCTGATGGCGGATTTACCGTGGATTGCAGAATCCATCGCGTTACGTAACGTTTATACCGACCCACTGAACGTGTTGCAGGCTGAACTGTTGCACCGTTCTCGTCAGCAAGAACACCCAGACCCTCGCGTGGAACAAGCTCTGATGATCACCATTGCTGGTGTTGCTGCGGGAATGCGTAATACAGGCTAGTTTTTTTAATTAAAACGTATTGCTCTCCAATGAATAATGGCTGCCAATAGGCAGCCATTATTGTTTATCTTAATACATTATTTCGGGTCATCTTTTGGCTTATCATCATGAATTAAATGATAGGTAGAACGCGCCCGAGGGTGAATAAAGAAGTGATCTTTAGGGGCATTGTGAGTTTTGATATGAACCATTGAAACGGGTATGGTTTTGCCTTTCTTATTATGAAATGCATAGATAATAAACGGCAGCAAGAAAATAATCACAAAACAGACAACGAGTAATGAAACATAAGTATCATCACTTGCTCCACCCGGTAGCGAACTTGGTGGGAAGAAAGAAACGATAAACGCTAAGATGGAAATCGTTAATCCAGCCAATGCGACGAGGACTTTAAAGCCGTTTCCTCCCGGAATATTGAACGCACGTTTTTTCTCGGGTTGCTTACGCACTAAATGGATATAACCCAGAAATAGCATAAAATAGCTACATAAATAGATAACAACTGTCAAAGCCAAGGCAATTAAGAAAGACATATTACCGCCACCACCCGTATTGGTTAGCACGATGATAGCGATGGTTGTAATAATTAATTGAGAAATAACCAATGTGACAGGTACACCATTTTTATTCACTTTGGTAAAGCTTTTCGGCAGTATCCCTTTTTGTGCTGCCACATACATCCCTCTTGATGGGCCAACGATCCAAGAGGCAATTTCTGCTAATACCCCGAGTACTAATAAAGCAGCGATGATCCTAGCGGCCCATTCTAACGTTGGATTAAGATGGGTGACGAGTACGTTAAATGTTTGAACAACACCGGCGGACAGGTTGATTTCACTGTTTGGGATCACGGAGGCAACTGATAAGCCACCTATCGAGCTTAAACAAATGGCAGCAATCATCAGTAAGAACATCGCTGCTGGATAGTCCCTGCCAGGGTTTTTCATTTCATTGACGTGAGTTGCTGATGCCTCTACCCCCATATAACTTAAGATAAAGGCCACAAAAACAACCAGTGTACCGATTTTAGTAAAATCAGGGAAAAAGGTTGATGTGCTTATTTCAATTGCTAAAGGAGCCCCACTGGCTAAATAGCTAATCGCTAAACACACTAAGATGAGTGCGGGGAGTAAAATACCGGCGAAAAAACCAATTTTTGCAATAGTGGCAGTATATTTTGTCCCACCAAATTGAGTGAAAGCCAGCACCCATAAAATAACTAATGCACCTATTGTTTTGGTTACAGGATCGGTGTTGAGTTCAGGCCAGTTAAGAATGTATGACAGCGCTCCTAATACAAAATACAGCATTGGAATGAAGCCTATGGCAATTTGCAGGTAGCCAAAGGAAATTGCCGCAAATCCCCAACGTTCACCGAGGGTATTTGAAACCCAAGCAAAAACACCACCTTCTTCCCAACCTTCAACTGTTGCCATCTCAGCCGCACATAATGCAACAGGAATAAACCACAGCAATCCACCTAATAATAAGAAAAAGACAAGACTAAAGCCCGATGTCGCAAACGTCGGGTATTCATAGACGGCCATTACCATAGAGGCTGTTATCGCAAAAAAGCCTAACAATGTTAGCTGTTTTGCGGCTGGAGCGGTCGTTGTTGTTGCCATACGAATTCTCCTTAAATCCAAAAATAGTCTGCTAGTTGAAAGCAGATTAGAATAGAAGCCAAAGAACGAGATGTTCTTTGGCTTAATGGAAAAAATTAATTAGCTATGGTTGAAACCACGGCCTTCTTCTTCTGTGAGTGGTTTATTGACAGGGTGTTTGTCAAAATAATCAAGGGTGCGTTTAAAGTCATCAATCAGCAATGCTGCTAAGTCTAAACTCACTCCGTGGCGCACTAAAATACGCTGAACAACTAAGTCCTCACGATTTGCAGGCATCGAATAGGCAGGAACTTGCCATCCGCGACTGCGCAGTTTATCTGCAATGTCATATAAGGAATAATTGCTGGCGGTAGCCTCTTTCTTGAGTTTCCAAGCTAGTGCAGGAATCCCTTTTTGGCTGTCGCCATCGAAGAGCATTTCAAACGGCCCTAATTTTTCTATTTCACGTGCCAAGAATTGTGCTGTAGCGTAGCAGGCATTATGAATTTTTGCGTAACCTTCTCGACCGAGTCTGAGGAAGTTATAGTATTGCGCAATAATTTGCCCACCAGGGCGAGAGAAATTGAGTGCGAAGGTTGGCATATTGCCACCTAAGTAGTTCACATTAAAAATTAATTCTTCTGGTAAGTCTTTTGCTTCACGCCAAACTACCCAGCCAGCACCTAATGGAGCTAAACCAAATTTATGGCCAGAAGAGTTAATTGATTTCACTCGCGGTAAGCGGAAATCCCATTCTAAGTCTGGTGCACAAAATGGTGCTAAGAATCCACCACTTGCGCCATCAACGTGAATAGGGATATCAAGCCCAGTGTCTTTTTGCAATTTATCAAGCGCATCATGAACGGCTTTTACCGGTTCATATTGACATGTGAATGTCACACCTAAAGTAGGGACGACACCAATGGTATTTTCATCAACGCGTTTGAGAACTTCTTCAGGGCTCATAATTAGGCGATCACCTTCTAATGGGATCTCCCTAAGCTCAACATCAAAGTAACGTGCAAATTTATGCCAACAAACTTGCACTGGGCCACAAATCATATTTGGCTTATCGGCCGGTTTTCCTTGAGCAATGCGTTTTTTACGCCATTGCCATTTTAACGCTAAACCTCCTAACATTGCGGCTTCGGAAGAACCTATGGTTGAGCAACCAAGGGTATTTTCGGCATCAGGAGAGTGCCAAAGATCCGCTAGCATATGTACACAGCGGTTTTCTATTTCAGCTGTTTGAGGGTATTCATCTTTATCTATCATGTTTTTATCGATAGATAAATCCATTAAATCACGAATTTCGTCATCAACCCATGTTTGGCAAAAGGTGGCGAGATTTTGACGTGAATTACCGTCTAACATTAACTCGTCACGCACCGCACTAAATACATTACGTGGGTCTTGTTCTTTTAATGGGAACTTATTCTTAGGCAAAGATTTTGATAATTCTAGTGATGCATAAATATCATCTATTTCACGATGTTTTGAATTTGAAATATTATTACCCATACTTAATACCCCTCAATAACGATGTGGTGATTATTTGATGTTAATATTTGAACCGAATATTAAATATACGCCAAATTTTAATAATATCCAAAGCAATGAGTGATTAAATTAAATGAAATTTTAATTTTTCAGGTGATTTAAAAACAGGTAATGCTTGTTTAATATAAGCTTTTAATTAATATGTAGGTTATTTAATATCATGTTCTTTACTTCGCCAATAGTCTCTTTTGGTTTTTTAGCTTGTAATTATTGCAATATTTAGATTATACATCTGTTTATTTGTTATTTTTGTTATTTTTGTTTTATTTGTTATGTCATTGTGTAATTAGGTCAATATCCGCTATAGTTTATACATATCTAAAGTTTCATTCATGTTAAATGCTGTAACTGTTATTTAAATGATAGTCGTTATAGTATTTAAAGTTATTTAAAGTGTTAACTATAAAAATATGATGCTCTAAATATGATGTTGTTTTTAATTATGAATTAAATATTCTATTACCATTGCTATGGTTTAATTGGTTGAGTTTAATAGTTTAATAACTTCATAGTGGTATGGTTAATTATATATTTCAAAAGTATAGCTCGTAAATAAACTGATAATGATTATTCGTAACATAGTACCATTCGAATTATCGAGAATAGAGAGTTCATTAAGGGGGGCGAATGTTAACAAGTAATACCCACTATCATGTTTTTGCATGTACTTCATTAGCAATTACAGATCAAAATAAAAATGTTTATCATGGTAGAACATTAGAGTTTTCATCAGACGAGCCTGAGTCAATTTTGACTTATTATCCCAAATCACATGTCTTTCAGAGAAAAGCACCAGATGGCTCGTTGGGGTTAAAATATAAAGTGAAGTATCCTTTTTTAGCGATAACAGCTCCAGTGAGTATTGTAGGGGAAAGGGATGTACTCGAAGGCGTGAATTCTGCAGGGCTCGCATTTAGTCTCAATATGATAAATAACTCAGAGCTTGCCCCTTTAAGTCCTAGAGAATATGCCAAAGCGGTGCCGATAGCCTCGATTGGAGAGTGGGCATTGTCACAATATGCTACGGTGGCAGAGTTAAAAACAGCAATCCCTAAAACAGCATTTTGGTCGCAAAAACTTTTATTACTACGTAATATGCCCAGCCCTTTTCATTATGCATTTTATGATAAAACCGGGGCATGTATTGTGGTTGAGGTCTCGGGTGGTATTTTACACGTCTATGATAATCCGACACGTTGCATGACTAATGGCCCTGAATTTCCTTGGCATTTAACGAATCTTAATAATTATACTCAACTATCGAATCTCGACGTATCATCCAGCACACTGGGGAATATTAAGATATCACAGCCTGATAGCGGTATTGCGCTTGCTGCGGTGCCAAATTCGGACACTTCAGTAGGACGCTTTGTACGTGCGGTCTATTATTCTACGTATTACCATAAAGTTTCCGACCCCAATGTACAGATGGTTGAACTAGGGCATATTATGAACAAGTTTGATCGGCCTAAAAATGCATCAGTAGACCCACTATTAGGGGAAGATGATATATTCAAACTATATTTAACGGAGTTCTCTGTCTGGACGGTACTGACCGACCTTCAAAGGGGAATACTTTTATTTAGGGGTTATAACAACCTTAACTATCAAAAGTTTACGTTAGAGCAGTTTGTCAATGAAAAAGAGCCTGTATTCATTAAGGTAAATATCCCAGACCCTGCACTAGTTTAGCTCATTTATAATATAGAGGTATACATTGATAAAACAGGCGTTATGGCTTTCATCATCGTGAACGGATTAAGGTCTAACGCCAAGAGTATGGCAAATGGCATAGGTGAGCTCAGAACGGTTGAGTGTGTAGAAATGGAAATCTTTTACACCCTCACGGCTGAGTATTTTCACCATGTCCATTGCGATGGATGCTCCCACTAGATTACGGCTTTCTGGGTCATCGTCTAATCCTTCGTACATTCTACTCATCCATGCAGGAATGCGTACGTTGGTGAGTTTTGCAAAACGTTCTAGTTGACGAAAATTAGAGACAGGCAAAATGCCTGGGACAATTTCCACATCGATACCCGTCGCTACGCAGCGGTCACGAAAGCGTAAATAGCTTTCAACATCGAAGAAAAATTGGGTAATTGCACGGTTAGCACCTGCCTCAATTTTCTTTTTCAAGTTGATTAAGTCTGCTTGCGCACTTTTTGCTTCAGGGTGAACTTCTGGGTATGCTGCCACAGAAATATCAAAATCGGCTTCGCCCTTTAAAAGCTCAACTAAATCAGTCGCATACATATCTGGTTTGCGGCTATTATCCGGTAAGTCACCACGTAGCGCGACAATATGACGGATACCGTTGTTCCAATAATCGCGGGCAATCGTTTTTAATTCATTGTGGCTTGCATCAATACAAGTTAAGTGAGGTGCTGCAATAAGGCCTGTTTTGTCTTTGATATCTTTGATAATACTATGCGTTCTATCGCGTTCACCTGAATTGGCACCATAAGTGACCGAAACAAATTTAGGCTTCAAGTTTTTAAGCCTATCAATAGACTTCCAGAGCGTTTTTTCCATCTCTTCGCTGCGAGGTGGGAAAAATTCAAATGAAACGTTAATTTGACCATCTAATTCAGCTAAGTTTTGATTTAGCGCTTCTCGCTGGTTTGCGTGAAAGAAACTCATATCCTGTAACCTCGCAATTTGTAACCTTATTATTTGTTGTAAGTTATTATATCCGTTTATGCATCTATACGTTTAGACGGCTAAATAAAAGTTAACAGATCACTATCGATAGTCAATACTTAAATTAAATTTCGACGCTGATTTTTTTTCAAAGACAATAGGAGAAAAATTCATGATCAAAAAATGCGATCCTGAAAAGGAACGCATTTTCATGGGGTATGGATATTAGGGCTTATTTGGTAAAGCAAAAATGTTCAATCATTTGGCTAATCAATTGGCGAGTTGGTTCAATAAAGCGCATATCAATAAACTCATCGGGTTGATGGGCTTGTTCAATGGAGCCCGGGCCGAGCACTAAGGTTGGGCACAGTTCTTGAATAAATGGCGCTTCAGTGCAGTAATTCACGGTATCCGCTTTTTGTCCTAACAACTGTTCAATGACCGCAACCATCTTATGGTCAGTTGGACATTCATAACCTGGAATAGGGGGATGCATTGATTCAATAGCTAAACGATCTGGCCACTTGGTGCGTACAGGCTCAAGAGCATCATTCAATAGTTCATCCAAATCTTGCAATGTGAGTCCCGGCAGTGGACGAATATCCATGTGCAATTCACAGCAGCCACAGATACGGTTTGCTGCATCACCACCATGAATATGACCGAAGTTCATGGTTGGATATGGAATAACAAAAGCAGGGTTATTAAAACGCTCTTTTAATGTATTTCTCAGCGTCATCAAATGAGAAATTGATTCATGCATTAATTCAATCGCATTAACACCACGCTCTGGATCACTGGAATGCCCTGATTGTCCCGTAATGCGAATCGCGTTTGATAAATGCCCTTTGTGTGCACGTATCGGTTGCAAAGAGGTGGGTTCGCCAATAATAGCAAAATCAGGGCGTAGAGTCGTATTTGCGGCGAAGTAACGCGCCCCTGCCATGGAGGTTTCTTCATCGGCTGTTGCTAGGATATGTAATGGGTGTTTGAGTTGCGTTAAATCCATATCTCGTAACGCATCAATAATAAAAGCAAAAAAACCTTTCATATCGGCGGTGCCAAGCCCATAGAGCTTGCCATCGTGCTCAGTCAGCTCAAACGGATTTTTACTCCAGCGACCATCATCAAATGGCACGGTATCAGTATGGCCACATAGCATTAGCCCCCCATTTCCCTCACCAATCGAAGCCAGCAAGTTATATTTATCACGTGTCTCCGGCACAGGTTGAATGTTAACCGAAAAACCCAAGGTCTCTAACCACCCACCAAGGAGTTCCACAAGGGACTTGTTGCTCTGATCTAAATGAGAATCAGTCGCACTAATCGATGGGGTAGCAATTAATTGACGATAAATCTCAATAAATGCAGGTAATTTAATATTCACTGTTGACAGCCTTTATCCATAATAGTATCAATATTCATGCACTTTATTTGAATAAAAATACACATTAAACTGTTTGGGTCACGAGTACAAGGTAGAAAACATATGTTGAACACACTCATTATCGGGGCCAGTGGTTATACTGGAGCAGAATTAGCCGCTTATTTGCAACGCCATCCTGAAATTAATATTCAAGGATTGATGGTATCGAAGCAAAGTGCTGATGCAAATAAACGTTTTTCTGATTTACATCCTCAGTATAAAGGTATCATCGACCTTCCTGTCCTGCCATTAACCGATGTGGCAGAAGTGGCGAAAGGTATTGATATTGTCTTTCTTGCCACGGCACATGAAGTGAGCCACGACATTGCGCCTCAGTTTCTTGATGCGGGTTGTGTTGTTTTCGACTTATCGGGCGCTTATCGTGTTCAAGATCCTGCGTTTTATACGCAATACTATGGTTTTGAACATACAAATATCGAATGGTTAATGCAAGCGGTTTACGGTTTGGCGGAGTGGCAAGCTGATAAAATTCGCCAAGCGCAGCTTATCGCAGTGCCCGGATGTTACCCTACGGTCTCTCAGTTAGCGCTGAAACCTTTGATAGAGGCAAAATTATTAGATGAAAGTATGTGGCCGGTGATTAATGCCACTAGTGGTGTTTCTGGTGCCGGTCGTAAAGCATCAATGACCAATAGCTTTTGTGAAGTGAGCTTACAACCTTATGGTATTTTCACTCACCGTCATCAACCTGAGATCGCCACTCATTTAGGTAGAGATGTCATTTTTACACCCCATTTAGGCAATTTTTCACGGGGAATATTGGCGACTATTACTTGTAAAGTTAAAGCTGGCGTGAGTGCAGAACAAATCGGTCAAACATTCAAAGAGGCTTACCAAGATAAACCGTTAGTGCGTTTGTATGAAAAAGGTATTCCTGCATTAAAGTCTGTTGTCGGTACGCCATTTTGTGATATTGGCTATGTATTGAAAGGTGAGCACCTGATTTTAGTCGGTACAGAAGATAACCTACTCAAAGGTGCCGCAGCACAAGCGGTTCAGTGCATGAATATTCGTTTTGGTTTTAATGAAACTCAGTCATTACTTTAATAAGGACAACCCATGCAACCCTTAGTCATTAAATTAGGTGGAGTGCTACTCGATAGCGTTGAGGCGCTGGAAAAATTATTTACGGCAATCGAAACCTATCGCCAAGTGCACCAACGCGAGCTGGTGATCGTTCATGGTGGTGGCTGTTTAGTCGATGAATTAATGCACAAATTGCAACTTCCCGTGGTGAAGAAACAAGGTCTGCGTGTCACGCCTGCTGATCAAATCGATATTATTACAGGTGCATTAGCGGGAACTGCAAATAAAACCTTATTAGCATGGGCGATAAAGCATCAGTTGCCTGCTGTTGGTTTGTCTCTTGGTGATGGTAAAAGCGTAACCGTCACTCAGTTAAATGAAGAACTTGGGCATGTTGGAAACGCAAAACCAGGTGATGCTAAATTATTAAAATTACTGTTAAGTGCGGGTTATTTACCCATTATTAGCTCTATCGGAATGACTTCGGAAGGTGAGCTGATGAACGTGAATGCGGATCAAGCGGCAACGGCCATTGCCCAAGTTTTAAATGCAGATCTCGTTTTACTGTCTGATGTGAGTGGCATTTTAGACGGTAAAGGTCAAAAAATTGATGAAATGACAACACAGAAAGCACAAAAGCTAATTGAGCAGGGAATTATCACTGATGGAATGATTGTGAAAGTGAATGCGGCACTAGACGCAGCCACCACTTTACAACGTTCGGTCGATATTGCTAGCTGGCGTCATGCAGAACAACTCCAAGAGCTGTTTAATGGAACAGCTATCGGAACTCGGATCTTGGCATCGTAATCGAGCCATATACATATAAATTCATTGAGCGAGTAGGTACGTTATGAAAAAGGGCATTAAAAAAATCGTATTAGCATATTCAGGTGGACTCGATACATCAGCAATCATTCCTTGGCTGAAAGAAAACTACGATGACTGTGAAGTGGTTGCGTTTGTTGCTGACGTAGGCCAAGACAGAGAAGACTTAGTCGGTGTTGAAAAAAAAGCCTTACAATCTGGTGCATCAGAGTGCTATGTCGTCGATTTACGTGAAGAATTTATCAAAGAATACATCTACCCAGTATTAAAAACGGGTGCATTATATGAAGGCAGCTACTTATTAGGTACATCAATGGCTCGTCCTATCATTGCGAAAGCACAAGTTGAAATTGCTCTAAAAGTGGGAGCTGATGCTGTTGCTCATGGTGCTACGGGTAAGGGTAATGACCAAGTACGTTTCGAAAGTACTTATACGGCTCTAGCGCCACAACTAAAAGTAGTTGCGCCGTGGCGTGAGTGGGATTTACGTTCCCGTGAAGCGCTGCTCGATTACTTGAAAGAGCGTAATATTCCAACGACCGCTAGCCTTGAAAAAATTTATAGCCGTGACGAAAACGCATGGCATATTTCTACCGAGGGTGGTGTATTAGAGAGTACATGGAATGCTGCAAACCAAGATTGCTGGGTGTGGACGGTTGATCCTCAAGATGCACCCGATGAAGCAGAACTGGTGACTGTAGGCGTTAAACACGGCGAAGTCGTTTCTGTAAATGGCAAAACACTGTCTCCACTCGGTTGTTTAGAAGCATTAAACACGCTAGGTGCAAAACACGGTGTGGGTCGTATCGACATTGTTGAAAACCGTTTAGTGGGTATGAAATCCCGTGGTTGCTATGAAACCCCTGGCGGCACCATTATGATGGCGGCTCTGCGTGGTATCGAACAACTGGTTCTTGACCGTGATAGCTACAAATGGCGTGAACAACTGGGCTTAGAAATGTCATATGTTGTCTATGATGGGCGTTGGTTCGCACCATTACGTCATTCATTACAGGCTGCTGCAGAGTCATTAGCGCAAGATGTAACGGGTGAAGTCGTGCTGAAACTGTATAAAGGCCAAGTGACAGCGATTCAGAAAAAAGCTGATAAGAGCTTGTATTCAGAAGAGTTTGCGACATTTGGTGAAGATGAAGTTTACGATCACAGCCATGCGGGTGGATTTATTCGTCTTTACTCACTGTCTTCACGTATCCGTGCGCTGAAAGAACAAAACAAAGCGAAGTAAGCAAAACCGGTAGTCGCCCGACAGCCATGTGTGCTGTCGGGAGAAAAACTTATTTTATCAATCAAGTAGGAATTAGTTATGGCACTTTGGGGTGGACGTTTTAGTCAGCAAGCGGATCAGCGGTTCAAACAGTTTAATGATTCATTGCGTTTCGATTATCGCTTGGCACAGCAAGACATTATCGGTTCAGTCGCATGGTCAAAATCACTGGTAACAGTTGGCGTGCTGACTGATAGCGAACAACAGTCTTTAGAGCAAGCGCTGAATGCATTGTTAAAAGAAGTGCAGAATAACCCTGAAATTGTGCTGCAAAGCGATGCAGAGGATATTCACAGTTGGGTCGAAGGTAAACTGATTGATAAAGTGGGTGATTTAGGCAAAAAGCTACACACTGGTCGTAGCCGTAACGACCAAGTCGCTACAGACTTAAAACTATGGTGTAAAGATCAAGTCGCCTTATTGCTTGAAGCCGTAGCAGAATTACAAAGAGCATTAGTGGTCACGGCGGAAAATAATCAAGATGCGGTCATGCCGGGCTATACCCATTTGCAACGTGCTCAGCCGGTGACATTTGCCCACTGGTGCTTAGCATACAGCGAAATGCTCGCACGTGATGAAAGCCGTTTGCAAGATACGTTAAAACGTTTGGATGTCAGTCCATTAGGGTGTGGTGCATTGGCTGGTACAGCGTACGATATTGACCGCGAACAGCTAGCTTCTTGGTTAGGTTTTGCATCGGCAACCCGTAATAGTCTTGATACTGTTTCTGATAGAGACCACGTCCTCGAACTGTTATCTGATGCAAGTATTGGTATGGTGCACTTATCGCGTTTCGCTGAGGATTTAATTTTCTTTAATAGCGGAGAAGCGGGCTTTGTTGAGTTATCGGATAAAGTGACATCGGGCTCATCATTAATGCCACAAAAGAAAAACCCTGATGCATTGGAGTTAATCCGTGGAAAATGTGGTCGTGTTCAAGGGGCTCTAACCGGCATGATGATGACTCTCAAAGGATTGCCTCTTGCGTATAACAAAGATATGCAAGAAGACAAAGAAGGCTTATTCGATGCATTAGATACTTGGTTAGATTGTATGCATATGGCTGCATTGGTTCTTGATGGTATTCAAATTCGTCGCAGTCGCTGTGAAGATGCCGCTAAACAAGGTTATGCAAACGCCACTGAACTGGCTGATTACTTAGTCGCAAAGGGGGTCCCATTCCGTGAGGCTCACCATATTGTGGGAGAAGCGGTTGTTACTGCAATTGCTCAAGGTAAAGCGCTAGAGGAAATGCCATTAAGCGATCTGCAAAAATTCAGTGAAACAATTCAATTAGATGTGTATGAGGTTCTATCGTTGCAATCATGTCTAGATAAGCGGCTCGCAAAAGGTGGGGTCTCTCAGAAACAAGTAGCGAAAGCGATTGTGGAAGCTAAAAATCGATTGGGACTGTGATAGGTAGTTGAAGGTTAAATGGGGGGTAGCATGGCTACCCCAATTCCCATAACGTGTTTCTGATTAAATATAATTAATCGTCAGCATTCCCATCTGTTCGTTCTGATTCATCCAATTATATGAATACTCGTTTCTACCACCATTGATGACGCTCCAACCTTGGGTATTTGTCACATTATTTAAGTCGATTTTATTAGCAACCATATCCGACTGGCTATTTAAGCAGTTCATTGTGAGATACTTTTCATTAACTTCATTGAAGCACGGTGGAAATACAACGGCACCAGAAAATTGAATAATACCAGTTTGTTCGTTGTTGCTGGCATTCGCACTCATTGATGCAAAAGAGGTTATAAGCAATAAGCTTGCTAATGAACAACTACCTGATTTTTTTAATATTGATAGTAATTTTTTCATAATAGAATCCCATCATTGATTTTTAGTTAATCAACTTGCTGTATGTTTAAATTGAAGGTGTTATATATTAATTAAAAGTAATGATTCTTAATTAATATTTATTATTGTCTTGATGGAATTAAGTATAATAAAAAAGTGCCGAAAATGTATGAATCCAAAAAAATGAAATGTTTAAAAATATGAAGATAACGTACGTGACCACTTTAGTTTATTAAATTACATTATTGATTTTCATTAGCGAGATAATTCAAAAAATTTCTATTTTTGTACTGTATTGCAGTTTTATTCATCATTGATGTGGTTTTGGTTGGCTTGTTCCTCTAGAAGATAGAGGAAGTTATGAGCTTGTAATCATTTGGGGCGTGAATTTAACAGAAACAGGCTGTGATTTTAAATTTATTTTTATATAATTTTTTACAAAGTTTAATGGTTAATGAAAGTAAGCGTAACAAAAAGTTTCAATGGAGGGAGTGAATATAAGTTTATTTAGTTAACTGATTAACACTTAGATAGTATTAAATTAAATAAGAACAAATATATTAACGCTTAATATGAGTAATTTGAGCATGGGGCCTTTATTAGAACCTTTTTTGAAGTGCTCTTTCTTATCTATAATGAATATTTGTACTCTGTAATAGAAAATCAGCAGTTTAAATATTAATTATTTTGTATTAAAATCCGATAATGTGGTCATTTCAGTGATATCCACCAAAAGTAAAAATAAGGTTAAACTCAGTAATTTAATACTTCAAGTCAGCTATTGTTTACATTTTTCTTAAAAAGAATGACTTAGCATGCTTTGCATGTCCAATAATAAAACATGGATTTATCTATTGCATGGGGGCTTATTATAGCGCTCAGCTAGTGTTTTATGTTGAACTATATATAGTTAACAATGTTAATTGTCGATTAATTGGTATCGACATCATTTGGATAAATATGGGATTTATTTTATTTCAAAATATTTCAATTTATTTCTTTTTATTGCGCTAAACTGTAAGTAAAGTCAGATTTATCGATATTTGTTAATTTATCAATAGATAAAACAAAATAATATCGATATAGTGATTGGTATTATCTATCTTTGGTTTGACAAAGAATTCAGGAAAGGAAAAAAATATGAATATTCGAGATTTAGAGTACCTCGTTGCACTAGCCGAACATAAACATTTTAGACGCGCCGCGGATTCTTGTCATGTCAGCCAACCAACTCTTAGTGGGCAAATTCGTAAATTAGAAGAAGAGCTGGGCGTTATGCTATTAGAAAGAACGAGCCGTAAAGTTCTTTTTACCCAGCAGGGTTTATTATTGGTAGAGCAGGCTCGAACTATTCTAAGAGAGATTAAGGTGCTACAGGAAATGGCGGCTTTGCAAGGGGAAAGTATGTCTGGACCATTGCACATTGGGTTGATCCCAACCGTTGCTCCGTACCTCTTGCCGCACATTATTCCTCAGTTACACCAAGCACACCCTAAACTGGAAATTTACTTACATGAAGCGCAAACTCAGCAATTACTGGCACAGTTAGATAGTGGTAAATTAGACTGTGCAATTCTTGCGGAAGTAAAAGAAACAGCTCCTTTTATTGTCGTTCCTTTATTTGAAGAACCAATGAAACTCGCAATCTATGAGAGTCACCCATGGCATGATCGCGATACCATTGAAATGGGGGAACTATCAGGTGAAAAGCTATTAATGCTAGAAGATGGTCACTGCTTACGTGATCAAGCGATGGGGTTTTGCTTCCAAGCGGGTGCTAAAGAAGATACGCATTTTAGAGCCACTAGTTTAGAAACGCTACGAAATATGGTTGCAGCAGGTAGTGGGATTACATTATTACCGGATTTATCTGTGCCTAATGAATCTTGTCGTGATGGTGTTTGTTATTTGAATTGTATTGAGCCAGAACCAAAACGTACTATTGTTCTTGTTTATCGTCCAGGGTCTCCATTAAGAGGCCGCTATGAACAATTAGCAGAAACTATATATAATTCAATGGATAATTATTATAAAAACCGTATTTAGGAATAAAACGGAATAAAGGCTATTGGATAAAAAGATATGATGGTTGCCAAAGAAACTAGCAACCATCAATTCACTCTATTAAAATAAGCGGTTTAAGCCATTTAATGCGGCTACACGGAAAGCTTCAGCCATAGTTGGGTAATTGAATGTCGTATTGACGAAATATTCAATGGTATTACCTTCACCTTTTTGTTCCATGATAGCTTGGCCAATATGAATAATTTCTGCGGCTCTTTCACCAAAACAGTGAATACCTAATATCTGTAATGTTTCTCGGTGGAATAAGATTTTTAAGCTGCCGACATTCATTCCTGCAATTTGCGCCCGGGCTAAATGTTTAAACTGTGCTCGCCCAACTTCATAAGGCACTTTCATTGCCGTCAATTCTTGTTCCGTTTTGCCAACTGAACTGATTTCAGGAATGGTATAAATCCCTGTAGGAATATCATCAACTAAATGTGCGTCACCTAAGCTACCGTCAATAGCACGAGCTGCAATTCGACCTTGGTCATAAGCTGCTGATGCTAAGCTTGGATAGCCAATGACATCACCAACAGCATAAATATGTTCATTGGTGGTACGGTAAGCTTTATTAACTTTAACCAATCCTCGTCCATCGGCTTCGATACCTACATTGGCAAGCCCTAAACCGTCAGTATTCCCCGTTCTTCCATTGGCATACAGTAAGCAGTCCGCTTTGACTTTTTTGCCAGACTTCAGATGAACGATGACGCCATCATCTAAGCCCTCAATTTTTTCATATTCTTCATTATGGCGAATAACGACACCACTATTCCAAAAATGATAGGACAAGGCATCTGACATTTCTTGGTCAAGAAAGGCTAAGAGATGATCTCGGGTATTGATTAAATCAACTTTAACCCCTAATCCACGAAAAATAGAGGCGTATTCACAGCCTATTACACCAGCACCATAAATAATGACGTGGCGAGGCTCATGTGTCAGGTTGAGGATCGTATCACTGTTATAAATTCGCGAATGGTTGAAATCAACATCAGAAGGGCTGTATGGACGAGAGCCTGTAGCAATCACGATTTTATCTGCGCTTAAGACATCGCAACTTCCGTCTGCATAACGAACACTCACATGTTGCTCATCAATGAAAGTGGCCTCACCAGAAAACATTTGGCATCCATTTCGCTCATAAAACCCTTGGCGCATACGAGTTTGTTGGCTAATGACCGTTTCAGCGTGCCTGAGTATTTCAGAAAAAGAAGAGCTTAACCTGCGGGAGTTATCACTATAAAGAGGGTTTTGGTTAAATTCGATAATACGACTCACAGCATGGCGGAGGGCTTTCGAGGGTATAGTCCCCCAATGGGTACAGCCACCGCCGACATTATTATAACGTTCTATAACAGCAACGTTCATTCCTTGTTTCACCAGCCCCATGGCGGCACCTTCACCACCAGGACCAGAACCAATGACTATTGCATCAAAATGGGTAAGTTGCATGAGGTAAGACCTGTTTTAATACGAAGTGACTACATTATAGTAACATCAGTTGCTTCCTTAACCTAATTTCTCCATTGTCTGTATATTTATAAGCCATTTTTTGTTTTGTTATCGCCTTAGAGAAAGAGAAAAGGGCTAAATGCATTTTTGGTGAAGCTATTTTTTTTCGTTCGGGTAGGGTGTAGAGAAGAAAACAAGGCAATTTCTGCATGATAAGGTGGCAAGCTAAATTCTGAAAATAGCTAATTTGTAATAAGAGTTGATTTTTCTGTGAAACAGATGAATAAATTTCAGGTATGCTAGAGGATGGTGGCTGTCTTTAATTAATTCATTAACGTTTTATTACATAGAAATTAGGAACACCGTGAGCAACACTATTGGCGTTAGAGCAAAACAAAAAGAAAAAACTCGGCGTTCACTCGTCGAAGCCGCATTTAGCCAATTAAGCGCTGAGCGGAGTTTCACTAGCCTCAGTTTACGTGAAGTGGCAAGGGAAGCGGGGATCGCACCGACTTCATTTTATCGTCATTTCAAAGACGTTGATGAACTTGGACTAACAATGGTTGACGAGAGTGGTTTGATGCTACGCCAGCTGATGCGTCAAGCAAGACAGCGTATTGCAAAAGGCGGGAGTGTGATCCGTACATCAGTCTCAACTTTTATGGAATTTATTGGTAATAACCCCAATGCCTTTAGGTTATTATTGCGGGAGCGTTCAGGGACATCTGCTGAATTTCGTGCTGCGGTAGCGAGAGAAATTCAACATTTTATTGCAGAACTCGCGGATTACCTTGAATTAGAAAGCCGCATGCCGCGTCATTTCACCGAAATGCAAGCGGAAGCAATGGTAACAATCGTATTTAGTGCAGGTGCAGAAGCGCTAGATATTGATGAAGAAAAACGTAGAAATCTTGAAGAACGGTTGGTATTACAGCTACGCATGATCGCAAAAGGCGCCTATTACTGGTACCGCCGTGAGCAGGAAAAACAGAATCAAACTGACCCAGACCTTACCAAATAATAAGGAGAATCAATGACGGATCAAAAAAGTTATGAAAGAAGTACATTACTGCTGGCATTTGTGATCGGGCTTGCGACGCATGGGACTTTCTCTACGCTGTTTAACTCATTAGTCGACTTCTCTTTCTTCCCGATTTTGACACTAATACTGGCTGCTTATTGTCTACATCAGCGTTATTTACATCAAGCCATGCCAATAGGATTGCCAAAATTTGTTGTAGGTAGCTTTTTTATTGGCTTATTTGGTTATGCTGCGATTTTACGTGTGCAAAATCCAGAAATCGGCTCGAATTTTATTCCTTCGACCATTATTGTGATTTTAGCATTGTGGATGTATGCCAGTTGGAAAGCACGTAAAAAAGAGCAACATGAATTAGCGTTGGAACAAGAAGTTGAAAACTAAATGTTAATTTATGTAGTAAAAAACGCCGTTATTTCTTGAAAATCGGCGTTTTTTTATAGGGCTCTTAACGGCGAGAGAGCAGCACACCGCTTTCCATATGATGGGTATATGGGAATTGGTCAAATAAGGCTAATTTTTCTATTTTGTGAGTTTTCGATAGCTCAACAAGGTTATCGCATAATGTTTCAGGATTACACGAAATATAAAGGATATGCTCGTAACCTTGCACTAATTTAACGGTTTCTTTATCTAATCCGCTTCGTGGTGGATCAACAAAAATGGTATTACATTGATAATCTGCAAGCGAAATACCTTCAAGACGCCTAAATTCACGAGCACCTTGCATTGCTTGGGTAAAATCTTCCGCTGACATTCGGATAATCTGCACGTTTTCAATGCGATTGGCTTCTATATTATATTGCGCAGCGGCAACAGAGGGTTTAGCAATTTCAGTGGCTAATACACGCTTGAAATTTTGGGCTAATGCCAATGAAAAGTTACCATTGCCACAATAGAGTTCTAGGAGATCGCCAGTTGAGTTTCTTGTCGCGCCAATTGCCCACTCCAACATCTTTATATTGACCTGTGCATTGGGCTGCGTAAAACTATTTTCGACTTGTCGATAAACCATATTTTTACCCTTTACAGGCAATACTTCATCAACATAGTCATTATCCAACATGATTTTTGTTTTTGATGCTCGGCCAATTAACTGCACATCAAAGCCTTTTTCAACCAAAATTGCTTTTAACGCTGTCGCCTCTGTTATCCATTCCTCCCCTAGCTTTTTATGATAAAGCAGCGAAACAATCAGTTTATTACTCAATGTCGATAAATAATCGATTTGGAATAACTTGTGACGCAACAATTCATTTTGTTTAAGCAAGGGCAGCAATGTCGCCATCATGTCATTAATTAACTGACTAGCGACAGGAAATTGGTCGACACGGAGCCTTTCTTTGGTTTCCTTATCAAACATAATATGAAATAAATCATCATCATCATGCCAGACGCGGAATTCAGCGCGCATCCGGTAATGCGATTTCGGTGATGAGAATATTTCAGGTTCAGGTGCGTGAAAAGGGGCCATCATAGCCTTTAAACGGTCAGTTTTTTCTGCGAGTTGCAGTTCGTAGTTTTCTGTATGCAACGTATTTGGCATGTTTGGCCCCATAAGACAGTAAAAAATTCATATCAGGAGCGAAATTGTAGGGAATGCGGCACAGATGTCCAGTTTTCATTATCCATTCATAGACACCCTTTACTATTCCACATAGGATAATAAACTGTGGTTTTAGGGAATTTGGTGTGAATCCAAGACTGACGCGCAACGGTAAAAGTCCGATACCTACCACATATCTAATCGCTTCGTTGAATATTCGCGCGGATCTTATATTCAACCTCGCGGAATGTTAATTGAATTGATTTTCCGAGTGTAATCATAATGAATAATAAAAAGTTGCTGCCATTATTGGCTACTGCTGTGGTAGTGGTGTGTAGTATTTCTTCTCTGGCAAGTGCAAATGCAAACAATAAGCCTGATCAAGTCGTAGTGTCAGCAAACCGCTTTGAACAGCCCATTTCATCTATATTAGCGCCAGTGACCGTTGTTACCCGTGAAGATATTGATCATTGGCAGTCCAATACCGTGATTGATGTATTAAGACGTCTGCCTGGAGTGGATATTGCACAAAATGGGGGAATGGGACAATTGAGCTCTCTCTTTATTAGGGGAACAGAATCACGCCATGTTTTGGTTTTAATCGATGGTGTTCGTCTTAATCAGGCGGGAATTTCTGGTTCTTCAGATATGAGCCAAATCCCAATCTCGCTAGTGCAGCGTATTGAATATATTCGCGGGGCTCGCTCAGCCGTTTATGGTTCTGATGCTATTGGTGGTGTAGTGAATATTATTACTCGCCGTGATAACGATGGCACAACTTTAAATGCAGGTATTGGTTCACATAGTTATCAAAACTATAACGGTTCAACGCAGCAAAAAATTGGCGAAAACACCACTGTAACTGCTGCGGGGGCATATACCCATACAAAAGGGTTCGATTTAGCACCAAAAGAAGTGAGCCCAAGACAATATGATAAAGATGGTTTCTTGAGTAAGTCATTGTGGTTAGGCGTTGAACATCAATTGTCTTCAGAGATATTAGCATATGCAAGGGCGTACGGTTATGACAATCGCACTAGTTATGATGTTTCTGAGTATGCGGGTTTAAGTGTTGATACACGTAAACTCTATAGTCGTACTTATGAGACGGGATTTAAATATCATCAAGGAAAATATTCTTCATCATTGATGGGAAGCTATGGTTATTCGAAAGATTATAATTTTGATCCTAGAAAAGGACAATATGCTGACTCATCAAACCTTGATGAGTCCAAACAATACAATATTCAATGGGGTAATAGTTACCAACTAGAAAAAGGTAGTATTAGTGCAGGGGTTGATTATCAACGCCAAATTTAACACAGCTATATGCGTATTCTTCATCGGTATACGGAACAACAATTGGTAATCCGAATTTGAAGCCAGAGGAAAGTAAACAATGGGAGATTGGGATTGAGGGGACGACTGGGCCACTATTTTGGCAGCTGAATGCATACCACAATGACATTGATAATCTGATTGCATCATATAAATCAGATAAATCAATTACTTCTTATGAGAATATCGGTAAAGCTGAGATTAAGGGAGTTGAATGGGTTGGTGAATTCGATACAGGTGTTTTTCATCATCAACTTACTTATCAATATGTTGATCCTAGAAACAAAAAAACAGATAAGGTTCTTGAACGACGCGCTAAACAGCAAGTTAAATATCAACTGGATTGGGCTATAGATAAAGTAGATATGGGATTAACCTATCAATATATAGGTTCTCGTTATGATAATGATTATAGCGAATGGCCTTCTAGACCAGTAAAACTTGGCGGCGTTAGCCTTTGGGATCTCACTGCCGCATATCCAATCACTTCACATCTCACAATTCGTGGTAAAATAGCTAATATGTTCGATAAAGACTATGAGACCGCGTATGGTTATCGCACCGCTGGAAGAGAATATTTCCTTACAGGAAGCTACAACTTCTGATAACAACTTATCTGTTCGCCCGACCATTCTAGTATTTGACTCTGGAGTGGGCGGGTTATCTGTCTATCGTGAAGTCAAAAAATTGATCCCAAATGCGCACTATATCTACGCATTTGATAATGAAGCCTTCCCTTATGGTGACAAAAGTGAAGAGTTTATTATTGACAGGGTCTATCAAATCATAAAATCAATATCCGAAAAGCATCCTTTAACGATCGTTATTATTGCTTGTAACACGGCAAGTACAGTCAGCCTTCCTAACTTAAGGGCACATTTCTCCTTTCCTGTTGTCGGCGTAGTTCCCGCAATTAAGCCTGCAACCAAATTAACACGTAATGGTGTGGTTGGTTTACTAGCGACAAAGGGAACGGTTAATCGCGAATACACTAAAGAACTGATTGAACGGTTTGCAACAGATTGTAAAGTCATTTCATTGGGTTCTGCGGAACTCGTGCAACTCGCAGAAAGAAAGTTGCATGGGGAAACCTTACCACTAGATGAAGTCGCTCACACAGTCCGGTCATGGATACGTATGCCTGAGCCGCCTGATACGGTAATTTTAGGATGTACCCATTTCCCACTATTAATAGAAGAACTCGGAAAAGTTCTACCAGATGGTACAAGGTTTATTGATTCGGGCTCTGCAATAGCAAGAAGAACGCTTTGGTTGATCAACAACCAAGCGGAAGTGACGAATTCTGACGAAGAGGACTTCGCATATTGCTTATTAATGGATGGTAACGTAAAAGACTTACAACCTGTTCTTGAGTCTGAAGGGTTTAAAACGCTGCAAAAACTAGCTATTTAAGTCAAATTCGATGGAAAGCTGAGCGAACGAAAAAAAATATTAAAAAAAGGGTTGCCAGATTTTTCTGACCCCCTATAATGCGCCACCACTGACTGGGAACAAGACAACGCAAAGCGCGATGAACACTGAAACGGCAGCGAGAGATTCTGAAAAGAAAAAGCAAAAAAATGCTTGACTCTCACAGAGGAACGCGTAATATACGCCACCTCGCGACAACGACCTAAGTTAATAAAAACTGAGTCGAATTTCCAAAAGAAATGTCGCAACGCTCTTTAACAATTTATCAGA
>NZ_JBKQGZ010000026.1:0-62871 GCF_050487165.1 Providencia sp. Me31A
GAGAAAGCCTGAACAGTCTCGAGAGCTTGGCTAAGTAACATAAAAAAATCCGTAATCTTGGGATGATTACGGATTTTTGCAGAACTGTAGGATCGTTCAACCTATTATTTAGTTCTTAACTGATCGGTATTAAGCCCAAGGGTGGGTTTAAATCTGCAATAACAAGCGCCATTTATTTACTTAATCTTAGAAATAGTATTATTAATCAGTGAATTGAACAAAATAATTGACACTTTAATCTTCATTGCCATGAAAAAAATAGTGGGATTTTGTTATGGTAGGCATCAATAGAAGCCACCATTAATATTGGGAGTAAATATGATATCGTTACGCCAATCAATGCATAAAGCGGATTCACTCCCATCAATTAGTTTCAGTAATGTTAGCTTAGCGAGTATGCAAATTGAAGCAAAACTCACTTTCCGATTATGTATTTAAGTGATATTTTACTTTCACTAATTTAATAAGGATGACTTTATGGGTGTAGAATTTCATATTACTCGCGCTGAATGCTGGTTTGATAGTGAAAGCAATCCAATCAGTAGCGATGAGTGGCTAGCTCTTGTTGAACAAGACCCAGAGCTAAAAATAAATGCTATTAACGGTGAATTTAATGCTTTATGGCTCGGTAATAGCAGCTACGAAGAACCTTGGCTTGATTGGTACAATGGTAATATTTATAGCAAATGGCCTGATACCACCCTCTATATAAAAATGCTAGAAATTGCCAAAAAACTAAATGCTAAAGTTATGGATGATGAATGTTGTATTTATGAATTACCCGAATCATGGGTATACCCTTGAACGATGCTCATAACGAAAAACCTACCGAAGCAGGTTGTTCTTTCTTTTATTATCATGGCTGGAAGGCTATATTTGCACATTAGTTTAAAATAAAAGATAAAACATTGTGGGAGGTTTCCACTTATTTTTGTGCATTTATCATTTTTTGTAGATATTATTTAATAGCATGAAGGTGATAAGCGTATTTCTTACGGAAAATCTTGCGAAATGTGTATGCCTGAGCATTCGCATTTTCTTTTTTTTCCAATCAACTATAGCGCATACTAGGGTATTTATTCATAAGAAAGCTACTTGTAAAGCCTATGGAACTATGACGGCTAAAGTAAAAAAATAAGAGTTAATAACAATAGCTCTTGGAAGTCAGTCCTAAAGAGCGATGGAATAGAAAACTTCAAATTTCACGACTTGAGACACACTTAAGCAAGTTGGTTAATTCAAGTCACTGTGCCGTTATCAGCATCGCAAGAAATGGGGGGATGGGAAAGTATCGAAATGGTTCTTCGCTATGCTCATTTAGCACCCGACCATTTAGCTGAACACGCCAAACAAATTGATGCTGTTTTCAATGGCTGCGTCCCAAATACGTCCCATACAGTCAGTATAAGTTCTGCGGCACGCTCATAACTCATTGAAAATACTGGTGGGTTGTGTGGGGATCGAACCCACGACCGAGTGATTAAGAGTCACCTACTCTGCCAACTGAGCTAACAACCCAATACGAAATATTTAACGCCTATCAATTGCTACAGTCAATATTATTCTGCTATTTTTATAGTGTAAGTTAATTTTTAGTTGCAAATGTTAAACCTACGATAACTATAGATTGAATAAACACCGATCTAATTCGAATAAGGTAACTTTTCCTTTCTCGAACTGAGATTTGTGTCACAATATTTCACGCAAACATAACCACAAAATTAAAAAAATACTGTGGTCAATCATAACAAATTACTACGGACATTTTACAGTATGGAAGAAAATGTGACATCAACCCCCACTCAGCACAATGCTGATCGTAACCAATTAAAACGTAGCCTTAGCAACCGCCATATACAACTTATTGCAATTGGCGGCGCAATTGGAACAGGCCTGTTTATGGGGTCAGGCAAAACTATCTCACTTGCAGGTCCTTCGATAATATTCGTTTATATGATAATTGGCTTCGTGCTATTTTTCGTTATGCGAGCGATGGGGGAGCTTCTGCTTTCTAACCTTGAATATAAATCATTTAGTGATTTTTCTACTGATTTAATCGGCCCTTGGGCAGGTTTTTTCGTTGGTTGGACATATTGGTTTTGTTGGGTTATCACCGGCATTGCTGATATTATCGCCATTACTTCTTATGTCAGTTTCTGGGCACCTGATTTCCCTGAATGGGCGACATCTTTTATCTGTGTGCTTACCCTGCTAATACTAAATTTAGTCTCAGTTAGGTTATTTGGTGAGCTCGAATTTTGGTTCGCCATGATAAAAATAATCGCTATTGTTGCCTTAATTGCAGTCGGCGGCACCTTAATTGCCGTGAGTTTCCAATCTCCAGCAGGGCACACTGCATCATTAAGCAATATTTGGAATGATGGTGGCATGTTCCCGATGGGGATCAGTGGCTTCTTTGCTGGCTTCCAAATTGCTATCTTTGCCTTTGTTGGCATTGAACTAGTAGGTACAGCTGCTGCCGAAACACGGGACCCAGAAAAATCATTACCTAAAGCGATTAATGCCATCCCTATCAGGATAATCGCTTTTTATGTTTTATCGCTGATTGTCATTATGGCAGTGACACCATGGCGTACTATCTTAGCGGATAAGAGCCCATTTGTTGAAATGTTTGTGCTTATCAGCCTACCCGCGGCGGCAAGTATTGTTAACTTCGTGGTACTAACCTCTGCGGCCTCATCAGCCAATAGCGGTGTATTTTCCACCAGCCGGATGCTATTTGGATTGTCTAAAGAGGGAGATGCTCCGAAACAATTTAGTCAATTATCCAAAAAAGCAGTACCTGCAACTGGGCTCATTTTTACCTGCATCTGTCTAAGTTTTGGTATTGTTCTTATCTATTTCATTCCAAATATCATGCACGCATTTACCTTAGTAACCACGGTATCTGCCATCTTATTTATGTTTATTTGGAGTATGATTTTATACAGCTATCTGAACTTTCGCAAAAAACGTCCAGAAATGCATAAAGCCTCTCATTACAAAATGCCCGCAGGGATTATAATGTCATGGCTAAGTTTGGCATTTTTTGCGTTCATGGTGATATTACTAGCATTTCAACATGATACAAGACAGGCGCTTATTGCAACTCCAGTTTGGTTTATCGTTTTATTTATCGGTTACCAAATAGTAAAACGCAGAAAAGCAAATTAACCTGCTGATTTAAAAACAAAAAGGCCGAATAAACATCATGTTATTCGGCCTTTTTTATTTACAATCCATTAATGGGATTTATATTCTGCTTCTGCTTCATCGAAACGCGCTTGTGCCGCAGCACTCGGTGCTTTAGTTAACAGGCTAATCACAATAATAGCGATTGTTGCAAAGATAAAACCAGGAATAATTTCATATAAATCAAACCACTTATATTTCATCCAAACCAACACTGTCACAGCACCTACTAGCATCCCAGCCAAGGCTCCTGTGCGAGTCATTCGTTTCCACATAACCGATATCAAAACAACCGGACCAAACGCAGCGCCAAAACCAGCCCATGCATTACTCACCAGAGCCAATACCTTGTTATTAGGGTCTCGAGCAATATAGATGGCTATAGCCGCAACGAGCAATACCATGAATCGCCCTACCCATACCAATTCTTTTTGGCTCGCTTTTTTACGAATGAATGGCTTATATAAGTCTTCAGTCAGCGCGCTTGCACACACTAATAACTGACAACTTAACGTACTCATTACTGCCGCCAATATTGCTGATAATAAAATCCCAGCTATCCAAGGGTTAAATAAGATCCCCGCTAATTCCATGAAAATTCGCTCATTATTTTTAGTCACTGCACCAGCTAAGGCAGGATTATTTTCAAAATAAGCGATACCAAAAAAACCTACCGCAATGGTGCCACACAAACACAACACCATCCATGTCATACTAATACGTCGTGCCGAACGAATAGTTAGATGGGAATCTGCCGCCATAAAACGCGCTAAAATATGGGGCTGGCCAAAGTAACCTAATCCCCAGCCTAATAATGAAAGAATAGCAACAAAATTCATGCCCTTAAACATATCAAGATATTCTGGATTCTTGGCTTTAATGACTTCAAGTGAAGTATCAATACCACCGAGAGATAGGATAACCACTACCGGTGTCAGTATCAGCGCAAAAATCATGAGTGTCGCTTGAACGGTGTCCGTCCAACTAACGGCTAAGAAGCCACCAAGGAAGGTATATGCGATGGTAGCTAACGCCCCTAACCACATCGCTTTTTCATAACTCATGTTAAATGTGCTTTCAAACAGCAAGCCACCAGCAACCACGCCTGATGCACAATAGATAGTAAAGAAAACTAAAATAACAACCGCAGAAATGATACGTAGGATCTTACTATTGTCTTCAAAACGGCTAGTAAAATAATCAGGTAATGTTAATGCATTATTGTTTTTTTCCGTTTGCACGCGCAAACGTCCAGCAACAAATAGCCAGTTAAGATATGCACCTAAGCTAAGACCAATTGCAATCCAGCTTTCTGATATACCGGCTAAGAAGATAGCACCTGGTAACCCCATCAGTAACCAACCGCTCATATCCGAAGCGCCTGCTGATAATGCCGTCACCACACTTCCTAGGCTTCGTCCACCCAGTATATAGTCATCGAAGTTTTTTGTGGAACGATAGGCTAAATAGCCAATTAATAACATGCCAGTAATGTATACGATGAACATGATGATCATCGGGGTGCTTACATTCATCCGGTTTCTCCATTGAGTAGCTTAATAATTGTTAGTTATCTTTATAATTGTCGGTGATAACTTGTAATCTCATGGTGTTACACTTTATTGCACATATTTAATTGCGCATTTTTAATTTATTGCCATGAACACCAAGTAGGTTGTGATTGTTTGTGTTGCACTGCTTGTGTTGCACTAACTGAATAATTTAGTGACTCCATCCTAGACAGTCTCATGTTAAATTAACAAGAAATTAACTATTTTTTATCCCATAAATAAAACCCACATCACAAATGTTAAATTTTCAAATCAAATAATCAGACTATAGATTAATTATTCCCACAACCATTAAAAGGTTATAATTATATGAAAAACATACAAAATAAATAAACATTAATTTAATTGATAATATTTACTCTCTAAAACTTCGACTTGTTTCACATTTCCTCCATAAGGATTAATTAACAATGTTGCACAAAGTTGCAACATTAGGATACTGTGGTATAACTTTTCGATTATTACGACCTGCGAATTAGAGGAATTAAGATGAGTAGCACAACAACTATGGGTGTGAGACTTGATGAAGCAACTCGTGAACGCATTAAAAATGCCGCTCAACGTCTTGACCGCACATCACATTGGCTTATCAAACAAGCTATTTATAATTACCTAGAACAACTTGATAACGGCCAATTCCTCCCTGAACTATCTGCCAGTGTCGACGCAAAAGAAAATCAAACCGATGAAGACACCGCGGTCGAATCTAACTATCAGCCTTTCTTAGATTTTGCAGAGCATATTTTACCACAATCCGTGAAACGTTCCGCAATTACTTCTGCTTATCGAATACCTGAAACCCAAGCTGTGCCTATGTTATTACAACAAGCACAGCTTCCAATAGACCAAGCAGAAGCTGCACATAAACTCGCTTATTCAATCGCAGAAAAATTACGCAATCAAAAAAACGGGATTGGCCGCTCAGGTTTAGTTCAGGGATTACTACAAGAGTTTTCGCTTTCCTCTCAAGAAGGCGTAGCACTAATGTGCCTTGCAGAAGCTTTACTGCGTATCCCAGATAAAGCCACTCGTGATGCACTAATCCGAGATAAAATCAGTAATGGTAATTGGCAATCACACTTAGGCCAAAGCAACTCCATGTTTGTCAACGCAGCAACTTGGGGACTATTATTTACCGGCAAACTCGTTTCTACTCACAACGAAGCCAAGCTCTCAACCTCTCTCAACCGTATAATTAGTAAAAGCGGAGAGCCTTTAGTCCGTAAAGGTGTTGATATGGCGATGCGCCTGATGGGCGAACAGTTCGTGACAGGAGAAACAATCTCTCAAGCACTGGCTAATGCGCGTAAACTTGAAGATAAAGGCTTTCGTTATTCTTACGATATGTTAGGCGAAGCCGCACTAACAGAAAAAGATGCTCAAGATTATATGGTTTCTTACCAACAAGCGATCCATGCTATTGGTAAAGCATCAAATGGGCGTGGCATTTATGAAGGTCCCGGAATTTCCATTAAATTATCGGCACTGCATCCGCGCTATAGCCGTGCACAATATTCACGTGTAATGGATGAACTCTATCCACGCCTCTTATCTTTAGTATTACAGGCACATCAATACGATATTGGCATTAATATTGATGCGGAAGAAGCTGATCGTTTAGAAATCTCTTTGGATTTACTCGAAAAATTGTGTTTTGAACCACAGCTTGCAGGTTGGAATGGTATCGGTTTTGTTATCCAAGCCTACCAAAAGCGTTGTCCATTTGTCATTGATTTTATTATTAATTTAGCTGAACGTAGCCAACGCCGGTTAATGATACGCCTAGTAAAAGGTGCTTATTGGGACAGCGAGATCAAACGTGCTCAAATTGATGGCCTAGAAGGCTATCCGGTATATACTCGAAAAGTTTATACCGATGTGTCTTATATTGCATGTGCTCGAAAATTACTGTCAGTACCTAACTTAATTTATCCACAATTTGCAACGCACAACGCTCACACTTTATCCGCTATCTACCAAATTGCAGGAAAAAACTACTACCCTGGGCAGTATGAGTTCCAATGCCTACATGGTATGGGTGAGCCACTGTATGAACAAGTTGTCGGTAAAGTTGCTGACGGTAAACTGAATCGTCCTTGTCGTATTTATGCACCAGTGGGCACTCATGAAACCTTGTTGGCATATTTAGTTCGTCGATTATTAGAAAATGGCGCCAATACTTCCTTTGTTAACCGTATTGCAGATGCAACCATTCCATTAGACGAATTAGTCGCTGATCCGGTAAAAGATGTCCTTGAATTATCTAAATCTGAAGGACAAGTTGGCTTACCTCACCCGAAAATCCCATTACCACGTGACTTATATGGTCAAGATCGTGTCAATTCAATGGGACTTGATCTATCGAATGAACACCGCTTAGCATCGCTATCTAGCGCCCTACTCAGTGCTGCGATGCAACAAAAAATCGCAGCGCCTTTGTTAGGTGGAGATTACCAACCTTCACAGCCATTGCCCGAAACCATCGCAATTATTAACCCTGCATACAATAAAGATATTGTCGGCCAGGTTCGTGAGGCCACGGAACAAGAAGCTGAACATGCCTTAAATGTGGCGAGTGATGCAGGTACCATCTGGTTCGCTACCCCACCATCCGAGCGAGCTGCAATCTTGCTACGTGCCGCTGATTTAATGGAACAACAGTTACAACCACTGCTTGATGTGTTAGTGCGTGAAGCAGGTAAAACCTACAATAATGCCATTGCAGAAGTTAGAGAAGCCATTGATTTCTTAAACTATTATGCAACACAAGTTAAAAATGATTTTGACAATAACACTCACCGCCCATTAGGACCTGTTGTTTGTATCAGCCCTTGGAATTTCCCATTAGCTATTTTCTCAGGGCAAATTGCAGCAGCACTTGCAGCGGGTAATACCGTGCTAGCTAAGCCAGCGGAGCAGACACCATTAATTGGTGCAATTGCGGTATCCATCATGCATCAGGCAGGCATTCCTCGTGATGTATTACAATTTTTACCCGGCAAAGGAGAAACGATTGGTGCTCAATTAGTCGGTGACAAACGAGTTCGTGGTGTCATGTTTACAGGTTCAACCGAAGTTGCAGGCTTACTTCAACGTAACATTGCTGGCCGCTTAGATGCACAAGGCCGCCCGACACCACTAATTGCAGAAACAGGCGGCTTAAATGCCATGATTGTTGACTCTTCTGCTCTGACAGAACAAGTTGTGACTGACGTTGTCGCATCCGCATTTGACAGCGCAGGCCAACGTTGTTCTGCCCTGCGTATTTTATGTATTCAAGACGATGTTGCTGATAGAACCATTCGCATGTTAAAAGGCGCTATGGAAGAATGCCGCATGGGTAATCCTGAGCACCTTTATACTGATATAGGCCCCGTCATTGACCGTGAAGCTAAAAACAATATCGATCAACATATTCAGCAAATGCGTAGTAAGGGCAAAATGGTGTTCCAAGCTGCCTTTGAAAACAGTGATGACCAAAAAGAGCAAGCCGAAGGCACATATGTAAAACCAACATTAATCGAACTCGATAATGTCAGCGAGCTGAAAAAAGAAGTCTTTGGTCCTGTTCTGCACGTTGTCCGCTTTAAGCGTGAAGAACTAGAAATACTCGTAAATCAAATTAATGCAGCAGGTTACGGATTAACTCTTGGCGTACATACACGTATTGATGAAACCATTAACCAAGTTGTATCTAAAGCCAAAGTTGGTAACTTATATGTTAACCGAAATATGGTTGGTGCCGTTGTCGGGGTGCAACCTTTTGGTGGAGAAGGCTTATCCGGTACTGGACCTAAAGCAGGAGGCCCATTATACCTCTACCGATTGCTCAGTGAACGCCCAGATAGCGCCATTTCAAATACCTTAGAAAGACAAGATAGTCATTTGCCGATGGATGCAAGTGCACGCAATGATTTACTTTTATCTTTTGAAGCCTTCACTCAGTGGGCACAAAAGCAAGAAGCGTTGATCGCTCCTTCAGTCATTGAATTATTCTCTCGTCATACTCAAGCAGGTACAACTCGAGTTCTGCCAGGTCCAACAGGAGAGCGTAATACTTACACTCTTCGCCCTCGCGGTTTAATCTTATGTATTAGCGATAATGAAAAAGACACGCTAACTCAACTCGCTGGTGTCCTATCATCTGGCTGTCAATCTTTATGGCCTGATAGTGAAATTCACCAGAAACTCTATAAGTCGTTGCCTGAAAAAGTGAGAAAAACCATATCACTGACTAAAGATTGGCAAAAAACCAAAGAGCCAATCGAAGGTGTTATTTATCATGGTGATAGCGACCAATTGAAAGAGGTTTGCGCAGCAATTGCACAACGTAAAGGCCCCATTATTTCAGTACAAGGCTTCGAACGTGGTGAAACAAACTTATTAATTGAGCGTTTAGTTCATGAACGTTCATTAAGTGTGAATACAGCAGCAGCAGGTGGTAATGCTAGCTTAATGACTATTGGATAACACTAAAAAACCTGTTCTCACTTTTAATTGAGGCCAGGTTTTATATTCACTGTTTAATTTTAAAAACTGTTTATTAATACCAAAAAAACAAAAGGTGCCCTTAAGGGCACCAATTTCTTATTTTATGATAGTAAAATTAATTGACATTTATTTTCACTATTTTATTAAAATCATTGAGTTTTTTCTGACTCCCAGAATAAATATTGCTCGTACTTACGTAAAGCAATATTGTAATTACTAAATGCAGAATCTGTCATTTTTTCACTTAATTGTTCTTGAATTTTACTTGCAGTAAATTCTTTCATTGAAAAATTAGATGAAGATAACAGTTCGTCTAAACGGCGTAATCGAACAACGTATTCGCGAACAGTACTATGGCTCATTTCAGTCTGTAAGAATAAATACTGTTTAAATGACATGATATCAAAGTAATCAGTATCACTATTGCAATAAATTTCACTACAAAAACGACAAAGCGCAGTGAATTTATCTTGCAGCTCCCCCCAAGTACTTTCATCAACCAATTCAGTCATTTCAGCGATAGCTTCTTTATTAAGGATGTCATCGTTGAAAACCAAAGAGATACGATCAAGAGTTTTGTGGCAATGTGCACAATGAGTTTGGCTGTGTTTAAAATCTTTGATGTAACGACTCAGTGGCCGTTTCTTTACAATAGAAGCAGACATAATGGTAACGCCCTGTGTGTAAGTCTAAAAATAAAATTGTAACTAGATATTATCAAGTTACCTACATGATATGCCCATAGCATTAATAAAAGTCTACTATGTTGCATAGAAATACGGGTTTACCCGTATCTCATTCTCTTACTTTCTCTTTAGGAGAATAATCCTCCTAAAAATGTATGGTAAGAAAAGTTATTACCCTTTGTTAGATGTATTCTAACCCGTCTCTCGCTCTTTGGCGAATTTCTAGGGTGAGACAATTTTGGTACGAATTTGATTTAGCGTCAACCTTAATTAACCTAATTAGCGTTAACTCTGTACACATACCGTTAACCCACAATAAAACGATACTACCGCTTAGATTGCGCTAGGGGCAAAGACTTTACCTGATAATTTCATATTCGTACAAAGAAAATTTGATTTAAAAATCAAACTTATACTCATAAAAAGGATTTATTGATGAATTTGTGATGCAGCTCACTTTTTGCATCTATAGTTGCATCTTAAATGTACAGCAATTGATTCTGTTAATATCTCATTGTGCAAACTTATCAGTAACACGTAAATATTTTGTTACACAATATATGAATAGTGAGGCCCTTTTCTTCATATACATAAATGTTATAAACACCTATGAAAATGTTATATATGATTATTTAAATTAAGGCACTCCCCAGACTAATAAACTAAAATATAATTTTGATGAAAAATTTATTGACTTAAGCCACAATTTACTGACCCTATTTCACCATTACTCACCGTTTCGATTGCTCTTTGTATTAAGCATCCCTTTCTTTACTTTATACAACAATATGCTCTACTTTCAGAAATAAAAATATTTTCTACTATTCCTAATTACATGAAAAATAATTAGATAGCATAAAGCCTAACTTCATATATCCAAAATAACGCAAAGAAACGATATTATACGCCACTAAGACTCAAAATTAACATTTTAAATAATATATTATTTTAGGATTTGTCATGTTTGATATTAAAAACATCTCTTATATACTTTAAATGCTATATAAATAAATAATTTTAATAAGGTTGATTATGAAAAAGTTGATTTTAGCTTGTGGTATGGGGTTATTGGCACTGACAATCACTGCTTGTTCAGAAGAAGAAAAAAAAGCTGAAGTTGCAGGCGCAACTGAAACATGTAATGCGTATTTCGCTGAAGTTGATGGCTTAATTGCTAAAGCTTCTGAAAACCCGCAAGCAAAAGCTCAGTTAGATGCAATGAAAGATCAGCTGGAAGAAGGTAAAAAACAAGTCGCAGCACTGCCTAAAGATCAGCAAGATAAAGCTTGCCAACAAGGTATTGATGCAATGAAACAAATGAAATCTGCTTTAGGCCTGTAATAAGTCTAGATCAGTTTGCAAAAATAAAAAGAGTCACATGTGGCTCTTTTTATTGGTATCAACATAATTTATTCTGCCTTAAATTACCATCCATTAATTAAACACCGACAAAAAAATAAAAATAAGCAATTCAGTAATAAAAATAAAGAAACCATCCTTGGTTTTCTTACATTTTCAGCTAACTTACAACCAAGTCCCAAACCGTTTGATATAAAACTGTTTCATCAATTGAGCAACAACGCAATAGCTAACAAGTGTTAATGCTAACCAAGGGAAATATTCTATTGGTAATGGTTGTAACCCAATCATTTCACCAAATGGTGAGAATGGAATATACAAACCTAACGCCATAATTAACCCTGTTGTTAACATCACAGGCAATGCCGCAGTGCTTTGAATAAACGGTATTTTTTGCGTTCTTAACATATGGACAACTAATGTTTGAGAAAGCAATCCCTCAACAAACCAGCCCGATTGGAAAAGTGCTTCATGTGCAACACTATTTGCTTGGAATACATACCACATTAAGGCAAAAGTCGTAATATCAAAGATAGATGACGTCGGCCCAATCCAAATCATAAAGCGACCGATATTTTTCGCATCCCATTTGCGAGGACGCTTTAAAAACTCTTTATCCATTCTATCCCAAGGTAACGCAAGCTGGGAAATATCATACAGCAAGTTTTGAACTAGCAAGTGAATGGCTAACATCGGTAAGAATGGAATAAATGCGCTAGCAATTAATACTGAAAATACGTTACCAAAGTTGGAACTGGCGGTCATATTTAGATATTTAATAATATTACCAAAAGTTTCCCTTCCTTTGATAACTCCCTGCTCCAGAACCATTAAATCTTTTTCAAGTAAGATAATGTCTGCTGATTCCTTAGCAATATCAGTTCCAGTATCTACAGAAATTCCCACATCCGCATCACGCAAGGCTGGCGCATCATTGATACCATCACCGAGGAAACCAACTGTATGCCCATTTGCTTGTAATCTTTTTAAAATACGGGATTTTTGCAATGGCGTTAATTTACAGAAAACCGAAACCTGTTCCACCTTTTGGCTCAGCTCTTCATCTGACAAGGCTTCAACTTCTAACCCCGTCATAATTTCGCTAATATTGAGTCCCACATCATGGCAAATTTTTTCCGTAATAATGGCATTATCACCGGTCAACACCTTAACTGTGACGCCATTTTCACGTAACGCTGCAATAGCTGAAATGGCACTTTCCTTTGCTGGGTCCAGAAAAGTTAAAATACCTTGCAGTTCGAGCTGTTGTTCCGCTTGAGCAGAGAGTGGTAAGCTGGCTTCCGCGTTATTCAAATGGCGAGTGGCAAGTAATAACACTCGAAATCCTTGCCTATTATACTCACTCACTAGCTCTGTAATTTTTTCTCTTGCTTGGTCATCGAGTAAACGAGACTTGCCATCTTCTTGATAACTATCGCAAACTGCTAACATTTCCTCAGCAGCTCCCTTACAAATTAGTAAGGATTCTCCTTCCGGTGTCCTAACTGTCACTGATAACTTACGTCGGATAAAATCGAATGGTAACTCATCAATTTTTTGAAATGCTTTTAACTGTTCAACTTCGCTATTGCCTCTACCACGACGAATAATTGCCTGATCCATCATGTTTTTAGCGCCACTTTGATGGAAGCTATTTAGCCATCCCAACTGCAAAATTTTACTATTTTTCTGCCCATTACTATCCAAATAATGTTCTAAAATAATTCGATCTTGCGTTAAAGTTCCCGTTTTATCGGTACACAGAACATCCATTGCTCCAAAGTTTTGAATCGCATTTAGCCGTTTCACAATCACCTTGTGCTTAGACATCGCAATTGCCCCTTTGGCTAAATTCGAACTGACAATCATGGGCAACATTTCAGGTGTTAAGCCAACAGCTACTGCTAGTGAAAAAAGTGTAGCTTCAAACCAATCCCCTTTTGTAAAACCATTAATTAGTAAAACGATGGGTACCATAACTAACATAAAGCGGATCAATAACCAGCTAACACTATTAACTCCGCGATCAAATGAGGTTTGTGCGCGGCTACCAACAATGGATTTTGCCAGTGAACCTAGATAAGTTTTAGCTCCCGTCGCAACAACAATTCCACGAGCCGTTCCACTGGTAACATTCGTTCCCATCAAACAAATATTGGAGATTTCTAATAATTCGTTTTCTGTTGGTGAAACAGGATCTAGGCTTTTGGCAGAAACATCAGCCAGAGTGTCGTATTTTTCAACAGGAATAGATTCCCCTGTCAAAATCGCTTGGCTAATAAATAAATCCCTTGATTCTACAAGTTTTAAATCCGCTGGAACCATATCTCCCGCAGATAACAAAACGATATCACCCGGAACTAAGCATTTAATCGGTACTTCTTTGCGAGTAGAACGCCCTGTTCTGTTATCACGGCGAAATACTGTAGCGGTTGTTCGCACTAGCGATTTCAACGCTTCAGCAGCCTTATTAGTACGGTACTCTTGCCAAAAACGCAAAAATCCACTGAGCAAAACCATGGTCACAATGATCATAACACCGGTTAGATCAGTCTCTTCCCCTTGCTTTTCAGGAATAAGATAGTCGGTAAAAAAACTAACTGCCGCTAGTACGATAAGGACAAAGATAAAAGGATTTTTAAAAGAAGCGAGTAGTTGCTTCCAAGCTGGAGGGGCTTTTTCATGAGCAACTTCATTTTCACCTTCCGATACCAGACGATCCATCGCCTCGTTTTCAGATAGGCCTAATAAATTTGTTTGATACTCATTCAAAACTTGTTCAATGCTTTTACCTGCCTGTTCACCAACAATAAATTTTTGGCGTGCAGGTGTCTTAACGCTTTTGCGTTGATGCCTTATTTCAGTCATAACGTTGTCTCTAATACAACACTTGTATCCTGTTTACGCTATCCAACTGAAAGTAAGACTATTTAATTATCAGTTGGATAGCCCCAATTTTCTACTCCAAGATGGAGGGTGGTCGTCCATTTCGGCTCCTTTTGTCAGTTAATTTTTCGCAATCAAGCTGGTAGCTCTGATGCCACTTTCCAATTGATAGCACTCACGCTTTGTTCAAGACTGATCCTGCATACCAATGCTTCAATTTCTTTTTGCTCTACCGGTGTCGCTAAAAATTCAGCACACACTTCCAGTTGTTCTGGTTTTAAGGTATCCGCACTACTTAAAGATCGTAAACGAATGTGCAAACCATTAATTGCTTGCAAAATAAGCGTTCTAACTAAAATTTCATCATTTTGATGACACATCACACGAATTTTATAGCGCTGCTCAACATCAAGTGCTTGTTGCTGTGGTTGTTTATTAATACGCGCCGCAGCTTCTCTTAACAAAATATTGGCACACAAAATGAGCAATGTTGCCATCATTGCCAATGAATATTGGCCAAGGCCACATAAAACACCGATCCCAGCAGAACACCAAAGGGTTGCTGCCGTATTCAAACCTCGAATATTCATGCCTTCACGCATAATCACGCCAGCGCCAAGAAAGCCTATCCCTGATACAACTTGGGCAGCAATACGACCAGGGCTATCCGGTGAAGTTGTCACTGAACTTAAAATAAATACCGCAGCACCTGTTGCAACGAGTGCATTCGTTCTCAAGCCAGCCATACGCTGGCGCCATTGACGCTCAGCACCAATTAATGCACCAAAGCACATAGCAGAAAGAAGATTCAAAATATCAGGAGAAAAAAGCATAATAATCCTCCAAAAAATAACTTGGATAGCAATTTATATGCTTAATAAAAAGCATATAGCCATGTTTTGAGTAAATAGATTACTCAAGGGTCATTAGCTATTGCCTGGAGGAAATAGAGAATAAATATATACCAACATAATACACACTCAATACAACAGTAATACGCTATCTAACTCAATATAGAATAATACTTCGTAAATATAATAAGGGTGTATGTGTGATGAGGAACATCAGACACCGCCCGCCTAAATGGCAAGCAGTGAAAAGAAAAGACGATTACTGGCTTGCCGTTAAATTAAGTTTTTATTCCAACTCTGACTGTCCAAGTAATGATCTCCTAAATAAAAGATGGGTGGAGTATAGGTGGGGAAATTTATTAAGTAAAGAACAATGTGTTAATTAATTTAAAATTAATTAAAGCCTCACTTTTCTACAGGGGTAACAAAAGTCCCTTCAAGTCCTTCTTTTTCATTAAAAAACCAAATCCCTTCAGGGTAATCTGGCAATGAAATTAAATACATCACTCCTTCATTAAAAGGCTCAATTAATAAGATTGTTCCTTCCCTACGTTCTTGTCCATCGGTTTTGACATAAACACGATCATTAATATTCATAAAACTCATATTCCAACAAAAATGATATTAATAATAAATATAGAACATACGAAAAAGCCCGTCATTAAAAATGACGGGCTTTAGAAAATCAGTTAAGCAATTAGCTTAGATAGCAGTTACGTTAGCAGCTGCTGGGCCTTTTGCACCGTTTTCAATAGTGAATTCAACTTGCTGGCCTTCTGCCAGAGTTTTGAAACCAGCGCCCTGAATGGCAGAGAAGTGGACGAAAACGTCTTTGCTACCATCAGCTGGAGTGATGAAACCGAAGCCTTTAGACTCGTTGAACCACTTAACTTGACCTTTCATTTTGTCGGACATTTGACTTTTCCTATATAACATCAAAAAAACTTGCCTTTTTGGCATATACGGGCCAGAGTCAACTATTTAATCAGGGAAACACCAAGATGAAGCGTCATGGTCAAAGGCTATCTGCGATAACTTTCTTCTTTAGAACACACTAACTTAGTAATCATACATCAAATAGGACTGCTAAACAGGCCGATGTTCATTAACTCATGACTTAAAGATAATAGCAACTACTTTATACGAACAAACCTTAAAAATATGCAGTTTTTTCGAGTGCGTCACTTTTTATAGGCCATAATGTTAACAAAAACGTTGCATTCCGTTGATAGTTTAAAGAATATTTGAATCAATACACCATCTATGTCAAGAAATGTAAATAAAAGACATCTGAAACAATGACAATCCGTGCAAATATTTTTTTTAACTGATATATAACAATCTTGTCTCCACATGATACCCTCCTAGTATAGATATCTAACCGAGAGTTACCACATCATGGATATTATCAAACAAATACTCATCGAAGATTTGAATGCCATCAATGAACGCGAAAATCGTGATGGTAAACCTTACTTCAATAGTCAATTTATCGCTAATCACCCTTATTTATGCATTGGCATGATAGCCGCTTATGTACCACTGGCCGTTATCCTTTGGTATGCGCCCTATTTTGGCCCTTACTGGACTTTGGGGATCACAATCCTATTTATCGTATTAGCGAGTGTATTACTTTTTGATATCAAACCCGTTTACCATTTCGAAGATATCGGTGTTTTAGATTTACGAGTCTGTTATAACGGTGAATGGTTTGTTACTGAACCAGTTTCTGATAATGCAGTTCGTAAACTTATTGATTCGCAAGATGTTAACCCAGCGATTAAACAAGAAATATCACGTTTAATCGCATTAAAAGGAATGATTTCATTTTATGATATCTATCATGTTGCTTATCCCGAAGTTTCTGTATCACCGCAAGGTATGTTAGCTGCTCAAAATTAAAGCAATATCAATTGACTAGAGTGAAACTTAGCCATAATGCGCAGTGAGTGAGCAATCAAATATTTTTTATGTTTTTATCGTTGACAGCCTGAGGCGATATCGTTAATATTCGCCTCGTTCTCAGGAACAAGCAATTCCTCCATAGTTCAGTCGGTAGAACGGCGGACTGTTAATCCGTATGTCGCTGGTTCAAGTCCAGCTGGAGGAGCCAAATTTTAAAAGCTCGCCTTGTGCGAGCTTTTTGCTTTTGTTATTAAATGAATTCGCCTACTACTGTACCTCTCATAAACTTGTACTTCTCATAAAGCTGTACATCTTATAAATATTCGTACCGCCTTAGTGTCATCAATTAAGCTTAACTCCCTAATTTTGATATTTATTGCTATTGAGTTGGTATAGATAAACAACAATTTGTCTACTTAACACTCAGTTAGCCATTTTTTTTATATTTATGCTTTACAACTGAGAACAGGATGGGTAATATTCGCCTCGTTCTCAGGAACAAAGCAATTCCTCCATAGTTCAGTCGGTAGAACGGCGGACTGTTAATCCGTATGTCGCTGGTTCAAGTCCAGCTGGAGGAGCCAAATTTAAGAAGCCCGCCTTGTGCGGGCTTTTTGCTATTTGCATTCAAAAGCCAAAATCCCACTACTGGGGCCCCCATTTCTTAACTATTCTTTTTCCAGAAAAAACTGTTTGATTGTCTGGCGCAACCATTGATGTGCAGGATCTCTATCTAAACGAGGATGCCATGCCTGAACAACAAATATCGACTCTAGCTCTAAAGGAAGCTCAATTTCTACCAAAGGTAAGCTAATGCTTTTAACCCCTTGGAGCACATGACGTGGGAGTGGCAAAATATAGTCAGACTTCATCGTTAACATCAATGCAGAGTGAAAACTGGGCAATGTGAGGGCAACATTACGCTGTAATTTTAAGTCTCGTAACGCATCGTCTATTGGCCCCAAAGTACGCCCTCTACGAGAAACACTGATGTGTGGATAATGGGTCAAGGTCTCCGGTGTCACATTACCGATAATAGGGTGCCCTGAGCGAACGAGAGCCTGAAATGTGCTAGTAAACAAACTCTGAGCTTTGATTTCTGGATGCCAGTCTCGAGATGAACCTATTACTAAATCCACTTTTCCACTACGCAATGAATCATCATCAGTGTCACTTTCCGCAATAAAAATGAGACTACTACGTGGCGCTAGTTCTCGTAATTGCTCTAATAACCCTCCTCCTAACGCGCCAATAAAAATATCGTTTGCTCGGATCACAAATGTTCTTTCTAACGTTGTAGGGTTGAATAATTCATCTGGTTCAATTAGCGCTTGCGCTTGTTCAATAATGTGGCGAAGCCGCTGTTTTAATTCTAATGCTCTCGGTGTAGGAACCAGTTTTCTACCGGCACGAACGAGGATCGGATCGTTAAATTGTTCACGAATACGCCCTAAAATACGGCTCATAGCAGGCGCACTTAAATTCATTTTTTCGGCCGCCCCTCCTACACTTCCTTCTTCTAACAGTAAATTCAGTGCATAAATCAGATTAAAATCAACTTTTTGTGGCATTTGTCCTCCTAATGCCCTTTACAGTTTTTTAATTAATGAATTGCATTTTATGCAATCATTTAATTACATCATTTCATTTTAAACAATCAATTAAAATTTAGATACTACTGCTCAAAATAATAGAACGTATCTTGAATTAGCAGGAGTTTGAAATGGTTGATGTGTCTATGACTCAACCCAAAAAAAGTAAGTGGATAGCCAGTGCCAATGAAATAAATGGTCGCACTTGGATGGGGCTATTTGGCGTTTTTCTTGCGGTTATGGCCAGTGGTATCGGTGAAAACGCCAGTAAATTCGCCCTAGGCGATATTCAAGGGGCAATGGCATTAAATATAGACACAGGTAGTTGGCTAATTACCTGTTATGTGACTGGTTTTGTCATTGGCTCAGGGTTTACTCCCTGCTTTTGGCCAACCTTTTCCTTACGTCGTGTCGCCTTAGTCATGTGCTCGATTTATCTCATTGGTGGGTTAATCACACCAATGTTAGGCGACCATTATTCGTTATTACTTTCCGTGCGTAGCTTACAAGGCTTTGCAGGGGGAGCCCTCCCCCCTATGTTAATGACCGTGGTACTGCGTTTTATGCCACCACTGATAAAAGTATTAGGACTCGGTGCCTATGGTTGGGTTTCTGCATGGAGTGCCACTTTCGGTGCTACCGCTGCGGCTTTTGCCTTCCATTGGGGATGGAGTGGGTACTTTTATTGGAATTTACCCTTAATGGCAATTGCTACTATTTGCATCGGCTATGGCTTACCACAGGATCCTTTACGCTTAGAGCGCCTAAAGCAGTTTAACTGGCGAGGCTTATTACTTGGTAGCAGCGCCCTTGCTATGTTAACCGTTGGTATTTCACAAGGTGAGCGACTCGACTGGTTGAATTCTTCATTAATCTACATCTTGCTCATTGGTGGATTAGGCTTGTTAGCACTGTTTTTGATTAATGAGTGGTATCACCCTTTACCCTTTTTTAATTTGCAACTCCTTGCTAAACGTAACCTCTCTTTTTCATTGATTACGCTAGGTGGTGTTTTGTTGATTATGGTTTCTTTGGTGAATATTACTTCTGGTTATTTATCCACTATTCAGGGATATCGGCCAGAGCAAACCTCCGACATGATGCTGTGGGTTTCTTTGCCTCAACTAATCACCCTACCTATTATCGCCATCATTTGTAATACCCCTAAAGTTGATTGTCGGTGGGTACTCGCGATAAGCCTATTATTGATGACTGGTGCATGTATTCTCGCCTCACAGCTGACACCAGACTGGAACGGAGACAACTTTAGAATCATTTCATTACTCCAAGCTGTCGCTCAACCCATGGCCGTCATCCCATTACTGATGATGGCAACAGGAGGGCTATTACCAACAGATGGGCCTTTCGCAGCCGCATGGTTTAACGCAGTTAAAGGATTCGCCGCGACCGCCGCAGGCGGTGTAATTGCATTACTAAACCGCCAGCGTGGAGACTTTCACGCTAGCGTCATCGCTGACAGTTATGGCAGTGCTTATCGCGACACTGCCGCAAGTTCAGTGAGTAACCTGACGCAGCTTGCCAATAGCCAAGGACACGTACTGGCGAGCTCCGATCTTTATTTGTTGGTTTCTGGCTTAGCACTGTTATTAACAGCTCTGATCTTAGTCATGCCAACCCGTATTTACCCACCGCGGTCTGTTGCCGCAGCTTAGTTATTGATTATCAGGAAATTAGGATGAGTAAAATCAAATTAAAAATAAATAAAAATGTTGCACTTGCCATTATTGCTATTTTGGTGGTCATAGGAGGGCTATTAATTAATAAGTTTGCCATAAAAAAAACGGTGCAAAGTACCAATGATGCGTATATTCGCGCTGATATTTCACGTATTTCGCCTCAAATTTCCGGGGTGATCACCGAAGTATGGGTACAAGATAACCAATGGGTTAAAGAAGGTGAATTATTAGCTGTTATTGACCCTCGTGAATTTACCGTTGCGCTTTCTCAAGCAGTTGCACAAGAACAATCAGCAATAGCTCGTCAAGACGACGCCAAAGCTAACTTAGCTCGCCAGCAAGCCTTGATTGCAGCGGCTCAGGCACAGCTACAATCCGCAAAAGCAGAGCTACTATTTGCTCATCAAGAAAAAATACGCTATCACAAAATGGCCAATACTGGCGCAGGTTCTCAACAAGCAGCACAACAGGCAACAACACGAGTCCAAACCATGACAGCCAGTGTTGCACAAGCAGAAGCATCACTTAAAGCAGCAAAAAATATGTTGCAAGTATTAGAAGCCAAGCAAGCAGATAGCAATGCGGAATTAGCCTTTGCACAAGCTAAAAAAGCCATGGCCGAGCTTAATTTATCTTATACCCGTATTACCGCGCCAGTAGAAGGAGTAATTGGTAAGAAAAGCCTTAGAGTGGGTGAGTTTGTCAAACCGGGGGATGCACTAATGGCAATTGTTCCCCAAAACAAGCTCTATATTATCGCGAATTACCAAGAAACTCAGTTAGAAAATATAACTCACGGGCAAGCCGTTGATATCAGCATTGATACCTTCCCCGGGCAAATGCTAAAAGGCTATGTGGATAGCATCGCCCCTGCCTCAGGAGCCAGCTTTTCTCCTGTCGCACCAGAAAATGCGACCGGTAATTTTACAAAAATTGTACAACGGGTTCCAGTCAAAATCATTTTTGATAGCAATACCGATCATGTTCCGATGATGAATGCGTTGCGTGTTGGCATGTCAGCGGATGTGAGTATCAACACTGCCGATGGGAGCCGTTAATGAACAAAGTTGTCTTCTCGTTTATTTTGAAAGCTTTTGCCGGCTGCCAAACCGTTGGGGCAAATTACGAACCACCGCAAGCCACCTTACCAGACAGTTGGGGGGCAAACCAAAACTCAGAAATTCTGCCCACTGAATTGGATCAAGTCTGGCTAGCTGGCGAGCAACAGGTCACTGCATACCTAAAAAATCATTTTATCGACGAAAGAATGATCCCCAAGACCTCGTTATTCGCCAAAGGGTATTGGCAAAAGGGGAATCTAACTTTAAAGGCAATGTTTAAAGCACACACTTGGAGATAATAATGATTAAAAATGTATTGTTAGCTGTTGATAGCTTTGAAAATAGTAGTAACGCGTTAAATTTTATGCAACGCATGACGGGTTGTATTGGCAATGTGGTTGTCTTAACCGTAATTGATAATACTTTTGCCTTAAGCCGCACAGGGCTTAAGAAAGATAGCGACGAATGGAATGAATATCCCGCAGCACAACACGAAGAGGCCATAGCCCAAAAACAATTACAAGAAGTGACCAATGCATTGAAAAACATGGGCTTTCAAGCAAAAGGATTACTAGTTGCCGGAACGCCTATTAACACGATACCTAAGCAGTTGGAAAAATATGATTGTGATTTGCTAATTATTTCTCATCGCCATCTTTCATCGTTAGGCCGCTGGCTAAATACCTCTGTAACCCGCAGTTTGTTAGATGACATTGCACAACCCGTGTTAGTCATCCCCCTTTAAGTTTTTAGTGAACAGAAGTAAAAACTTAGTGGTTAACTGCTGTTAGCCACTAAAACTAAAAACTCGATAAACAGTATCAAGCACGCCAGTTTTTTTAATTTATTGAGTCTCCCCTACCACAGCATCATCTTTTCGATCAAACTTAGCGCAGTTCGCACAGATAACAGGCAAACGAACGTTTTTTTCAATATTCTTCTTTGACAATCAAGTGTGAGACAGCTAATATCCTCTGCGTACCAAGGAGTTCCTCCATAGTTCAGTCGGTAGAACGGCGGACTGTTAATCCGTATGTCGCTGGTTCGAGTCCAGCTGGAGGAGCCAATTATTTAGAAAAGCCCGCTTTAGGAAACTGAAGCGGGCTTTTTGCTTTCTTTAGTTTGATTCATCAATAAAAAAATTCCACACTCACTAAGCTTATATAGCTTGAAACAGATCATTGTTGTGATTTCTCATAGCTATTTTTTGTCTTTCCCTTTATCATTCTGTTCCGGCTTGAGCATTCGCTCATCACTCACTCTTTCCTTATGGAGCCGGTTTAATGACAACTGTAACTACCCTAACGATCCGCCGCCCTGATGATTGGCATGTTCATTTTCGCGACGATGATATGTTAAGAACGGTCGTTCCCTACACCAGTGAATTTTTTGGTCGTGCCATTGTCATGCCTAACCTTGTCCCACCAATCACGACGATAGAAGCAGCAAAAGCCTACCGTGAGCGTATTATTCAAGCAGTTCCACAAGGTCATCAATTCACACCATTAATGACTTGCTACCTTACTGATAGCACCGACCCTGTCGAATTGATCCGTGGCTTTAATGAAGGCGTCTTTACCGCTTGTAAACTCTACCCTGCCAATGCCACCACAAATTCTAGCCACGGTGTATCTGATGTTAAGAAAATTTACCCTGTTTTAGCCGCGATGGAACAAGCCGGAATGCCACTGTTAATTCACGGTGAAGTCACAGCGAGTCACATTGATATCTTTGACCGCGAAGCCCTGTTTATTGAGCAGGTTATGCAGCCTCTGCGGACAAAATTCCCACAGTTAAAAGTGGTATTTGAACACATCACGACGAAAGAAGCGGCTCAATACGTACAAGAAGCCAATGATTTCACTGCGGCAACCTTAACGCCACAACATTTGATGTTTAACCGCAATCACATGTTAGTGGGTGGTGTTAGACCACACTTATTTTGCTTACCCATTTTAAAACGCAACATTCACCAAGAAGCACTGCGTGCCGCTGTTGCCTCTGGTTGTCACCGTTTCTTTCTTGGGACAGATACCGCACCACATGTGCAATCACGTAAAGAATCGTCCTGTGGCTGCGCTGGTGTGTTTAATGCGCCAACAGCATTAGCCGCTTATGCGACTGTCTTTGAAGAATTAGGAGCTTTAGCACATTTCGAAGCCTTCTGTTCACTTAACGGCCCCAAATTCTATAACTTACCGGTTAATGAAGGGTTTATCACATTAACAAAGCAACCAAATATTACTTGTGAATCAATTGATTGCTGTAATGATAAACTGATTCCATTCTTGGCAGGTGAAGATACACATTGGGCAGTTCAAGTCACTAAATAATCTTCTAATGTGGGAAGCGTAAAAGGCTTCCCACGGTTTCTTTATCAATCATATTCATCAATCTTTGTTCATTTTCTGCCATTTATACAAAAAAAGTTTTTATTTGCTTTCTTATTAGCAAAATCCCCTTATACTAAAAGGGGCTCATAATGTGAACATTGCTCTTAGTCAGTTATAGATATTTATTATTTATCACGTTGTTTGATTAGGAGGTTATATGAATAGAAAAGATGATGTTATTCAAACTCACCCAGTTGTTGGCTGGGACATCAGCACAGTAGATGCCTACGATGCCATGATGTTACGTTTACACTACCTCCCCGAACAAGACAAAAATTCAGGAGATGCCATTGTGGATAAAACTATGTGGCTAACGACTGATGTGGCAAAACAGTTAATTGATATTCTCCAAGCAGGCGTTGATAAGATAGAGTCTGGTGAGTATATCGAATTTGATTTTAAAACACACTAGGGGAAATAAATGGATATTTTAATTAATATCCATTTATTCTATTTTAACATTCATAAGAAAGTAGTTATATATTAAATATATAACTACTTGCCTTTATTAATTATTAATAATTATATTAATTGCAAATAAAAACACTATTTACCATTTTTATTAATCCTCAGTTGACATCTCTATCAATTCCAACTTATTGTAAAGCTCTTTTTGAACAAGGATGTTCCTTATGCGAATATTAGTTATTGATGAATGTTATTACACTCGACTTGGTATTACTGAATACTTATCTAAAAACAAAAAACTAGAGTTTATTAGTACCGGTTGTATTAAAAAAGCCATTGATTCCATTAATACAAGCTCACCTGGTATTGTCCTAGTTAATTTAACTTACTATTGTAACTACTCGAACTACTGCCCAATTTTACAAGGCCTTTTAAATAATAGAAATAACATTAGATTTTATATTTATATAAATGCACCTTACCCACAAACGGATAAACCTCTATTATTAAAAGATAATTATTTTATTTTACCTAAGAAGATCATTATTCAAACTCTTGATAAGGTTATTCAAAACCATGAGCAAATAGAGAAAATAACTAAGTTAGCGAATAATATAGACTCATCTATTTTTACTATAAAAGAACAACGCATCATAAATAACTGGATGAATGAAACACCAAATCATATTATTTCAAAAAAAATGGGCATTAGTAACAGTACGGTTTATTCACAAAAAAGGCATATTACATCTAAAGTTTTTGTAAAAAATAGAATTGAGTTATTCTTCATTTACAATGTATTTAAATATTTATATTAAAAAGGCAAGTTATTAATCACCCAATAAGATTGGTCACTTTTATTTATACGATTTGTAAGGCCTGATTTTGATATTCCAACGAAATCAGGCCTTTTAGTTTGCTTTTGATTCATCAATTCATCCGTATTAAAGTCTGGTCTTCGGTTAGCAATTAGTTTTTCTAACTGAAATCAGAGGCCAAATGTAATGAACATTAAAGTTAAACGAGAGATTGTGCATAAAATAAAATCTTAAACCATGATCGTGAGAACAAAAGTATCGCTAAAATTTGTCGCCATTGTGAGGTTCTACGCCTGAAACACCGAAATGTCTGTTATCTTAAATTTTAGCCCATAACTAATACATTAAATTGAACAGGTTAATTGCTATTTTTGAAATTGTAATCACCATTTAGTCATATGATTTACAACAAGCCCCATTCATATAAGGGCGGTGAACCGCCCATTACTTTTATCACATATGTAATCGGTAGGGATTTTATTCCATTATGAAAAGTATTAGCTAATTTTAATATTATCTAAATTGAGTTCTTCCTCTTCGTAATCATCATTACTCATAACATCACGAGGAACATCTTTTTTGATAACAGCATAAATAATGCCTGTTACAAGTATATTAACTAGTAATGCCATAATACCTGCCATTGGATTTGACATCGTCGGGATCATGAAAACTCCACCAAAAGGGACAGTTGCGTCAGCACCATATATCATGGTGATAGCACCACCACAAGCCCCACCAATTGCAGCTGCAATAATGCCACGAATAATATCATTCATAACTATGGGGATAGCACCTTCAACAATATTCACGACTCCCATAGGAACCGCAGATTTCAATGTTTCAATTTCTTCACTATTATAAATATTTTTACGTAATAACCTGCCAATAAAATAATTTTGTAAAGTTATCAGGTGCCGATAACAATATGTTTTTATGGTGTTATTTGCATGATATTCTCAATAATAACAACTACAAAAAGTCCATCAACGGCCTTGTTGCCTTTATCGGAAGTGATACTAACTAGCCCCTAGCAAGTGGTACACAGTTCTTATTTATCAATAAACAACGTGACAAAATGATAGCCTGATTAGCCAAATGCAATAATGATCGTCATAACTTCACTGATAGATAATTATGTAGGCTGTATACGTTGTTTTAATCTTGAATCAATAAGATATTTTTCCCGCAGAGGAAAAAAGCTGGCAAAAAATTATCGACATCATTGCCCATTTTTTCTAGATTAATCATTGCCCAAGCCCCTACGATTATGCACGCTCTAGTCAAATAATCTAATCGCAACTTGGGTATTTTGCTCAATTATTGTCCGCAGCTCAGGTTATTAAAACAAAATGAGGGAATACTTTTGATGTATCATAAAATGTTTCAAGTCGATTCTTTTTCAGATCAAATTTTTGGCGGTAATCCTGCCGCCGTTCTTATCCTAGATGACTGGCTTCCCGACAACCTGATGCAATCTATTGCAGCAGAAAATAATTTGGCTGAAACCGCTTTCGCAAAACCCTCTAATGATGGATGGGATCTGCGATGGTTTACGCCAACAGTAGAAGTTGATTTTTGTGGTCACGCGACTCTTGCTGCCGCCCATATTCTAGTAACAGAATACGGAGTGTCTGGTCCTTTGTCTTTTTTTACGCCTGTGGGACACCTGAAGGTTGAGGTGAAAGAAGATGGTTACCTACTCGATTTACCATGCATACCTCCAGAGGAAATGACAAATCTCCCTGAAATCATCAGCCCGATTTTCAGCGGTCAAGCTATATCCTGGTTCCGTAATTTTGAAAACATATTCGTTGTTTTGGACGGGGAAGATGCTGTTAGGGCATATCGGCCAGATCTGCATGTACTCTCTGAATTGGGGTCAGTCGGAGTGGTAGTGACAGGTCAAGGAGTTAATAGTCAGTACGATTTTGTCTCACGTTATTTTGCACCTGGTTCCGGTATTCCAGAAGATCCGGTAACAGGCTCAATTCACGCAACATTAGTACCTTTTTGGGCAAAAAAATTGGGGAAAAACAAACTATCCGCATATCAGGCGTCTCGTAGAGGTGGACATCTAATTTGTGAATTGGAAGAAGAAAGGGTCTTGATTGAAGGTAAGGCCGTTACATTTATGAAGGCAGAGATTTGTATTCCTACTTAATTAAAAAGACCAATGTCTAATTCTACAAGCAGAGTTAATCTTATTAATTATTTTTACACGAATACGCTATGAAGCTTTATATTTCATAAGTATTTATACTTTTTGTCATTTTACACCATATGGGAAAGAGTATATTCCTCCCTCAAGCCTGATTGACAAGTTTCATTATGGTGAGAACTCCGTCAATTAGGTCTAACCTACTGTTATTTATATTATTTATCACAGAATAGCCCTGTAATATAGCATCACCCAGATCGCGCACTGTCATATACTGTAATGAGCAAAAAATTGTAATGGTAAAGATAATTGTATAACATCATCACTAGTTGTCACTGCTCACTTGGTGAGTATTCTAATTTCGGTGTAAAGATGATTATGTGAATGATTGTTACATCAATTACTTATGAGTTATTACATGCTGAACATGGGTTATTCTTCTCGTTTTCGTAAACTTCCCCCTCGTGCCTTGCATATTCTAGTCCCATTTTTCTTATCTTTAATTATGAGTGGATTAGTTTCATTTATTAGTACAGTAAAAAGCATTGGATTTGAATATGGCCTCTTGCTTAGCTGGTTTATAGCGTGGATGCTTTCATGGGGGGTTGCGTTCCCTGCGGTTCTATTTACTTTGCCGTTAGCACGGAAATTTTCATCATTATTTGTTCGCTTGGAAGAATGAGTTTTTTAAACGTATCTACAAGCAGCATAGTGCCTACAATTGGTGCATTATCTCAACAGAACGACAGTGGCATCTCTTCAGTCTAATCAGGTTTTAGGGGCATCATGCAACCTTTATGGGTTCTTGGAGAGTGAACTATTTGTTAGGGTACTGTTTCCATCATTGTGGGCATCTATTACCAACACCGCTGGATGCTGACTTATATTATTAATACATTCGGCGTGTTTATTAACAACTTATCATTTTGTTTAATTATCAGGTGATTAATGAAAATTCAAATTATTATTGGCAGTGTACGGCAGGGGCGTATTGGCCCGCAGATCGCTCAATGGGTAAGAGACTGTATTGTGGGGGTTAGTGAAGCCATTAGTGCTGATATTATCGACCTAGCTGAGTGGTATCTACCGATGGATGATGAACCTTTTATGCCATCCTCCGGTCAATATATTCAACCGCACACACAAAAATGGAGTGAGAAAATAAATCAGGGACAAATGATGATTTTTGTCTTCCCACAATATAATTGGGGCTATCCGGCAGCACTGAAAAACGCTATCGACCACCTTTATCATGAATGGAAAGACAAACCAGCCCTGATGGTCAGTTATGCCAATCGTGGCGGTGCTAAGGCTGCAACGCAATTAAAACAGGTACTGGAAGGCGTTAACATGCAACCACTAAATACCGCCATTGAGATAAAATTGTCTGAGCTGGAATTTGAAGAAAATGGCATGATTGTTCACCCCGTAGAAGGGCTCAGCCAGTACGTTCCTGCTCTTCACGAGGCACTGGCACTTGTTATTAATTCCATGTCTATTAAAGATGGCTAGCGAATGTTGTGTAATGCTCCGATATGCGAGATGGAATTGCATTCATACACATTGAAAAATGCGTTTTAAGGGTATACGCCATACTCAGGGGTAGCATTTGAAACACAATTTCCGCCGAATTCAGTGAATCATCCTGAGTGGGGAGTACCGTTTAGCCCTATCTCACAGGTAGGTCAGATTTATACCTCTGAAACGTGTTATCAGTTTATTTTTTAATTTATGATGCATTCTCTTTTAGTCTGCTTAACTAGCAATGATAATTTTTAAATCACAATTGTAATTTGACATAATCCCCAGTAATTGGTTGCCCAACTATTGGGGGTTATATCATTAACAGACTTTTAATTAACTATCGTTTCAATAATTAATTATCACTATTTAACAAACCATCTGTGAGACGGTGGCGTGATTTATTAAATATTTTATTACTAACTTCACGCCCCGCTCGGCGAGCCCGTTGCTCTTGCTCTGGCAGTTTCATTTCTTCAGCACAAGATGCACTACAGCAGCCTTCATATTTTTCAGCACAGCTTGGGCACTGAATGAATAATAAGTGGCAGCCATCATTACGGCAATTCGTATGGGTATCACAAGGTGCACCACATTGGTGGCAGTGTGCTAAAGTATCGTCAGTGATGCGTTCGCCCATCCGGTTATCAAAAACAAAATTTTTCCCTTTAAAACGTAATGGCAGACCTTGTTCTTTCGCCTTACGCGCATACTCAATCACGCCACCCTCAACGTGATAAACATTTTTAAAACCATTATGTAGCATGTAAGCGCTGGCTTTCTCACAACGAATTCCCCCCGTACAGTACATAACGACATTTTTATCTTTATGCTCTTGTAGCATCTCAACTGCCATTGGCAGTTGCTCCCTAAAGGTATCTGAAGGGATCTCAATGGCATTATCAAAGCGTCCCACTTCATATTCATAATGATTGCGCATATCCACAAATACAGTATTTGGGTCATCAATCATTTCGTTCACTTCATTAGCTTTAAGATATTGCCCTGTATTCGCTGGGTTGAACGTTTCATCGTCAATCCCATCAGCAACTACACGGTCACGTACTTTCATACGTAATACCCAGAACGATTTCCCGTCATCATCAATGGCAATGTTTAAACGCAGATTATCTAACGCAGGATCTGTGTTATAAATTAATTCACGTAATGCATCTACATTGGACTCCGGTACGCTAATCTGTGCATTGATACCTTCTTTTGCGATATAAACACGACCAAAAACGTTAAGTTGTTTAAATTTTTGATACCATTCGTTGCGAAAATCAGCAGGATCTTGAATATTAAAATATTTATAAAAAGAAATAGTGGTACGAGGCTCGGTTTCTGCCAACATACGTTCTTTTAAGATTTTATTTGAAACTTGGTTATGTAACACTGGCATGGTGTTCTCTTTTCCTTTGTAACTAATTAATATTTATAACTTTAAATCATATAGTGTTCACGAACTGCCCACTCTTGATTATTATTAAATATTATCGCTGTTATTTTGTTAATAAAAAACCCTTAATTTGAAAGGGTATTGTTAATTAATACATCGATAATGCATTTTTAGCCGAATTTGTAAATTTTAGTGATAATTTTTTATTTTCGTTTAAATCCTGTTATGTTATAACGTTATTAAAGTTAACGAGCGAAATGTTATTTAGAATGCGATTTATTCCTTTATTTTTCATACTTCTGTCTGTAGCTGCTCCACAGGTGGTGGCTCATCCACATAGTTTCATTGATATGAAAATGTCTCTTAGCGCCAAGCAAAATAAATATTCAAGCATAAACTATGAATGGAAGATGGACCCGATGACATCAGCCGATATTGCCTATGAATTAAAAGGGTTAAAACCTGATGATCCTCGCTGGAAACAGCAAGAAGCTATCATTATGGCCAATGTGTTAATGCAGGACTATTTTACTGACTTTTATTATCAAGGGAAAAAAGTCAGCTTTAAACGCATTCCTGATAGTTATCATTTAGAAAAAGATGGCTTTTCACTCATATTTTTCTTTACTGCATCATTTATACAACCATTACCGATTGCAAACTCTCATGTGGAAATCCAAACCTACGATCCCAGTTTTTATGTCAGCATGACTTATCCAAATATACAACAAATTACCCTGCCCTCAGAAATAGCAGCAAACTGTAATGTGAGTTTGCAAGAAGCCAATATTACAGATTCAATGCGCGCCTATGCTTTTTCTTTAGATAAAAACGATACAGTAGATGAAGATTTAGCACTTGGAAAACAGTTTGCACAGAGAGTCGATATTCAATGTCCATAAAGTCTGTACACTTCCAAAAGTTGATCATCGCCGTCATATTGCTAAGTATTATCACTTATATCACTTGGCAACTTTATGTCCATTGGGGGACATGGCTACAACTTAGTATTACTTGGCAAAAACAACTAAACCAAGGATTGTCTTATCTATTACAAGAGACGTCCTCTCGCCCCTTCTATGCTGGGACGTTATTAGTGGCAGCCAGCTTTGCGTATGGTTTTTTGCATGCCCTTGGACCGGGTCATGGAAAGCTCATCATCACTACCTATATTGCTACCCAAGCTACCCATTTAAAACAGAGTGTTTTCATCAGCTTACTCGCCTCACTCTTACAGGGGGTCGTGGCTATTACGCTTGTTTCTTTGGTACTGATTCTGTTTCAACTGTCCACCAAGCATCTAAATCAAGCTAGCCTATATGCAGAGCAGGTCAGCTATTTATTTGTTATTTTACTCGGTAGCTTTTTATGCTTTACCGCCTTGCGCCACAGTTGGCTAATCAGTCGCTCTAAACAACTCACTGCGCCTGTAATCAAACGCATTCAGCCACTGAATCAACAAGTCAAACTGATTGCTAAACCCAATTCACAAATCCCCCAGTCACTTTGTGGATGTGGCCACCAACACGTCGTTTCCTCTGTACAAATTGAATCTAGCTTAAAAAGCAAGCTATTGATTATCCTATCAATGGGGGCTCGCCCTTGTTCGGGCGCCATTCTCGTCTTACTTTTTTCTTATGTGGTTGATGTTTATCTATGGGGAATAATAGCGGCTTTGGTAATGTTTGTGGGTACAGCATTAACCATTTGTCTCATTGCGATTTTTGTTCATGTTATGCGCGACAACGCTATCCGGTTATCACATTTAAAAGGAAAGACACTTTCTCCCTATTGGGGGATCACCTTGAAAATTTTCGCTGGAATTATCTTTATATTGATAGGGGTTTTAATGCTACAAAGCGTAGGGTTAGAGCAATCTGCTTCCCCACTTTTGCGATAAATACATAAAAAAGGGAGGGCTCCCCCTCCCTGGCATGTGCCGAAGTCACAGTGCAGTAGCTACACCGTTTTATATACGCAATGTCAACTGCTTACTAACAACAACCAGATGATACAGGATGAAGCTATGCAGAACCCCACCCTATACCACCCTTACAACTTCTGTTAACCAATTAACTCAATACGGGCAGGCAACCCTTGACGAACTGACGCGCCCGATACCCAATCTAACCAAGTATTTGCGACTTCACGCGTTGGGTCAGCAAACCCTAAGTCGTTTAAGTTAATGCCTGAACCATTTGCCACATTCATTGGCATCGGTTGCCCATCTAGATAGTGCTGTTTTGCCCCCATTTCGGTGTGCCCATAACCGTGTTCAATCGCCAGCACTCCCGGCATCACCCCGTCAAGTACGCTCACTTGTGCTTCGGCATGACCGCCCGGTGTAGTAATACGTATCCAATCACCATGCTTTACTCCCATTTTGGTCGCATCATCTGGGTGGATAGCAACCAGATTGGTTGGTTTGACATGACGCAGACGTTCAATCACCGTCGTCGAACTGCTCATCACATGGGATTTAAATGACATCAGTTTCAACGGCCATTCTTTTTCAGGGAACACCACATTAACATCATCACCGTTAGCCATACGAGGTGGATAGTAAGTTGGACAACCACTGTAACGTTCACCCGTAATGGCATGACGATTAATCGCCACAGTTGGGTTCCAAATTTGTAAACCTTTTTTCCACTGTGGCCCCGTTGCATCACCATCCCACGCTTTTTCATAAGGTGCAAAACGACCACCGCGAGTGAAAATATAAGCGACCCGACGCACTTCTTCTGGTTTCAAAGTACGAGTAAGTGCCGGTAAAATACGTGCGACGCCACTAATTTGAATATCTTCCGTTGCCGCTTCTGGTACCGGTTTTTCACCCAACCATGCCATATTGGCAGCAACTCGCAGGTAATAGTCTTCTGCTGTGTTAAGTGGATGCATATTGCCATCTGCATCTTCAATCACATTGTCGCCAAAGCCCGGCAGCTTCAACTCTTTCGCCACTGCGATACAAAAACTTTCCATCGACACGGGTTGCCCATCTGCGGTTTTCGCTGTACGCGGCTCCACAATTGGCCAACGCGCAGTACTGGCCTTCACCTGAACGCCTGACCATGGTGCGCTGAATCCCCAACTTTCAAAATTATGGGTATCTGGCACAATATAGTCAGCTAACGCCGTGGTTTCATTCATGAATGCATCGATACCAATAATCAATGGCAGATGCTTTGGATCTTTGAGTTTTTCTTCCATGACCTGACGAATGCCTGCTATACCATATACTGGATTCGTCATATTGGTGATCCACGCTTTTAATGCGTATGGGTACCCCATCAGAGCCGATGCAAGCTGTTCAGTCAATTGGCCTTTAGCAAATGGATACCAAGGTGCCTTTGCAGGATACGGACTTTCGCCCGCCGCTAGCCGTGCTTTAAATTCATCTGATTTTTCATAGACTTCATTACTGCGTGATAACACAACGCCTTTTGGTTTCACCTTACCTTTGTAGCTGGCTATATTGTAACGAGGGCCGTCATTCTCACCGTTAAATTTGCCGCCACCGACTGAAACGCCACCTTTCAAGTTTAGGTTACCAATCAATGCGTTTAGCATAATGACGGACCATGCTGTGTAGAAGCCGTTGCCACCCATCATACCGCCGTGGGAAATGACCGCTGCTTTTCTGTCGTAAGAAGTTAATGCTTTACCCAATGATTCAATGGTTTTCACTGGAACATGGCAGCGTTCGCTATATTCTTGTAGCGTCATGCGATTTGCTGCCTCTTTAAGGCACTGGAAGCTGGATTTTACCGTAACCTCACTGCCGTCATGGAGTGTCACTTGGCGTGTCACAAACAATTCAGCGGTTGGAACTTCACTTGCTAGTTTTAATTCACCTGAGGCATCTTGAACTAAATAGGCTTTTTCATCATCCCCTTCACCTGTCATGTAGGACGATATTAATAATTTACCCGCTAATGGGTGTGCATCATCGGTAATCACTAAGTGTGTTGAGTTAGTCCAACTCTTTTCCCCTACCGCTTCCATGGACTTTTCGCTTGGCACACTGAGATATTTTGCATTGTAACGCTCATTCTCAATAATCCAACGGATCATTCCCATCACTAATGCTGCATCCGTCCCCGGCTGTACAGGCACCCAATGACCATGATCATTAGCGAGTGTTGTGGTTAGTGGTAATGCAGGAGAAACCACCACATAATTGAATGAATCACGTAACCGTGCTGTAGCTAATTGGCGACCTTGGCGTTTAAACGGGTTACCCGATTGTGCTGGTGAAGTTCCAAGGAACAATGCAAAGCGAACATTATCCCAATCGGGTTTGACGTGGGCATTTTTATCCAAATCATCCATCAATGCACCGGAACCGGCACGATAAGCCAAACCACAATAGGAACCGTGAGCACCAAAGTTTTTACTACCAAACGCATTTTGCGCGAAGCGACGAATAAAGCCATCACGTCCGTCATCACCCGCATTGGTCACTAATAATTGATTGGCTTTTGGCCCCAATTTGGGTTGAGATGGGTCTAACGGGGTTTCTAAGTCACGAATAGCACGTAAACCATCTACATGGCCTTCACCGAATAAGTCACCACCTTCAACTACTTCTTTAATCAGTTGTTCAAAACTAATGCGTTCCCATTTCCCTTCACCACGCTTACCAACCCGTTTCATGGGTTCTAAAATACGCAGTGGACTTGTTAAGCCTTCCATTAATGTTGCACCACGCGCACAGGCGGTTGAACGGTGCTCTAACCCTGATTCCCCACTCATTTTATTGAATGCGGTTTTCAGGGGCATCCCATAAGGGAAATGCTCTTCATGTGAAAGTGGGTGATAAGGGTTTCCAGCAATGCGTAACACGTCATTTTTTGCCGTATCGACACGGGCACGAATACCACATTGCGTCCAGCAACCAAAACATTGCGTCATGGCAACCACTTGTTCTGGATTTTCTTGCCAACCATTTAGCGCCTGCCCTTCAGGGCGTAAAGAGTTGCCATTGATGCGGTCAAGTGTGACTTTACCAGAAGTGCCATTGACCAGACCATCGACTGCACGTTTGGCGACATCACGGTAGCTTGCAGCAAATAATGCAATCCCACCGACAACCAAACCACCTTTAAGCCATTGACGTCTTGAGAATTTAGCCATGTTGCACTCTCCTAGCAAACCAACGAACACCTTCACGAACAATAATGGTTAACGCAATCCATAGACCAAAAGTCCCGACAATAGCTAATAAGCCATCGGTTCCCAAAGGGAAATGATACGGATTGGCGATAATGTTATATTTTGGAACCGCCTGAACTTCCATGAGGAAAATCCAACGTAATGTCCAAGCAAATGCCATTGAAACCAAGGCTAAGGCTGTAATATAAGGAACAGAACGAATTGATTTTACGTTATTGACCGACATCACAAATGTGATTAACCATAGAGCACATACCCCTATTAGCATCCACCAGCCAGGGCTTGCCATATCTAATTGCTGGCGTACAGCAATGCCTGATGTAGTATCACCGGACAACCACAGTGCAAAGCACACGGCGAACAACAGTAATGTAATCACTTGAAAGCGGGCTAAACGGTTTTGATACTGAGACTCATGGCGAGCCCCTAAGCCAATTAGCGCAGGTAATACTTGCAGCGCACTCAAAAACATCAACACAGGTATCCACCAGCTGAACCAGATTGGACGTGCATTTAAGATAGACGCCTCACGACCGGTATATAACAACAGCCCCATTGCCGATAATGCCGCTAACAGTGCAATCCAACGTGTCGCTTTGAACTCTTTTTTCCAAATCATTTTCACAATTAAAGCAACAAAGTATAAGCCGATAAAAGTTGTGAATAATGGTAGCAGTACAGAACCCCACCACATCCAAGACCACATTGTTGGATGTGCGTAGAAATGCCATACCCTTGCGGTTTGGTGTAAATCTGCGGTTAACGCTAACGGAGCAGTGATCCCCATCGTAATCGCAATAAAGACAGCAATCATCTCTAAGCGGCTGTTTTCCGGTTTGTTTCTCCAATGAAGATAACAAGCGTACAGTACCGCACAGGAAGCAATCCCAATAAAGAAAAAATATTGTACCGCCCAAGGGAGCCAAAAGAACTCTTGTGGCTGAGCCATGATTTCTGAGATATAAGTCACTTGGCCATTCATTAGAACACCTCCTGCCATAATGCGGGCTGCCCTTTACCTTGTAGCGGCTGCACGAATGCATCATCTAAACCGATATAGAAAACTTGTGGTAATGTGCCACTTTCCGGTTTGAGTACTTTAATTTCAGCCTCGTGCTCAGTCAGCATTTTACGGATAGTACTGTTCGGGTCTTTTAAATCGCCGATAATACGCGCGCCACCAACACAGGATTCGACACAAGCGGGTAATAAGCCTACTTCTAAGCGATGGGCACAGAATGTGCATTTGTCCGCAGTTTGCGTAGAGTGATTAATAAAGCGAGCATCGTATGGACACGCTTGCACACAGTAAGCACAGCCAACACAGCGTTCGTTATCAACCACAACAATGCCGTCTTCCCGTTGAAAAGTTGCTTGAACAGGACATACAGGTACGCAAGGCGGGTTATCACAATGGTTACACAGACGAGGTAATAATACGTTAGTAAAACCTTCTTCCCCTTTCACTGCGACTTGATACTGATTCACTGTCGTTCTAAATTGACCTTGTGGGGTTTGGTTTTCAACCGAGCAACTCACTGTGCAAGATTGGCAGCCAATACAACGACGTAAATCGATCAGCATTCCATAACGTTTCTCTGGGTTACCTTCTCGACGTGTTGGTGAAAAATTGAGTCCCGCTTCTGCAATAGGGATTAACGAAGCTCCCGCAGTTACTGCCCCAATTTGTTGTAGAAATTTTCGTTTACTCAGATCCATAATGGCTCCAGTATTGACATTGCTAATGCGAAAATAAAAGTTATTAATCAATATGTTATTTGTGTTACATGTGTTATTGACAATAGGCACAGTCTCGTTAAGATAACCACTGAAATTATTATTTCTCTTTAAAACTGGTGAATTACCTTAATAAAGCTTGTAGTGCCATTGTAAGAAGAGAGTCGCCACCACCCTATTGTGGTTTACCACATACCCGTAGCTAAATTGATCTAACGCAACGAATAACTCAAATATGTTAAAAAAAACATCTAGACCGTTGTATTACATACTATTAATCATGCTGCTGATATGGTCTTTACCCGCAATTTCTGCACAGTGGACTATCGGGGTGTTAGCTTTGCGCGGCCCAACGACAACCCAGTCACACTGGCAACCTTTAATCAAAACACTTAATGATTCCATTCCAGATGAACGATTTACTTTACTGCCCTTGAATCTCGATGAGATGCGAGAAGCCATTGCAAATCAAAAAATTGATTTTTTACTGACCAACCCCGCACAATTTATCCAATTAGATAATCGCTATCATTTGCGTTGGTTATTATCGTTACGTTCAGATGTCGAGCCCAATAGCACCACCCGAAATGTTATCGGCAGTTTAATTTTAGTGCGCAAAGACAGTGATATTTCCGAAGTCAAAAATCTGATAGGTAAAAAGGTCGGGGCGATTTCCCCTGATGCTTTTGGTGGGTATTTATTAGGTTATAAAATCTTACGTGATATGGGGTATGATGCCGCTAAAGACTTTCAAATGCAGTTTTTAGGTTTCCCGGCTGACGCCTTGTTATACGCACTACGAGATGGTTCATTAGCCGCAGCTATTATTCCTGTTTGTTTATTGGAAAATATGGACAGTGAAGGATTAATCGATAAAAACCAATTTCGCCCATTAATTCAACACCCGAGTTCCCTCTCTTGTTTAACGAGCACACAGCTATACCCAAACTGGTCTTTTGCCGCACTCAGCGATGTCCCCGACAATTTAGTCGATAAAGTGACAAAAACGCTACTCTCCACAGATAAAACCAACATGCGTTGGGGAGCTCCGGCCTCTGTCACCCAAGTGGAAATGTTGCTGCGTGACGTTAACCAACACCCTCAACAGCGGCAAATTTGGCAAGATATCGTCAGTTGGACCATTCAAAACCAAATTACCATCGGCTTTGTGGCACTGTTTTTTGTATTACTCGGTGTAAATCATGTGTGGATTGCTTTTTTAGTCAGGCGAAAAAGCCGCCAGCTGGAAGTGGCTCACAACCGCTTACGCGAACAAGAAGCCAACTTACAAAAAGCACAAAGATTAAATATCTTAGGTGAAATGGCCTCGGGTTTTGCTCATGAGCTAAACCAACCCTTGTCCGCTATTCGCCACTATGCCCAGGGGTGTATTTTACGCCTGACAAAAGAATCTGATAGCCATCCATTAATTAGCGCATTGACTAAAATCGATGATCAAGCTCAAAGAGGCGCTGATATCATCCGTAATCTACGCTTATGGGCTGGAAAGCCAGGACATACCCCAGATGTGGCATTAAGCCCACAATCGGTAAAGCAAGCCATTAACCATATTTGGCAATTGCTACGTGCGGATCAACACTATCCTAATGCTAAACTGATTATTCCTGAAACGCAGGATGTCACACTGACATTGCCTGATACGCTATTAGAACAATTATTATCTAATTTAGTTAGCAACAGTTTACAAGCTGGCGCAACCGTCCTGAACTTTAGTTTTCATTTTGCACAAGGCCGCTTTCTTCTTGTTTTACAAGATGATGCAGGTGGAATGCAGTTTGAACAACTGGAACAAGGGATCACCCCTTTTGCGACAACAAAAAAAGAAGGTTTGGGGTTAGGTTTGGTGATCTGCCAGCGGTTAATTCAAAGCCAAGGGGGAGACATTCGTATTGAAAACGATCTGACCGACGATGGGGTAAAGGGGTTAAGAGTCACATTGATTTTCAACTACCCTGATAGTTTGAAGAATTAAATATCTTTTGCCACACAATAGATAACATTCATATTAACTATATGTGACAATAGCCTTATTGAAATAATCAATATTCACCAAATAAAGCACTTTATTTTGTCACCTTCTACACGAAGAGGTATAAATATATGCCAGTTATTCACCTAGTGGATGATGACACCGATGTTACTGATGCTTGTCAATTTTTACTCGAAGCACTAGGCTATACTGCAACGGTTTGGAATGACAGTGAACAATTCATTCAACAGGCAGAAATTCACCAAGAAGGTGTCGTGTTATTGGATATGCGAATGCCGAAACTGGATGGCCGGCAAGTTCATCAATATCTTAGGGAGCAGCACAGTACCTTAGCGGTGATATTTTTGTCTGGTCATGGTGATATTCCAATGGCAGTCGAACAGGTTAAGCTAGGTGCAGTGGATTTTCTGCAAAAACCCATCGACAGCCAACTATTAGCCAAAACCCTTGACCAAGCTCGCAGACAAACCACAAAAGCCACTGAATGTTATTTGATTAAACAACGTTATGAGACACTCACCCCACGCGAAAAAGATATTTGTGGGTATGTATTACAAGGTCTGATCAACCGTGAGATCGCTGAGGCAGCTTGTGTTTCTGTACGTACCGTAGAGGTTCACCGTTCTCGTGTCATGGAAAAAATGGCAGTTCGTAACATTGCTGAGCTAATGAGTACTATGCAAGCAATTAACGCTTTTAATGAATGATTTGCTATCATTTGAATACACTTTTTTTATTCATAACTAAAATATTTGGATACTAATGATACTTGCACCAAAATTTCAAAAAAAACTTCTCCACCCTCGTTACTGGCTAACGTGGCTAGGTATTGGTGTGTTATATCTCCTGGTTTTATTACCTTATCCTGTCATTTATTGGATGGGAACGCGCTTAGGGTTATTTTCTAAGCATTTGTTGAAAAAACGTGTACAGATTGCTGATCGTAACTTGCAATTGTGTTTCCCCGACATGAGTTTACAAGAAAGACAGACTTGCATTGATAAAAACTTTGAGTCTGTCGGCATGGGGTTATTTGAAACAGGAATGGCTTGGTTCTGGCCTGACTGGCGTGTTCGTCGTTGGGTGAAGGTCATTGGAGAAGAAAATGCCATAGCAGCACGGAAAACAGGCCGTGGGATTATCGTCCTTGGCGTGCATTTTTTGACATTAGAAATCGGGGCTCGTGCCTTTGGCATGCTAAACCCTGGTATTGGTGTATACCGCGCTAACGATAATGCCCTGCTAGATTGGTTACAAACTCGTGGCCGTTTGCGTTCCAATAAATACATGCTTGATCGCAAAGATATGAAAGGGATGGTGCGCAATTTAAAAAATGGGGAAATTCTTTGGTATGCCCCAGACCATGATTATGGCCCTCGTAATAGTACATTTGCGCCTTTGTTTGCCGTAAAAAATGCAGCAACGACAAATGGTTCGCAAATTATTTTGCGCCTTGCTTCTCCTTTAGTCATCCCTTTTACCCCAAGGCGCTTACCTAATGGCAAAGGCTATGAATTAATCATTCAACCTGCCATTGACGATTTCCCAATTGACGATAATGTAGCGACGGCAACCATGATGAACCAAATTATCGAAAAAGAAATTCTTAGAGCGCCAGAACAGTATATGTGGCTGCATCGCCGTTTTAAAACGCGCCCTGACGGGGAACCTTCGTTATATGGGGACTTGGATAGAATCCATCATTAATGTTTAACAACGACTTAGAACAAGAAATAACAAAATTTGTTTCTAAATGAAGCCAACAACGCTGTAGGGCTGAATATGACGGGAATATGCGCCACTTTGCTTTGTTTTCCCTAAATAGTCAGTCCTACAGTTAGGCGGCAAAATGAAGATATCCCGAGGAGCATACACAAGTATGTGACTCGGGTAGCTGAATGAAGCCAACAACGCTGTAGGGCTGAATATGACCGAAAATATGCGCCACTTTGCTCAGTTTTCCCTAAATAGTCAGTCCTACAGTTAGGCGGCAAAATGAAGATATCCCGAGGAACATATACAAGTATGCAACTTGGGTAGCTAAATGAAGCCAACAACGCTGTAGAGCTGAATATGACCGGAATATGCGCCACTTTGCTCTGTTTTCCCTAAATAGTCAGTCCTACAGTTAGGCGGCAAAATGAAGATATCCCGAGGAGCATACACAAGTATGTGACTCGGGTAGCTGAATGAAGCCAACAACGCTGTAGAGCTGAATATGACCGGAAATATGCGCCACTTTGCTCTGTTTTCCCTAAATAGTCAGTCCTACAGTTAGGCGGCAAAATGAAGATATCCCGAGGAGCATACACAAGTATGTGACTCGGGTAGCTGAATGAAGCCAACAACGCTGTAGGGCTGAATATGACGGGAAAAACGGAATATTGGAAACGTAACCTATACGTCGTGTGGTTCGGCTGTTTTTTAACAGGAGCCGCCTTTAGCCTAATCATGCCTTTTCTCCCCCTCTATATTGAAGCGCTCGGCGTTACAGACCATGCCTCTTTAAACCTATGGACAGGGGCTGTATTTAGTATTACCTTCCTATTTTCCGCTATTGCCGCGCCATTTTGGGGGCGATTATCCGACCGTAAGGGCCGTAAACTCATGCTGCTTCGTTCTGCATTAGGAATGGCTATTGTGATGGTGCTTATTGGTTTTGCACAAAATATTTGGCAATTATTAGCCTTAAGAGCCATATTAGGTCTATTAGGTGGCTTTGTTCCGAATGCTAACGCGCTCATTGCCACTCAAATACCCGTAAAAAAAAGCGGTTGGGCAATGGGTGTTTTAGCGACCGGAGCCGTCAGCGGTGCGCTTATTGGTCCTCTCATTGGGGGGTTACTTGCGGATCAATATGGCCTGCGCCCTGTATTTTTTATTACTGCGTCCGTACTGTTTATCTGCTTTTTCGTTACCTTATTTTATGTGCGCGAACGCTTTACCCCCGTTTCACGCAAAGATGCATTATCCAGTAAGCAAGTATTTGCCTCACTACGTAATAAAAACTTAGTGATTAGCTTATTTTTCACCACAATGATAATTCAAGCTGCTATGGGTTCAATCAACCCCGTGATCACCCTCTATGTTCGTGATCTCTCTGATTCTTTAGAAAACCTTGCCTTTGTCAGTGGTATAATCGCCTCTATACCCGGTATTGCCGCCTTAATCAGCGCCCCAATGCTAGGTAAACTCAGTGACCGAATTGGCCCTGAAAAAGTGTTACTCACCGTTCTCGGCGCATCCATTTTTGTTTTGTTTCCTATGGGGTTAATCAGCAGTTATTGGGAATTGGGTTTCCTGCGTTTTTTACTTGGCGCATTGAATGCAGCCCTATTGCCTGCGGTTCAAACTTTGATTATTTATAATATTTCACATCAAGTGACGGGGCGAATTTTTAGCTATAACCAAGCGCTACGAGATGTCGGAAATGTGACGGGGCCATTAATGGGCTCATTCGTGGCTGCCACCTATGGGTTTAGAGCCGTATTTTTCTTTACGGCTACATTAGTTCTCTTCAATCTTATCTATTCATGGTTAGTTATCAGGCGACAATCTGATGGTTTGCGTGCCTCACCCAATGACCAATAATGATACTGCTATTTTTTATACAAAAACCTGAATCTTTATGGGCTTTATTAATCAGAACAGTAAAAAAACAAAAATAAAACAGTTAACCAATTGTTTTGTAACAACTCAATGAGTTCAAAACGCTTTCTTTTATTGTCAACTAAAATCCTGTATCTTCCCCTAGCTTGTCGTGAGAAATGAGAGTTATATCGACTTTTCACCTTAAAACTTGGCCTTTTACAATAAATTCATTCTGTATATAGGCAATTCTATAATAATGTATGTTAAAAATATGTTTCGTACACTAATGAAAACATATCAATAACAATTGACACTTGAGCGCTCGCCTTGGTGTTCTATATCATGCACAACCTCTCAAGAGAGCATTTATGGGAGTTCACAGATGAATAATTCTGCGACTAAAACAAAAACTTTTTTTGGGCATCCATACCCATTGAGTTCACTTTTCCTCACTGAGATGTGGGAACGTTTCTCGTTTTACGGCGTTCGCCCGCTACTCATCTTATTTATGAGTGCGGCACTATTACAAGGTGGGATGGACTTACCTATTGAACAAGCTTCCGCTATCGTGGGTATTTTCGCAGGTGGTGTTTATATCACCTCATTGCCCGGTGGATGGTTAGCTGACAACTGGTTAGGCCAACGTCGTGCTGTATGGTATGGCTCGTTGATCATTGCGTTAGGACACTTATCTATCGCCATGTCAGCCTTTTGGACGAATACGTTCTTCTTTGTCGGTTTATTACTGATTGTATTAGGTACAGGTCTGTTTAAAACCTGTATCACGGTGATGGTAGGTACACTCTATAAGAAAGAAGACACACGCCGTGATGGTGGTTTCTCTCTGTTCTATATGGGGATTAACATGGGTTCCTTCATCGCCCCATTAATCATTGGCCCATTACACGAAAAATACGGTTGGCACTTAGGTTTTGGTCTTGGTGGCTTGGGTATGTTAGTTGCTCTGCTAATCTTCCGTTTTTATGCCATTCCACAAATGCGACGCTATGATAAAGAAGTTGGCTTAGATTCCACATGGAACCGCCCAACAGTTGAACGTAAAAACGTCGGTAAATGGGTGACGGTTGCAATGGTATTGCTGGCTGTGCTGGTTGTATTAATCGATAATGGCACCATTCCATTTAATGCCTCCATGATTGCGAAGAGTTCCGCTTATGTTATCGCGACATGTGTGGGTATTTACTTCTTATTTATGTTCTTCTTTGCAGGGTTAAACAGCAGTGAGCGTTCTCGCTTATTAGCCTGTTTAATTCTCCTGATTGCAGCCGCTTTTTTCTGGTCAGCCTTTGAACAAAAACCGACCTCATTTAATATTTTTGCTCGCGACTACACCGATCGCCAATGGGGTAATTTTGAAATCCCAACCATTTGGTTCCAATCCATCAACGCCTTGTTCATTATTTTGTTAGCGCCAGTATTTAGCTGGTTCTGGCCATCACTAGCAAAACGTAATATGAACCCAAGCAGTATGACCAAGTTCGTTATTGGTATTTTATTTGCTGCGGGTGGCTTTGCCATCATGATGGTTGCAGCAAACCAAGTATTGGCAACGCAAAGCGGTGTGTCTCCATTTTGGTTAGTGGGCAGTATCTTGCTGCTAACATTGGGTGAGTTATGTTTAAGCCCAATTGGCTTAGCGACAATGACCTTGCTGGCTCCACAAAAAATGCGTGGTCAAGTCATGGGCTTATGGTTCTGTGCGAGCGCTCTGGGTAACCTTGCTGCGGGCATTATGGGTGGGAACATCCGTAAGGACCAACTCGACTCAATGCCTGATTTGTTCTCCCATGTTTCAATTGCTTTGGTGATCTGCGCCGTTGTCTTAGCAGCCCTGATTATCCCTGTGCGAAACATGCTAAAAAATGCGGATAAAAACGAGGCAAAAGCTTAATTTTCCGTGACAATACTAACCGCTCGGTTACGACTGGGCGGTTCTTTTCCCTTAATTAGTTTTCTATTAATACCCCCATTATTTTTTTATAAATAGTCGTTATACTGCCTATCGTTCTTTCTTTTATTATGTAGATTATCTCGATTAGGTAAATCATTAATGAGCCTCTCACTCCCCACTTATTATGTTGATGCATTCACTGATACCTTGTTTCAAGGCAACCCCGCAGCAGTCGTGCTACTTGAAAACTGGCTACCTGACGAGCAACTGATTGCTATCGCAGCTGAAATTAATTTGTCAGAAACGGCCTTTCTTGTCGACTCGCATATCCGCTGGTTTACCCCAAAGCTTGAAGTGAAGCTATGTGGTCATGCCACACTCGCGGCCGCTTTTGTCCTTAATCATGTTTTAAAAAGAAACATTCAGCCACTGCGATTTGATTCCCTTTCAGGTGAGTTAGTTGTCACACAAAGTGCACTGGGATTTACTCTCGATTTTCCGATCCTCGATTCTACACTCAGCCAACCTAGTGAATACCCACAGTTAGCGGAAATTCTCGGTGTCAAAATCAAAGAACTATGGATAGCAAAAGACCGTTATCTGTGTTTTCTGGAAAACGCTCAGCAAGTGCTAAATTGCCAACCTGATATGTTATTGCTTTCGCAGCTTCCTCTACCTGGTCTCACTATTACAGCGAAAAGCTCTGATGATAATTGTGATTTTGTTTCCCGCTATTTTGCGCCGGCCAAAGGTATCAATGAAGACCCTGTGACTGGCACATCACACTGCGCGATCGCACCTATTTGGGCTAATCGATTACAAAAAAGCCATTTACTGGGTCATCAACTATCATCTAGAGGAGGGAAAGTGCATTGTGAGGTCATGACTGACAGAGTGAAATTGACAGGTAACGCCACGTTATTTTTAACGGGGAGCATCCATATTTCATAAAAACAATCTCATTTAATGAAACTTAAAGTTTCGAGTTAAACACCAAACCCCACCATTTTGTGCTGGTATGAGTGATATCAATTACCAGCACACCACGCATCCTTATGACAAATAAACAAATAATTTTTAACTTTTCATTAAAAATTTTAATTCAACCTTAAATTAGTTTACAATTACAACCATTGCGAAATATATAATTACAATTATAAGCATTACTCATTGAAGCTTTGGTCAGCAAGTAATTATTTGTTCAATATAAGGAACTCAATAAAATGGCTATTACTAGAAGAAAATTTCTTATCGGTGGTACTGTGGTCGCGGTTGCTGCTGGTGCTGGAATTTTAACTCCAATGTTAACTCGTGAAGGTAGATTTGTGCCCGGGAAACCTCGACATGGCTTTGTTGAAGGAACCGAAGGCGCTCTACCACAGCAAGCTGACGTAGTTGTTATTGGTGCTGGAATTCTGGGGCTTATGACGGCAATTAACCTCACTGAGCGTGGCTTGAATGTCGTCATCGTCGAAAAAGGAAATATTGCAGGTGAACAATCATCACGCTTCTATGGCCAAGTTATCACGTATAAAATGCCAGATGAAACCTTCTTGCTGCACCACTTAGGTAAACAACGCTGGAGAGACATGAACGCCAAAGTGGGCGTAGATACCAGTTACCGTACACAAGGTCGGGTTGAAGTCCCTCTGGATGAAGAAGATTTAGTCAATGTAAGAGAGTGGATTGATAGCAGAAGTAAAAATGTCGGCTCAGACATCCCATTCAAAACACGTATCATTGAAGGCGCTGAATTGAACCAACGTCTAAAAGGTGCTCAATCTAAGTGGACAATCGCAGGCTTTGAAGAAGACTCTGGTAGCTTAGATGCCGAAATAGCCACCTTTGTGATGGCCGATTACGCGAAAAAAATCGGCGTTAAAATTTACACCAATTGTGCCGCACGTGGTTTAGAAACCCAAGCTGGCGTGATTTCAGATGTCGTCACAGAAAAAGGTGCCATCAAAACATCACGAGTGGTCGTTGCTGGGGGCGTATGGTCTAGACTGTTCATGCAAAACTTAGGGGTCGATGTCCCAACGTTACCGGCTTACCAGTCTCAACAGTTAATCAGCGGGTCACCAACTGCACCGGGTGGCAACGTGGCTTTGCCGGGCAATATTTTCTTCCGTGAACAAGCAGACGGTACCTACGCAACCTCTCCTCGCGTGATTGTGGCACCTGTTGTTAAAGATTCCTTCGTTTACGGCTATAAATATATCCCACTGTTATCAATGCCTGATTTCCCTGTTCATATTTCATTAAATGAACAACTAATCAATTCATTCACAGAGCCAACTAGCTGGAGATTAGACGAAGTTTCTCCATTTGAAAAACATAGAAATATGACCGCATTACCTGACTTGCCTGAACTGAATGCGTCATTTGAGAAATTAAAAACTGAATTCCCAGCCTTTAAAGATTCAAAATTAATTGACCAATGGAGCGGTGCAATGGCTATCGCCCCAGATGAGCACCCTATTATTTCTCAAGTCAATGAATACCCAGGACTAGTTATCAATACTGCAACAGGTTGGGGAATGACAGAAAGCCCAGTTTCTTCTGAACTGACGGCTGACCTGTTATTAGGCAAAGAACCTGCATTGAATGTTAAACCATTTAGCTTATACAGATTCAGTTAATCTTTCGCTATAAAAAGCACACACAAAAACCCTTCATATTGGAGGGTTTTTTATTGCCTATTGCTCTGCGATTGCTTAATATTCGAAACTTAAATCAAATGGAGTGATTATGAATAAATTAATATTAGCCATGGCGCTGACACTGGTAAGCACTGTCGCATTCGGCGAAAAAAGTTATACCGTTGAGCAATTAGAGGGAATGATTGCTAATAGCAATAAACCACAGATTGCCATGCCCGTTTTAGATGGAACAATTGCAAAAGATGATTTTCCCACCTGCAAGTCAGGATTAATCGAATGGCTCAACGGCGTTGAAACATACCCTATTACAGTGGAAAAAGATATTCACGGTGAAAATTATTCAGCCACTATTTGGGCTGAATCTAAAGCCTTTTTAGTCTCTTGTGTTAAAAGTGGGGACAGCGCGAAAGCCATTCGTATGAGTGCTGAGTATCTAGATAACTAATCCTCTATCTCATCATCATAATTCACAAGCTCATTGTTTAAACTTTGAGCTATCTATATTTTCCCTATTATTTGATTATTGCAGTCATTTTCATACAAAATCCCCCGCCGAAACGATTCACTTCACATTTATTGCTGAATTAATTTGAGATGAGTATACACTTAGCTTTTAACATTTTTAACACACTAAGTAACAATTGTAAGGCTGAATCATGAGTTCCATTGCAGACGATGTCATCGCACAAAAAATTGAACAATCTATTTCTCGCGTCTCTAAAGTCGTATTCCCAACGACCACTAATCATCATAGCACTCTATTTGGGGGAACAGCGCTAGCATGGATGGACGAGGTGTCCTTCATTACTGCCACTCGATTTAGTCGCAAGCGCCTAGTTACCGTTTCAACAGAAAAAATCAATTTCACTCACCCTATTCCATCAGGCACCATTGTTGAATTGATCGGCAAAGTGATCAGAGTAGGAAGAACCAGCCTAACAGTTAATGTCTCCATTTTTTTAGAAGATATGTACTCAGAAGGGCGTGAAGAAGTGATCCACGGTCAATTTAATTTTGTTGCTATCGATGATAATGGTAAACCGACCCCGCTATTTGAGTCTTAAAGCACCCTTCCCTTAAAAATAAGGCATAAATGGATTGTTTTGGTGTATGCCTTATTTCTTGTGGTATTTATATCATGACTTGTGTGTAATTTGATTTTTTTGAATTTGTAATTTTATGAAATAATTTGCTAATTATTATATTTAACTGTTAATGAGTAATTATTTTTCATGTATTTATATTCCATTCATATCACATGGTTAGCATGCTAGTTGAATATATCTATTCATTTATTTTAAATTTTATTAATACCTTGTTACAACAAACACATAGCGTTACCAAAAGACGCTCACACACTCACCCTTAAAAGTTGTAATTTAAGCTGGATATTGATATTTTTTAGTTATAGACGTAAAGTGTGTTATGGATATTATCCAAAAAAATGGCTATAAACGTCTTGAAGACAATGTATTACATTAACCATAGTAATATTATTTTTAATTATGTAAGAATGTTCACAACATTGAAGGTAAACCAAAGCAATAACAGACGCTCTGGTTGATATCATTTATTTAATAATAGAAATAAAACGCCGCGAAAATAAGATATAACATCATGCTTAGAATCCTATCAATTATTTTTTTATTGACTTTTTCCATAAACCTTAGTCATGCCGCTGTTCCAAAAGAAACTCTCAAACGCATTGAACAAGAGGCACAAAAAGGGGATATAAAAGCACAAGTACTACTGGGTATCGGTTACTACCTTGGCAATGAGGTTAAACAAGACTATGGTAAGGCCAAGAAATGGTTAACCATGGCTTCTAATAAAGGAAACTCTGACGCCCAACTCTTTTTAGGTGATATGTATTTAAACGGAAATGGCGTGGAAGCAAATCTTGAGACTGCAATGGATTTATTTGAAAAATCAGCCAACAAAGGGAATGTTGAAGCCCAAAATTATATGGGGCAGTTTTATTATCAAGGTATTGGTGTAAAACAAAACTATATCACTGCCTTTGAGTGGTTTAAAAAATCGGCTGATAAAAAATTTCCGCCAGCACAATACCAAGTTGGCAACATGCTAAAAAATGGTGAAGGCACTGAAATTAATGAAAAATCTGCAACAGTTTATTTAGCTCAAGCCTGTAAAGCTGGGATTAAAGACGCCTGTACTAAATAACCCTTCTTCATGCCTGACACCTTAACAATAAAATGTGTGTCAGGCTTCTTTATTTTTCCAAACAGAATGATTGTGTCACTCAGAACCTCGGCTGACGTTTAGTCTTAAAGGCCAAGCTTATTTTTTCAATACGAGTCAAATTTGCTAGGTAGAAGGACATTTTGGCGATTAAGAAAAAGCCAAAAATGGTGAGATACAAAGTAATAACCCAGTAAAGATAATGAGGTAAATGGAAATTCCTTTATATTTATGTAACATAGGTACTTTATAGACTAAGTAAGCAGGTATAAGGCAGCCAACCATACCGAATATAGGGCTACAGATTGAGGTAAAACTAAGTATAGGTGCATTTAAGACAATTGCTCCCCAAGCAAGCAATATAGCAAAGATAATAATGCTATTTTGCACCCACTTATGATTGATTTTTTCAGCAGGCATCATGCGTTGAAGCATATTTATTATAATTCCTTGAGCTGCTTCACGAAAACCTAAATAAACACCAAAAAAAGCCGTCATTACTGCAAAGATATTGAGCATTAAGCTGACAATAGTTACCCATCCTCCAGGGAAGTATTTTGCCGCAATCGCAAGCGCTGAAATATTTTGCTCATAAGCTTTTATAGCTTCATCATGCCCCAAAGCTAATGTGAATGAAATTGCATAGAAAAAGACAGTACAAAATAGTATGGCAAAAGCGATATTCATCGCTCGTAAAGCTTTATAGCGTGCGATATCTCGGTTTTTATTGCGACTACGGTAGGAAATAACCATAGGGCTTAGTGTTTGAATGAATAAAATAGAAGTTAAAGTAAAAGGGAGAGTAATAATAGCTTCTTTTATCAAACGTCCCATAGGAGGTAATGCACCTATATTGTGTAACTGCCACATACCTATCATAGATAGCCCTAATGCCGCGACAACAAATAACTTAGTTAGCACCATGAAACTTGATATTTTAAAGAGTACTTGTTCGCCGCGAGATGAGATAGCTACTAAAATACAAATCAATATTAATCCGTAAAATGGATTTTTCGAAAGCAATACATCAGTTACACCAAAAGTTTGTAAATAAGACGCACTATCGTTAGTAATAGCAGTGGAATAAACAAACAACCAGATCACAAGCATCACAAAATAAAGAATACCAAGTAAAACCCCCCAGTTTTTCCCTAAATAACCAGCAATTACACTTGGATAATCCTTACATTCCGGTGATTCCGCTAATGTATTAATGAATAAGCGTTGAAACATGTACATAGCAGGGTAACCAATGATTGAGCTAAGCAAAAAGACCCATAAGCCCATTAAGCCAACTTGAACCGGCAAAAAAACAATACCTGCACCGATAGCCATACCTACACTCATAATAACCCATCCCACATCGTTCCCATCAAATTTTATTGCTGCAATCCATTCTTCTTGTGTCATACCTGCACGGCGAGCATTAGTACATGCAACGGTATTACTTTGCTCTTCTTTATTAATAGTTGTTATTTTCATTTTTTTTCTCATTTACTTATCAATTAAAGACTGATTTAAGTTTGAGCTGCAACGTCAAATCATCTTTCTTAGCTCTATAAACACTTTCTAAGATTATTTAAATTACAATCACTTAACGAAGTCTACTGTTCAGCTCCTTCTGGCTGTGTTGTAGATCTATTCCTTTCGGGAAACAGAGTTTTAAATTAAGTTATTTAAACATTATAAAAAGTATGACCTTATTATTTCTAAATCATAAGAAAGAATGCGGAGAAAAATTTTGCTATAAATAGAGGTTAACAAGAAAAATATAGAAAAAAATTATCTAAAAAGATGGATATTAGGAATTTCGTTAAAAATAAATATAGAAATATAAAATGGTACAATAATTGATGTGAAAGGTTTAATAATTTATTGAATAATAAAATAATGATGAATATTCGAAACATTTACAATATTATAACATTTAGTGAAGTTGGTATGTAATTTTATGTTGCAAATCACAATATAAGCAATAATACTTATATAGCGTAATTGGTTATACTGTATATTTTCGTTATTATGTTAAAAACAGAATTATAAACTACCTTTACACCGCACTCAGCCAATATTTCCTGAATCTCAAGGTAACTGATGCCGTACTTGCAGTACCAACGTACCGCTCACAGGCATGAGAATGCCTGTGAAATGACGACCTTTAAATGCATTCATGAGGTAAGCTTACGTAGCGGACTAATTAGCTTAGCATAATAGGTCATTCAAACTTTGCAACAGAGCCCAAAATGTTTCTATTTGAAATCATTCGCTAGCATAGTTTTACCTAAAGAGATAATCGACATTGTGAGTGTTTCTCAATTAAGCGCTTCTATGCAAGAAACCTGTTTTATGGTGGTTAGTTATAGCGCATTAAAACGGTTACACTACCTTTATGTAATCCAGGCTCGATTTTCTCACCGCTCGCGATAAGCTTAGAGCCTAATAAAATTGAATTTCTGCCTTTTCTTGCACTCAATGTGGTCCCTTCAATCGTTAATTTTTTACCGTCAATCGTCAATTGAGACTTTAACCCTGTTCCCATATTAATAAGATCATCAGTCGTTCCTGATGCAAGCGAAAAACTCACTACAGCACTCCCCCCAGTACACTGGAGTTCTATTGGTTTTATAATTTCTGGTTGATTGCTAATCTTGCTAACCTCAATCGTATTATGCTCAATGTTTACATCCCCAGAGGTAACAGAGCACGACACATTTAATGGCGGAGCATATCCACATACTGTTCCAGGAACTAAATTAAGCATACGATCATTCACATGCCCATAAACCATATTGAAACAGGCATCATCAGGGTACTGGTAATAAGGTATCCTCATAGACCAATCCTTATAGTAAGTAAAAAATGCTCTACGAAGATCTCTAAGTGTTGAAAAACCATTACCCCAAGATATCGCGTAAACTCTGCCTTGCTGCATTAACCATTGCGTATTACATAATTGACCAGGGGCTGCTGGACATACCCCAATGACACACTCACCCCAACAAACATTTTCTTTAGCGGCAGGGTCATTTAATGGGATTTCTGCCCAATCAACAGTCCCCGTAATGGTCCACCTAGGAGTATAACCGGGTCTCGGTTCGTCCCCAGTCCGACTAAATACCGTAACTATGGGATCTGCAGTGGTGGTAATTGGATAATAAACACTTCCCATGACGATAAGACACATGGCTAATCGAATACATTTACTTTTCATAATATCTACTCATTAATATTATCACCCTTATTTTATCAAAGGGTAAATATTTTTATATAAAATAAAAGGTCATCAATAATGTCAAAAACATAATTTAATATATAATTATTTATTGATATCCTAAGTTGATAATAACAGTGGATGTAAATTCACCACCTTGTTTAATCGCACTTGCATTACCAATGATAGGCATAACACTTAGCTTAGGTGGTGACTTATAATTAAATTTAATAATATCACTTAAACCTATTTTTTTATCATCCACATTAAGTTGTAATCCTAAATTATCTTCACTGGTTTTTAATAGCCTGTTATTAAAATTAGCAGATGCTCCTGTAAAACTAATTTCTAACGCAGGGTTGTCATTCGCCCCTCCCGAGCAATTGACTTTATACGGTATATTTTTAATATAGTTATCACCATTAACGTTACTGACAATAATATCATTAAAATCGATGTTTATATCGCGATTATCACCTTCAGTCGAGGCTATATTGCATGTTGTGACCATAATCGTTGCACTAATATTAACGGTAAAACTATTAGTTGCATAGCTTAAAGAATAAGTAGACAATAAAAACAAAGTAGAATATATGGTGTATTTTAAAAAAAACATGTAGTCTCCTATTAATCAGTCAGATAAATTCAAGAGTGTTTATTCGCCCCATTATTTATTAACTGATATTATTTTTATTCTTCAGATAAGCGTTTATATTCAAAACTGTAATCTTTTGAATATAAATTCATTCAAATTCCACCTGATAATACAATGTCGCCGTAAATGGGCCCGGAACAATCCCATCATTTGCTAGCGCCTCCGATGTAATTTGTAAATAGGCATACAATGGTATATGCATCGTGCCCATTTCTAACGGTTTTTGGGGTAAAGCATTACCAATCACTACACGCTCTCGTGTGTCGGTCACACCTATTACTGCACCTTTTGCTTCACTGCTAGCATCCAACGCCAAATATCCATCTGGCGTCACACTTCCTGTTGCCCCTTTTAGCCTGATACTGACTGTATTCGCCACAGTTGGGTCACAATCTTTTAACGCCAAGGAAAAAGGTTTCGCCACTGTCTTTCCATGCAAATATAGTTCTTTATCTATAATGGTGCCCATATCGACGAGGGTTGGGGCACTTTCATCAACTCTACAAGCGAGATTTATCAACGTACCATCATAAGTGACTGTATTCACATTATCGCTCCATGCTGTTCCACTCGATAATGTATAAAATAGCCACACCACTATGTACAAACGTAATTTTGTCATATCGCCTTCTTATGGATAATTTAATGCCAGTGTTGCGGAGGCCGTAAATCGCCCCGGCGTTAACGTAATTCCAGGATTCTTCACTGGGACTGCGTACAACGAAATCTGGCGCTCTCCATTCGAAGACATTGTGAGTGTGTAGGGCGTATTTAATTTGACGACTTGACCATTATTTACTTGATACAGACGAACACCCAATCCAACTTTATCCGTTTGTAGTGCTTGCTGATCAAACTCACTCGTCGCCCCGTTATACTCTATTTTAATCGGTATGTTAGAACCAAGGGTTACATCACACGATACGTTGAGTATCCAATTCTTCCGAAAATGCTGCCCATCAATACGTTGGATTGCAATCTCATCAAACCCAACTCGAATCGGTGCCCCTTTACCTCCATCGCCATACACCTCACATGGAGGAAAATCTAGCAATCGTCCTTGTAGTATCATGTTCACTTGATTATCCGCTAACACGAGTTGACTCCAAACACCTAACCCACAAGTAAAGATAATCCGCATGACAACTACAGACACTGACTGACATTTAATTTTCTCTTTCATTTTGGGTGTCTCATTGTACTGAAATCCTTTGAGTCAAAATGATTTATCGATAAACAACAGTTAATGTGGCTGTCGCAGAAAAATCGCCCGCTTCAACAATGACGCCCTCTGCATTATTCCGAATTGGGACGACCTCCATTTCAGTTTGCTCGCCAGCATTCATTCCTGCATAATTCCCTATACGGGTCACTAATCCATTATTATTGAGAAACATAATTCCCACATTCGGGTTTGTGGTTGAAACCAAGCGATTATCAAAGCTAGCCCCTTGTGGCGAACTAAGGTAAACAGCAACTCCTGTACTATCCGGTGCATCACATACCAATTTGTATGGCACTGATTTTCTATATGCACGACCCGATGTGTTCGTGCTCATGTTACGAATAACAATATCGTCAAATTCAATACCGATAGAATTACTCCCCGTCGTTGAGGTTAGCTCACAGGGGGGGTTAACAATGAGTCGTCCGTTAATATTTATATCCACAGCATTGCTTGCTGCGGCAGGCATGGTAAGCCATGCGAAAATTAAACCACTCCACCACAAAAGCTTAGTTATCAAAGTACTCATTTCTTTGCCTCGTCGAGTTTCTTTCGCAACAGTAAAAAATGCCATGATTTCTTACACTATCTGTTCATTCATAATCAGCGACAAGCGTTGCCGTAGCTGAAAACGCTCCCGTTCTGACCGCATTAGCAGCTACACTCGAATTACGAATAGGAACCACATAAAATGTAAAAGGGGTTCCCACTAAGACTCTCGCACGCCTTGTGGTTGTATTGTTCGGTATGAACGTTCCTCGACCTAAATTAATAAACTGCACACCAATATTTGGATTATCCGTTGCTAAAAACTCACTGTTAAATGCAGCAGCAGCCCCTTGTAAACCAATGCGTACTGCTGTCCCATCTTCAGCATCACACTCCAACTTAATTGGTAGAGGGGTCTGATACATTGCAGTAGTAGCGGAAGTATTGGCTGCTTGAGTTATTATATTCCGGATAACAATATCGTTAAAATCAATACTAATAGAATCTCCCCCGCCTGTTGACGTAATATCACACGGTGGATTTAATATTAAATTTCCTTTAATATTAATGCTCACAGTATTCGCAGCTAAAACGGATGAGCTGAAAAAGAAACTTATCCCCATAAAAAAACCACTGGCAACGCCGATTGATGTCTTCTTCATAACTACCTATTTCCCTTAGTCATAACTCAATTGAAAGCCGATCACTGCATAAAAGGCACCCGGTAAAAATGGGCCTGTAATCCTCACAGGAGTAACCGTATATATCAAAGCAGATTGTCCAACCGCCAAGAGCCTAGGGACACTGTATTGCCCTAATGGTAGGATATCGCCTCTCTCATCTTTAATTTCCAACCCAACACCTGAAATACCTTGTAGCGCAACATATCGTTGACTCGCATCTCTATTCACTGCCATAAATTGTACTGATACAGCTGGTTGGCTTTTACTCCAAGGGATTTGCCCTGTTTGTCTATCCATTCGGGCATTTGCAACAGCCAAACAATCTGTGAGCTCCAATTGAAAGGAAACAGCTCGGCCTTTTGCACCTAATGTTGGAAAATCCCCCCTTGTAACCGTACCTAAATCGAGAGTTTGATCGGTACTGTGCATCGCCAATCGACAAGGGCTGTCGGTTAACATTCCTTTCACCCGTAAAATCCCATGTTGTCCATCCACCGCCCAGCTATCCATAGCGCGATACCCTATGGCTTGGGGTGTCGCATGAGTAACAACAGCCACACTCAACAAAGGCAATAGACTACTGATATATAACAGTAGCTTTTTGAATGTTATTGATATTCCCATTCCCTCTCCTACTGATAATAGGCTATAGTTTTTGCTGGTTCACTTTACAAACAGTTCCTTGGCAAGCGAAGGTCAATTCTGGTCGGCCACCATAATCATTAATCGTAATTAATGTCGGGCTATTCCCCAATTGAGCGCTGCTCACACCTAGACCCTCTTGACTAAATGGGGCTACCATGACCGGATTAAAATTATTGGGGTCATTCTTTAAGGTCGGAGAGAAGGCATTAATCACCGTCACATAATATGGTGTCGGGTTTTTAACTATCGCGTTAGTGCCAGATTTATCTAACGTTAATTTCTGAATAGCAGGTTCACTCTTATCGGTAGGGATAATAGCTTTAGGCCGATAAAACAGTTTCACTCGCGTCTGTAAGGCAACCTGCAGTACGTTCGGCTTATCACTTTTTGGTGGAATTTCCCGTAAGTTAAAATAAAACAAACTTTCCCTATCTTGAGGTAATGAGCTTGCCGCAGGTAATGCTTCAATTTTTATTTGGCTCGACTTTCCCGCTTCTAAACGTTGAACTGGAGGTAAAACGACTAAAGGTCCGTTTATTTTTTTTGAATCTGCATTTTCAAGCCAACCTTGGGCTAAATATGGCAATTCTTGATTATTGTTACCAATATTTAATGTCATTGAAGTTTTATCTCCTTCAAAAACAATTCTCGTCCTGTCCATGGTGATCCCTGCGCTTGCCAAATGGCTGACTAGCAAGCCTCCTAAGACTAACCCTCTGAATGCTGTGATTGTTAAACTCATAATTTATTACCTTTTCTCTTCATTTTGATGTACTACACCGAAGGAGCCTACAGAGCGTTCGGTATCTATTGCTAAAGGCTGACACGGTAACAGTGTGGCTTCCGTAAAACTCATCAGTTTAGTGGGGAACTGTATACGACAACGGTTTTCGCTGCCCCACGTGACGGCCATTTCTTCATTTGGGATTATTCCACTGAGATAAGTATTGCCCTCATCCGCCACGATACCCGTATTTTTCCCTTTGGAATTCGTGACCTGAGCGCCAAATGGAGGGAAACTTCCATCAGGCAAACGAATAACCACCATAGCCTTTTCCCCTGAAAGCACATTAAAACGACGGTATCCTACCGCCCCCTCAGTTAGCGTCGCTTGCACCACTGACTGCTCGGCATCGACATTGCGCGGTAGATTGTTTAAATCAATCTGCACATTATTTCGGTAATAACTACCCATGTCTGCCACCACCGCTTTACCAAACCCATTGCTGGTCACTGGTGCACCAACCCCGCGAATCGGGACCTTAGCCACCCCATCAGTGTCAAGTAATAGCCGTGTTCCTCCAGCTTGATTGACACGGTGCAGAGCCCCCCCTTTTGGGGTTAATGTCATACCGCCATTGGCACTGAACCCCACGCCACGATAATCATTAGAGGAATAGCTGGCATTACCCGATACCCATGCACTATCACCTTGATAGGAAATAAAACCACTGCCAGTCATACCTTGAGGGTTTTCACCTGCACTGACGGTATAAGATAGCCGGTCATTCACTGTATTGTAGTAAGACGCTCGATTACTCATGCCACCACGGCGAGCATCCATAGAATAACTCACGCTACTGCCAGCATTTCCCCAAGGCATCGACAGCGATAAATAGGCACTGTCATCATTGACACCTTGGTTAACTTGACGGTTTAATGACAGCGAGGCAGAAATATTTTTAAATCGGCCCCAATCAAAATATTTTGAAATCATCAAGTTGTAGTAGTTATTCTCCGGTCTGTCCCAATACGTTTGGTGGTTATAACTGAGGTACATAGACAATCCGGTATCGACAAAATTTTTGTTAAATGACAGGGTATACAACTCTTTGCTGCCGCCATAATGCACGCCGGTTTTCTTGGCGGTTAAAAAGTCACTCATACTCATAAAATCCCGTTCAGAAAAACGGTAACCGGCAAACGTTATTTGGCTGTTATATTCTTCAAAGTTTTTCGAATAGCTCAGGCGATAAGACCCACCAGTCAAGCGTTCATTTCTGGGTAAACGGGCCACCGATTGGGTAACATCGACCGACAACGCTCCTAACGCCAGTAAATCACGCCCCAATCCGACGGACAAAGCTTGGTAGTGCTCACTGCCGAGTAACCCACCAAACAGCGACCACCCATTACGAACCCCCCAAGAAAACTCGCCGGATGCAAAGTTTTCCCCTTCGCTGTGGCGATCTTCATCTGTGGGTTGACCCATCGCCAACTTATATTGCACTTGACCAGGGCGCGTTAAAAATGGCAGGTTTGCGGTATCAACATCAAACTGCTGTGTTGTGCCATCTTGCTCGGTGACCGTGACATTCAACGTTCCACTGAGCGCATCGGATAAATCTTGGATACGAAATGGACCTTGTGCCACTTGGGTTTCATAAATCACTCGCCCTTGCTGGCGAACCGTGACCGTCGCGTTCGTTTTCGCGGTCCCCACGACTTCGGGCGCATAGCCCCGTAAGTTAGGGGGCATCATATTTAAGTCTGTTCGTATCGAGGCCCCAATGAAACGGAACGAATCAAAAATTGCAGAATCAAAATAATCCTCCCCAAGGGTTAATTTAGCCTATAGGGCAGTTAATGCGCGGTAAGCATAAAATCGATTCCAGGTCATGTCTGTATTTGAGTTGCTGTTCTTGCCAGTGACTCGAACCGATTGCGCTTGCCAGTCCCCACGGAAACGCCATACCCCCAGATTCACACCTGTAGTACCATTTCCGGTCAATGAATAAGTTTTTTGGTCACTTTTTTTCGGGTCGTTAATGCTGCCATTGATACTGTAATCAAACATCAAAGCAGGTAACCCATCATCCCAGCGAGACGGAGGATCCCAATCAGGGGAGCTGTACTCCAAATACGCCTGAGGCACATTCACTAACAGTGACGATGTTGCCAAGTCACCCGTCGCTGAGAGCCCCGCTAAGCTCGATAACACCAAACATTCCCCGTTTGATGTCCATGTCAGCTGCTTTTGTGCGGCCGACGTTAAACCCCATTGCGCCACTACCCTGGGAGATAGGCAGACGATACTGCCCGTTTCGCTTGTCGTATCCTCTTCAAAGAGCACACTTTCTTCACCCAGTGACTGTTGATTCATTTTAATTGTCAGTAAATAGCGGCCTGGCATCATGTGACCAGCCTGCGAGAATTGGTCTAAATCAATATTTTTTCTGTCTTCCACATCCAGGACATCCATGTTGAACTGCACGCTTTTCGACCAAGACGGAAGTGCGACACCGCTTATCAAAGCAGCAATAACCATTGGCAATAACCGATAACGCCGATGGGGATGAGAATGAAAACACATAAAAAAATCCTTATTTATGTTCGATACCGGACTAAAAATGGATGCCTTGTAACTAGTTGTTATTATTAGTAATAATTTAATTTAAACCGAATAATGCTTTGAAAACTACCCGGCGTATACGGAGAGTGATTACTGACAACTCTAAGTCCATACTTCAGCTGATGGTCTCCGGGATGTAAAAGCCCGATTTGCAGTGGCTGGCCCGGTGAGACTACCTGTCCGTGTTCATCATCTAAACGCAAAGCGACACCCGTTGCCGTTCCAAAAATGGAAAAGCCATACGGTTCAGAGGGGCCATCAAAGGTCATCGCAAACTTTTGTGGTACTAAGCCAAATGAGGAATTCAACCGACAGTCTATCACTCGGATGACAAACGGATACCGAGGTCCCTCTCCCCACTGCTTTAGCGTAGCCAATGGCACAGTATCAAATTCAATGGTTTGATCTAACGAATCCATTGCTATTGCACACGGGGTTTCTAAGATACTCCCCCCCATGTGTACTTCACCTCGAAAGTGGTTTTCAGCTCCGGATAACATCGCTGAAAATGCTAAACTCCCCCCTATGATTTGATAAACTGGCTTCATTGCACGCTCCTGATACCTCAAATATCTGTGGCCTAAAAAATAGGCCACATACCTAGTGCAACTTAGTTGTAAGACAAGATAAAGTTTGTGGTTGCATCGAATTGACCTGGAGTGACTGTGGTCCCTCTGATACCTTGTAATGCAGCTTGGAAACGCAGTGTATTGTCACCTGAAACAAAGTTTTGCGTGGTTGTGCTGTTGATTAAGACTGGTGTACCGGCTGGTGTCATCAATTTAACTCCCGCGCCTTGACCTTCACCAGTAATTCTCAACAAACCTGTGTTGGTCGAACCATTGACCCATTCAGTCCCTGTGAAACGAATGGAAACAGTATTGTCATATTTTATATCGACGGCCTCACCTTCCTCATTAGTGCCTTTATATGTTGCATTCAACGTACAACCTTCCAATTTAATCCCAAAAGGTTGAGCAGAAGACATTCCACCATTTTCAAGCGTGACGTTAGAAATTTGTCCTAATGGAATTTCTTGGCTTTGATCCCCCGGAGCAATCGAGCATGGCGCAGTAATAATTGAGCCACTAAATTTTACTTGACCTGTACCTGCATCAGCAGCAAAAACGGATTGACTCACTGCGCCAAGTACAAATGTAGCAAGTATTAATTTTTTCATATATTCCTCAAACTTCATTTAAATCATTAATAAAAAATACCCCTTAATATCAGTTCAGAGTGAAATTAAGGTAGCAAGTGTGAAAAAATAAAAAATTTTATTTTTCCTTTAAGTTAACCATTCAATTTTAAATGATTAATAAAAGTAGCTGTTAGAGTCAAATTAAAATAATGAATATCGCATTCACTAATAAATTAAAAAATTACACCCCATTAAAATAGAATTTTATTTTTTATCATCATTATCAAAAACTTCAACATAAAAAATTTTACATAAAAAATCCCGCCAACTAACATCTAACACTTTGAATATGGCATTTAACGTCTCAATATTTAAGCTAGTATTTCCATTTTCATATCTAGATATTTGTTGTTGGCTAACATTAATTAATCGACCAAGCTGAAATCCGCTTAATGATTTATTTAAACGTGATTTACGAATAAAAAAACCAATATTTTTTCGTATGATTTTATCATGTTGATATCTATTATCATCCCTCATAACTCACCAATACTAGTTGTTAAAAATTCGTACAGTAATTTATAGTTATTACCATAAAACTGAAGTAAGAATAAAATAATTGTCATATACAATATAAATAGAAATAAGTAAAAACACTATTATGGAGTGAACAATAGAGCTCTTTACTCAACCTGTAAATATGTTTTTACCAATCAATACACAAAAAACAATAGGTTCAACCTATCAAAAACAAGGTTAGTTTACACAAAAAATGATTAAAATAAGTAAAAATACATAGAATTCAAAAAATTAAAAATAAAAAATAAAAAATAAAATAAAGATTTAATTATTCACCTAGTGGCTAAAATATAAAAAGAGATAATTTTTACATTATATACTAGAGGTTACTTTCATTTTGTTACAAATTGAAATTTGTAGTAGTACTATAAAAAATAAAATTAATGATAGTAGTTCTATTATTATTGATAATAAGATTTTGTTATTAACATCCGATGAACTAATTTAGGGTCGGTAATAAGTGAATGGTCTATAATACATTAAGATTATTTACATTTTTTAATATAGATTGGATTACCTATCAAAAGTATAGTTAATTGATTATCTATTATAATTAGGCTCTATTGCAAAGTTTGAATGACCTATTATGCTAGGCTAATTAATCCGCTACGTAAGCTTACCTCATGAATATAATTAAAGGACATCACTTCACAGGCATTATCATCCGGTGACCAGTACGTTGGTACTGCAAGTACGGTATCCGTTATCGAGAACTTCAGGATATGTTGGCTGAGCATTTTACTATGTTCAGCCCTTTGATGAAATTCTAGTGAAGCGAGCTTTTGACCTATAATCTACTTAGAGTCCAAAAACTCAAATTCATTTCTTTATTTACAACAGTGCCGTATTTAATTAATGACATTAATTAAATACTAATTTTTGAAGGTTTGAATACCTATATCTTTTAAGCTTTCTTTTAGTACGGCCAACATTAATATTTGCTCAATTTTTTGTGTGATAAGAAATCGAGCTTCAACTTTACGACTGTAGGCTTATGCTTCTAATACGGTGGTAACACTTCACATCCTTTTCTGATGATGCTGTGAATAGGCCAAAGGTGCGCCACGGTTCGCTGCACGCCATGCCATTACAGTTTTGTCGATAACGGTATCGTGGTCGGCTTCATTCCCCACGCACCCAACCACCAGCGCTGCTTTCAGCAGGTCGCGAAACTTCTGTTCGGCCTTACGTTCCTCGTACTTAGCCAGTGATTTGAACAGCGCAATGTGGTAGATATGATCTGACCGCACGGCATGCGAATAAATGTCGTGCTCCAGGTGCTCAGGGGTAACCGCATCCAGACATAGGTAAGGTAAACGTGAATCGTCTTCCTGAATAGCCACCAATTCAGTAGACACGAACTAATCTTTCTTTATACCGTTTTTCATACTCTACAGGCGACTGTTGATTATTGGAACCGTGCCTGCGTTTAACGTTGTAGAACATTTCGATATACTCAAAAATATCCATTCGTGCTTCTGTAAGCACACCCGTTTCAGTTCCACACACTTTTTGAGATTTCGTTATTTTCAGCTAATAACCGGTATTCTTCCGGTGTCAGATTATTCAGGGATTCATGCGGACGCTCCCGGTTATATTCCCTCAG
>NZ_JBKQGZ010000027.1:0-60226 GCF_050487165.1 Providencia sp. Me31A
TTACTTCCAACACCTGTTTACCGAGTTACCAAAACGAAGTCCGAAAGATGATGTGTCGGATCTCATGCCATGGAACGTAGAAATCAGTGAGGTTGAGTAAAGCTTTACTGGTTCATTAAGCGCTTACGCAGAGCCGGAGTTGCTGAAAAAGCAGGCTGACGAATCTATTTCAGGTATGAAAAAGACACAGGTACGGATTTTTACCTGTGTTTTTTTATATTCGCAGTCTGCATCTTACTACCCGCTTAACACTTTTACATTTTCATTGTTCTGTATTTCCGTATTAAGATCTCATTTTTATTAAAATAAACTTTGGTTTTTTATTTTATAAATTTAATTCAATCATCAAATGTAATATTAATATGTTATTTTCTCATTTTTAAATCGTTAATTTATGGTTTATTGCCTTGTTTTTAAATAGATTTAATAACGATATTAAAATGGTGTGATACGTGTCTGTTCCTTCATAAAATTCACCAACTTCTTCATTTTAATCATTTGTTTTCGTATGTAATAAGCCACCATAATCGTGGCAGGTAAATTTATTTTTAAATTGTGTGTCAATACGTTCTTCATTTTTCTGATTTAATACGAGTGAATATAATGACAAATAAAACTTTTGAGTATCAGGAGCCATTCCCGTTATCGGAAGATAAAACAGACTATTATTTGCTGAGCAGGGAGCACGTTTCCACGGCGACATTTGAGGGCCGTGAGATGCTTAAGGTTGAACCTGAAGCGCTGACACTGATTGCCCGGCAGGCCGTGCATGATGCCTCCTATTTCCTCCGTCCAGCACATCAGAAGCAGGTCGCCCAGATTTTAAGCGATCCTGAGGCCAGCGAAAACGACAAATATGTTGCGCTGCAACTGCTGCGTAATGCGGAAATCTCAGCCAAAGGTGTTCTGCCGAACTGCCAGGATACCGGCACCGCGACTATCGTGGCGAAAAAAGGTCAGCAGGTGTGGACCGGCGTCAATGACGCAGAATGCTTATCCCGTAGTATTTACAACACATTCCAGCGCGAAAACCTGCGTTATTCACAGAACGCGGCACTGGATATGTACACGGAAGTGAATACCGGTACCAACTTACCGGCACAGATTGATATTCTGGCGACTGAAGGCGCAGAATATCACTTCCTGTTTATCAACAAAGGCGGCGGTTCTGCCAACAAAACCGCGCTGTATCAGGAAACCAAAGCGATTCTGGAACATGAGCGCCTGAAAGCATTCCTGATCGACAAAATGAAGTATCTCGGCACCACGGCCTGCCCGCCGTACCATATTGCGTTCTGTATCGGCGGTACGTCACCGGAAATGAACCTGAAAACAGTGAAACTGGCCTCCGCCAAATATTATGACAACCTGCCGGATACCGGCAACGAGCTGGGCCGCGCTTTCCGCGACCGTGAGCTTGAGCAGGAACTGCTGGAAGCGACACGTGAATTCGGCTTCGGTGCACAGTTCGGCGGTAAATATTTCGCCCACGATATCCGAGTGATCCGCCTGCCTCGTCACGGCGGCTCCTGTCCGATTGGTCTGGCTCTGTCCTGTTCGTCTGACCGTAATATTAAAGGGAAGATCACCAAAGACGGGATCTGGCTGGAAAAACTGGAATACAATCCGGCAAGTTATATTCCAGAATCCATGCGCAAAGAGAATGAAAGTGACATGGTCAGCATCGACCTGAACCGGCCGATGGCGGAAATTCTGAAAGAGCTGAGCAAATATCCGGTCTCCACCCGTATCTCTCTCAGTGGTCCGCTTATCATTGCCCGTGATATCGCGCACATGAAACTGAAAGAGCGTCTGGACAGCGGACAGGGATTACCGCAGTATTTTAAAGATCATATGGTGTACTATGCAGGTCCGGCGAAAAAACCGGAAGACCTGGTCTCTGGATCTCTCGGCCCGACCACCGGTAACCGGATGGACCCGTATGTGGACTTGTTCCAGTCGCAGGGCGGCAGTATGCTGATGCTGGCAAAAGGTAACCGCAGTCAGGCGGTGACCGATTCCTGTAAAGCACACGGCGGCTTCTATCTGGGCAGCATCGGCGGTTCGGCGGCGATTCTGGCACAGGAATATGTGAAGAGCCTGGATATTCTGGAATACCCTGAACTGGGTATGGAAGCGGTCTGGAAAATGGAAGTGGAAGGGCTCCCGGCCTTTATCCTAGTGGATGATAAAGGGAATAACTTCTTCGAACAGGTTCAGACGAAAAAATGTGATAAATGCATGGCAGGCCAGCCAGCCTGAGACAACACTTTCCCTGAGGAGTTTGCATGAGCGACGAACGTTATCAACAACGGCAACAGAAACTGAAAGAGCATGTCGACGGGCGCGTTGCCGCGGCTCAGAAGACCGGCGGAGTCCTGATGGTCTTCACCGGTAACGGGAAAGGGAAATCCACAGCAGCCTTTGGTACGGCGACCCGCGCCGCCGGGCACGGCATGAAAGTGGGCGTGGTGCAGTTTATCAAGGGCCAGTGGGAATGCGGTGAACGCAACGTGCTGGAAAAGCTGGGGGTTGAGTTCCACATTATGGGCACCGGTTTTACCTGGAATACACAGGATAAAGAAGGTGATACCAAAGCGGCACAGGAAGTGTGGCAGTTCGGTAAAGCAATGTTACAGGATCAGTCTTATGACCTCGTGGTGCTGGATGAACTGACTTACATGGTACGCTATGGCTATATTGATCTGGATGAGATTATCAGTTACCTGAAAAACCGTCCTGAAAACCAGAGCGTAATTATTACCGGCCGGGGATGTCACCGCGATATCACCGATCTGGCAGACACCGTCAGTGAACTGCGCCCGGTTAAACACGCATTTGACAGCGGTATTCAGGCACAGAAAGGTATCGACTGGTAATTCATTTCGTAAATACAATCCTGCAATCACAATCGCTCCATTGATACGGGGCGATTTTATTTGCCGGTAAAGCGGTATTATAGCGGTTTTTCAGAATAGACTGCGGGTGCCGGATAAACCTGTATTGATATTTTCAAAGGGAGGAGATTGTGTCACTCAGAACCTCGGCTGATGTTTAGTCTTAAAGACCAAGCTTATTTTTTAACACTTCATACGGTATTTTACCAGCATGAGCTGAGTGAGGGCGATGACAATTATAAAATGCCTCCCATTCAGCTAATTTTTCGTGTAAATCAACATCATCCCTAGATCATGAATATGCCAATTAAATTTCGATTGGAATTTGTGCCTCTCATAAATTTTAAGTGCTCTGATCCGTGTTGCATCATCAATTGCGTATATTGAAAACGTTTAATTCGTTGTCCATCAGGCGTATTAAAAAATAAAAACTTCACATCAACCTGAACATGGTGCCCTGGCACTTGTTTCTGATAACGTTTAAATAGTGATTTAGAGCGACTTCGTTGATTTTGGGGAAGTTGGTTTAATTTGTTTTTTAGCAATACATAATAGCAGCCAGTGCGTGATATTTTGATGTTATGAAAAAACCGTAGAAGATACCAAGCGATACGTTGGGGGCCAAAATGGTAAGTCGTACGCAGATAAATAACCAGTTCTTCGATGTGTTTTGCAACTCTTCTGGTTGGATTTTCAGGGCAAGGTTTATTATTAATTAATCCTTTCTCACCATCTCGTTCATAAGCTCTTTTCCAAGTATAAAAAGTTTCTCTACTGATCCCAAAATGACGACAAGTTTTAGCAATATTTTTGCTCTCACGGGCATGATTTAAGATTTTTGTTTTATGTGCAATATCTCGTTTAGCTTTAATGTTCATCATATCTGACCTCCGGCTACAATTAGAAAAAACTAATTGTCAACCGAAGTCCAGACTTTCATAGATCAACGCATCATGCATAAAATCAACCGACCAGCTCTGATTCAGTGCCTCCGGCTTTGCCAGTGGTGCCGGATTGCGCACAGGCAGACGTTGTTTGCCTTTACGGCGAAAGTTCAGCTTCAGCAGACAATAGATCCGGTGAACGCGCTTATGATTCCACCCGTTGCCCTGCCTGCGCAGGATCTGAAACAGCTTTTTAAACCCGTAACGGGGATAACGTTCTGCCGCCTCTGTCAGCGCCTGTATCACCGGTTCATCCCGCCGGGTACCGGTTTGTAAAAATACACCGTTCTGCTCAGCGATAAGGCCCGGCAGGCGTGACGGATGCTCATCGAATACCGTTCGATAAGGTAACTGACAAGCTCCCGCTTTACCGCTGTTTTTAAAGCTTTTTTCGATAACATCCTTCAGTGCCCGGCACTCAAGACTCAGATCAGCAAACATCTGTTTTAAACGCCGGTTTTCCTCTTCAAGGTCTTTTAATTTTTTAATATCAGACGCTTCCATTCCGCCGTATTTGGCTTTCCAGTTATAGTAGCTGGCTTCGGATATACCGGCTTCACGGCAGACATCTTTGACTGTCCGTCCGGCTTCGACGGATTTCAGAACGGCGATAATCTGATGTTCAGTAAATCGGGCTTTACGCATAGCGATCTCCTCAGGATACATATCAGTATGGATGAAGATCTCTGAAAGTGAATGGGACTTTTTTCCGGGATACTTACAATAGGGTGGCTATTTCTTTTTTATCTGACATGACTGTCTCCATAAATGAAAAAGCCACCAGTGATTAGCTGATGGCTATTGGTATATTTGACTTAATTCTGTAGACTGATTAAAAACAGATATAGGAGTGCTTCATGCTAGACCCGCTAGATAAAGTTTCTGATATCGTTGCAGACTTCCTGTCGAATTTTAAATGGCGTACAGCAGTAATGATTATCTTTTTAATCATAGTGTTGATTAGTGGCTTCCATAAATTATTTATCCTTAGTTTCTTTTTCATCACTTTAATTTTGTATTCCCCCGAGATTTGGCGATTTATGAGCAAAAAAAGAAAGCTAAATAACCCTGTTGAATAGCTTGGGATTGAAAATGCTGACACCATTAATTGGACTTACTTTAACTATTGTCATTGATATTATTTTAATATATTTGATTTTCTATTGCTTCAAAGGGTGTAGAAGTTTTAACTTTTCAACTCTGCTTATCAGGCTCACCCTAGCAGCTTTTTGTGGTCTAGTTCTGTTATATAGCTCCTCACTTAGTTTGCTATTTTTAGGATCTCTTATTTCATGACGCACCAGCATTCAAAACATATATAAAACTCTATCAATGCTACTCAATGAATAGCATTTGTAGAATTAAATAAAATAACCTATAGCTTATTTATACCTTTCATCACTCGTTTATATTCATTGATGAGTGAATCGGCATACTCATTTGAATGTGCTGTTGTATCATTAACAAGATCAACTAAACGATATATTTTAGCGAGAAGCTCCATATCTTTTTCTGCTCCTCTTTCCGTTAAGATTGGGGTAATTCCAGCGGCTATTTTCAAAGCAAGTGATGATACCTTGTAAGCATCATCATACATAACATCAGCCTTTCTTCTGAAAAGAAATAAATCCTCTAAAACAGACCTTTTAGATGCCATTATTCACCTGTCGTTGTTGTTCAATTTCCCGTATTGCTTTCTTGTCTAAGTTGCACTTGGCTATTGTATTCATCGCGTCTACTAGCAGTTGCGGCATATCTTTCCAATCCATCTGCTCTGGTACATCAGGCTGAGGACAATCAGCGGTTAGTTGTGCTGGTATCGGTGGCGACTGAACGGGAATCAATACCGCTTTTGTACTTTCGCAACTCACTAACAACATCGTCAGGCACAGCAGTATTAGCGCACTCATTGTCTTTGAGCACTGTTTTGATAACAGTCTTAACTTTGACATGTTCTGAGTCCTCTAATTGCTTTGATTTGATGTTGTCGAGTGATACTTGATAGTGAAGAGAGATAGCGGATTGGGTTACTTTGTTGATTGCTTCATATGCTGATAATTGACTTCTCAACTCAGTAACTTGCGAAGTCTGCCAACCAAGAGTGCAAATAAACATAGCAATGCCAGCAACATAGATAGCTGATACTTTCCAGATCACGGCTAGCTCCTCATTATTTTACCTTTACCAGTTTCCATCAGAATAAAATCAAGTACCAATTCACCAGCCAGCTCTTTTAGACTCTGAATTTTGCTTTCATGTTGAGGTTTAACGTCTTTCCATGTATTCAGTCCCTTGCCGAATTTACTTGCAATGGCTTCATCCCGTTTATAATCCGCACAGGCCTCATTAAGTTGCTCCATGACGCTAAGCTTGCGAGGGTTAATAGCTTGCCCTGTAGTCCAATATTGATAAAGTACATCGTCGCACTCTTCTTGATACTGGATCACTTTGTCGCGGATTTCAGGCTTTACCTTATTGGGGTAAATGGTCAGCATCCAAGCCGACAACTTTCTAAGTTGTAAGCAAACCATTGATTGCTCACCACCTTTTGAAGGTATGGTGATTTCCACCATACCTTTACGAAATCTGGACTTAATCTTATTAAGCTGACTTTTCCAGTCCAGCCCCATACCTTCAACAATCGGCTTCATGGGGACATACGGCTCGTTGTTATGCTCAACAACATAAAGCTCATGATCGTAAAATGGAACAGTAATAGTATTTGTCATAGTGTCTACCTATTTAGTAATGAACCCTTGCCGAAATAGGAAATCAGCCCATCGAAGCGACACCAGCTATAGCTGATCCCCTCAAAGGCTCATTACCTAAATATTGGCTCGATGTGATTTGCACTTTCGGTGTGCATAAAACGCAGATATAAAAAGGCCTCACGATTGCGAAGCCTGTCGGTTAAATAATTTGTTTAAGCGGGGATCTCAACATGTGGGCAATCAATAAACTTAGTTTCAATTGGCAGTAATGGGTCATTCTTCCAGTTAATACCAAAGCGCAACTTAATACCCAACTCATCAGCGGCTTGCTTAACTGCTTTCAATAGCGGCTTAAACTCGTCAACCTGCCACTTTGTATTCACGGGGATGATATCTACTGCATGCCCTGTTAAATGACGGCTACTCATCGTTTGTGATTTCTTTTCTACAACCAGTTGCTTTTGTCGCTCTTGAGTTCGCAGACCTTCAATAACAATGAAGTCGACAGGTGTTATTTCCAGAGTGCGGCGAATAACTTTAACTAAATCAGGGTTAACACCCTTGAGATTGCTTTCGCTTCGCTGGCTGAATTTGAAATTATTCATTTTTTGCTCCAAAACGATTTTTAATGATCTGTATAACTGCTTCAAACAGCGCGTATAGCTTCTTGGTGCCGAGAAAACCAATCATAACACCGCAAAATTCAGCCAAGACTGACCATGCTTCGGCATCACCGCTTCGAGAAAGCCACCAATCAATCAGTCTTATTGTTCCTACGCTGAGTAAGCCGCACATAATGGCTTCACCCAATGATTGCTTCCAGTGAGACCCTTCCCTCCGTTCCCGAATATAAGCAATCGCTGTAGCGAAAGAAAAACCACCGAGGAGTGGGAGAATGTTTTGCAGCCAGCGCAGTAGTTGCTCCCACCATTCAATTTTATCTGGCATACGTTTCATACCCACCCCCTTACCGGAGGAATTTAGTTAATAGAAAGCCACCAGCAATAGCAGCTAGGTTTACATTTTATGTAAGGTGATTGATTACTTTGAACTAGATCGCTTGTCCGTAAAGGTTAGCTGAGTTGGGGTTTTTGATTTATCTCCCAAACACGCCTTTAGGCGACCATTTTTATTGTAACTAGCTACCACACCATTAAAGGTCAATGCCACCCCCTTATCTGATATAGTTATGCTCATTATGCTTGTTAAATCCATACCCACCTCCAGAGGAACACTGATGAATAAACAAATATTTATAGACAAATTAGCTGAAACAGACTCCGTGGAATTGATGATTCAATCTATTTTTACTGAAGATGATATCGGGGCTGTGCTACGTATCCATTTGCTCTGTGAACAACTTTCAGAAGCCTGGATCTGTGCTGCATGTGACGCTAATAATTTTTTTGGTGAAGGTAATTACACTATTCGTATGAATTGTAGTGATAAGTTCAAACTGGTTAAGAATTTGGGACTTCCTGAACAGTTATGTTCTTGTCTAAGGATAATTAACAAAATAAGAAATAATGCTGCTCACCAAATCGGAAGGGAATTAATACCTAACGAATCAATAGATAGCTTAATTAAGATATTAAGAGAATATAAAGCCGATAATCCTTCCGACGACCTCTCTATTGATAGCCCGCTGGAAACCTATAATGAAGACGGAACGATCTCAGGCAATTACTCCATACTCGATAAAGGCACCCCAAATCGTATTAAGCTATTTATTTGTTATGTTGTTTTATATAAGAAGATTATATTTTCCATAAATTAAAACATTCCTATCCGGTAAGCGATAGTTCCATCAGCTTTTTTGACTTCTTTCAGGGCATCAGATTCAACATAAGATAGTGATTCACAGCTCATTGCCGCTTGCATGTCAGTGAGCTGTTTTTCTAATGCTGTTACTCGTTCTTCTAGGCTTGGTTTGCTGTTTGTTATTATGACTTTTTCGATAACTGCTGGTTTGATTTTATCTTCCATAACGACCTCTCTTAAATAGAAAAAGGCCACGCAATGCGCAGCCCTTGGAATAATTTTTGGAATATTTTGTGGTTCGAGATGGTGTTGTGGCTGATTGTTATCAGGCTAAGTGTGGGTTCGTGATAGCTGCATATAACACCATCATTATACGTACCCTTGCTTTTTTAATCTAAGCATGTGGTTTTTGTTAATTGTGCCACCTTGATACACAGAGTATAGAAGTCTAATTAAAAAGATTACCGACGCAAGTCTAGTATCACCGGTGCTTTCTGCAATTCCATTCGCACCGAGAGACAAAGTAATGAACACCAGACCAACAACTAACCACAGTATAAAAGCACCCCACATTTTTCTATTAAGATAAACCCAAAATCCGAAGAAAAATGCAGTCCATGAAAAGCCATTTTTAACTGTAACGGTGCTATCGCCTTTAGTAAAGGTTATATATTTAAGATTATCGTTTATTGAATTATCCATAATTCTTTCATCACATAAGTTAAATTTCATTTGCAATGTACAACAAAAACAACTCTATGTACATAACTACACATGTAACTCTGACCAAACGTAACAGCAAGTCTTATGTTTATTTTAGGTATAAAAAAACCCCGCTATTGCGAGGTCTTGAATTGGTTTAATGTGACTAGGTATAGAATGTCCATTATTAGAAGATAATAATCCAGTTTCGGACAAAATGCAAACATACTGTAAATTTAATAATATACCGTACAAAACTCATACTTAGTTACACTTAAGTAATATGTACTATTATTAAAACTAGCTAAACTAATAAATCTGATTTAATCAGCTTATAATATTCAACAATTAAAAAATGGTTTAGAGGTAAACATCATGATTAAAAGGTATATTTTTGCTTGCCTTGTAGCAAGCTCCTTATCCGCCTGTTCTGTGAGTCTAAGTAAAGCCCCTGAGGATTATACTGGTCCTGATGCTGCTAAAATAAGAGCAAAAAATTATCTATCAACCTTAGCACTTGAAGTATACGAAAAATCAGGAGATTGTTATAAAAAAGTTGACAGTAGAAGCTTAGGTCCTGGTTTTAACATTGCTGGAATTAAATCTACATTCAACAAAAGGCTACCTGATATGCTTCCTCCTTCAGAAGAGTTAAAAGATCGTGATGCGCTTGAGTATAGGATAAAGGCTAACCAACGACTAAGAGTAACTCTTACCAAGGAGACATTTAGAAATCAGTCAACGACAGAATATACAACCTATAAATATGATTTTATACCAAAAGAAGGCCATGATTATGACCTGTATCCGCTTAATTCGGGGTATGGTGTAGGAGTGTTCGACCTTACCACGCAAAAAGCGGCACCTGATACTTGGGATGGAGATAAAGAATGTGAATTTGAAAAAAGCTGGTTTACTGGGGGTAAGAATTACAAATAACTCAGCTAGCTATAATTTAAATCATTAGCCAAGCAAAATGTTAAATTTTTTTCTTGCTTGGCTACATTTAACGCTTTTCTATTTAATCACTTTACTAAATGATTGTTCCGCTATGCTTTCTTCAATAAAGCACTTACTTGTTAATTTTTCATAGAACGGCTTCCAATTTCTACGCCATGTTCTTTCGTTAAGGTCTGGCACTAAATGTCTTATTGCATTATATGCCAAAGACGACGGTACACGGTTGAACCCCTTACCAGCACAACGAGGACAATCTTTAAATACAGGAACGCCCTGCTGCTTAGTTTGTGCTTCATCTAATACTTTACCACGCCCTTTACAGCGACAACGGTGTGCCATTTGCCCTTTTCCATTGCAAGAAACACATAACTCATCCACCTTTTCATTTTCAATCCATGGCTCAATAACCACTGTTCCGTCTAGTCTCGTTATACCAGGATGTTTGACTACGTCCTTGCGCTTATAAATAAGACCTTTATCGCATCAATACTCGATGAGTATAAATCCAATGGCCAACATCGTATGGCTCAAGTTATTCGCTCTGTGTTAATTGACGTATTCAAAGAAGCGCAGCATGCCGGTGAAGTTCCACCAGGATATAACCCTGCACTCGCAACTAAACAACCAAAAAGACGAATTACCCGCCAGCGCCTTAATTTAGAAGAATGGCAAAAAATATTTGATGTCGCAGATAAACAACATAAGTACTTAGGCAATGCGATGTTATTAGCTGTCATTACAGGACAACGACTTGGCGATATTTCAGCAATGAAATTTAGTGATATTTGGGATGACCATTTACATGTAACGCAAGAAAAAACAGGAAGTAAACTGGCTATTCCACTGGCGTTAAGATCTGATGCATTAAACATGTCGCTGAGAGATGTTGTTTCTAGATGCCGTGACCGTGTTCTCAGTCCGTATCTGATTCATTATTTTAGAACAACATCTCAAGCAAATAGAGGTGAGCAAGTTACAGCAAATACAATAACAACAAACTTCAAGAAGGCGCGAAATAAAACTGATATTGATTGGGGTGAAGGAACGCCGGCATCATTCCATGAGCAACGATCTTTATCTGAAAGACTGTATCGGGATCAGGGAATTAATACAAAAAATTTACTAGGCCATAAATCGCAAAAAATGACCGATAAATATAATGATGATCGGGGTAAGGATTGGGTGAGAGTTGTTATTTAATCGTCGGAATATAGATAGGTTTTGATAATTCGTTTTGATAACTTTTTGATAACCGTTTCAGAAGTGATAATAAAAAACGGGAACTATTAAGCTCCCGTTATTAATCACACCACGTAATAAATTACATGTGTTTAATGATTGCGTCACCGAATTCGCTACATTTCAATAATTTAGCGCCTTCTAATTGACGTTCGAAGTCATAGGTTACAGTCTTAGCTTCGATTGCGCCTTCCATACCTTTAACGATTAGGTCAGCCGCTTCAGTCCAGCCCATATGGCGTAACATCATTTCAGCAGAAAGAATAATAGAACCTGGGTTTACTTTATCTTGGCCTGCATATTTTGGCGCAGTACCGTGAGTTGCTTCAAATAATGCACACTCAGAACCAATGTTTGCACCTGGGGCGATACCAATACCACCCACTTGTGCAGCTAATGCGTCCGAAATGTAGTCACCATTTAGGTTCATACAAGCAATGACATCGTATTCAGCTGGGCGTAATAGGATTTGTTGTAAGAAAGCATCCGCGATAACATCTTTAACAATGATATCTTTACCATTTTTGGGGTTTTTGATTTTAACCCATGGGCCGCCATCTAATAATTCGCCACCAAATTCTTCTAACGCTAATTGATAACCCCAGTCTTTAAATGCACCTTCAGTGAATTTCATAATGTTACCTTTATGAACTAATGTCACTGAATCACGGCCGTTATCAATTGCATATTCAATCGCAGCACGAACTAAACGTTTTGTCCCTTCTTCTGAACAAGGCTTAATACCGATACCGCAGTCTTGTGGGAAACGGATTTTGGTTACGCCCATTTCATCTTTCAGGAACTTGATCACTTTGTCAGCTTCCGCGCTACCTGCTTTCCACTCAATACCCGCATAGATATCTTCGGAGTTTTCACGGAAGATAACCATATCAGTCAGTTCAGGTTGCTTAACCGGGCTTGGCGTTCCTTTGTAGTAACGAACAGGACGTAAGCAGATATACAGGTCAAGTTGTTGACGCAGTGCAACGTTCAGAGAACGAATACCACCACCAACTGGAGTTGTTAAAGGGCCTTTAATTGAAACACGGTAATCACGGATTAAATCGAGAGTTTCTTCTGGTAACCAAACATCTTTACCATAAACTTGTGTAGATTTTTCACCGGTGTAAATTTCCATCCAAGAAATTTTGCGCTCACCGTTGTAGGCTTTTTTAACTGCAGCATCGACCACTTTTAACATTGCTGGAGTGACATCAACACCAATACCGTCACCTTCGATATAAGGGATAATAGGGTTGTTCGGAACGTTCAGTTTGCCTTTTGCATCAATGGTAATTTTAGCGCCTTCTGCCGGAACTACTACTTTGCTTTCCATTAACCTCTCCTTTCACTTGCGTATTTTGCTTGTTAATTTTTTGTAAGAGACGTGTCAATACTACTTCAATCTGCGCCGAACGCCAATGATTAGTCATCTAAGCTTCAATGCCGATCGCATTTAACGTGCTACTCTATCCTAAGAATTGAGGGAATACTTATTTATAACTACTTTTAAATCAATAAATTGATTTAAGCACTCCACTATCTGTAGGTAAATTAACAATCATAAAGAGCTACCAAGGGTCTCATTTAATTAATTATATTATTCTGACTGACATTTTTAATGTCACATTAATACTAACAAGTATTGCCTAATAGAAAAACGCGCCTGCTCACACAACCAAGAACAAAATTATATCATATGTACTTATTTTTAAATGAAAAATTGAACTTATTGATTTAAATGTTTTTAAAGTTGTTAATTGATTATTACATTGTTATCAATAAATATAGCCTAGGATCTAAGGACCAAATCACCTAAACTAAGCGTTATTTAAATATTAATTAAATCAATATAAACAATTATTATTGAAATACTATGAATAAGCCAAATACCAAATCAGCCACAAAAAAAAATAGTCACGCCCAGCGCCCTGCTGATTTTAGGCATAAAACTAAACGTGTCTTAGGCGGCTCAGTAAAACGCCAAACACCACGTAAAGTCATCTTATTCAATAAACCGTTCGATGTTCTTCCTCAATTTACGGATGAACAAGGACGTGACACCTTAAAAAACTATATCCCTATTACAGATATTTATGCTGCTGGACGTTTAGATAGGGACAGTGAAGGCTTATTAATTTTAACCAATGATGGGAAACTGCAAGCACGTTTAACTCAGCCTCAGAAAAAAACGGGGAAAATCTACTATGCTCAAGTAGAAGGTGTACCCGATGAAGCTGCACTAGTAAAATTTCGCACTGGGCTTACCTTAAATGATGGGCCAACACTGCCCGCTGGGGCTGAATTGGTGAGTGAGCCAGAGTGGATATGGCCTCGCAACCCGCCAATTCGCGAGCGAAAAAATATTCCCACAAGTTGGCTGAAAATTACCTTATATGAAGGACGCAATCGACAAGTTCGTCGAATGACGGCAAATATTGGTTTCCCTACCTTGCGCCTTATCCGTTATCAGATGGGCGAGTTTAGTTTAGGAAATCTTTCAGTTGGTGAATGGAAGGAGGTAAATGTTGTTTAAACCTAATGTAACTGTGGCTACCATTGTACATGCCAAAGATAAATTTTTAGTTGTCGAAGAGTGGATTAACAATAAACCGACATGGAACCAACCTGCGGGGCATTTAGAAGCCAATGAAACCATTTTGCAAGCCGCAGAACGTGAACTTTTAGAGGAAACAGGTATTTGCGCCACGCCCACCCAGTTAATCAAAGTTCATCAATGGATTGCCCCGGATAACACTCAATTTATCCGTTTTTTGTTTGCAGTTGAACTGGATACGCCTTGTGAAACCTACCCGCAAGATAGTGATATTACCCGTTGCCATTGGCTCAGTGCTCAAGAAATACTCGAAAGCCAATGCCTACGCTCTCCATTAGTTGCACAAAGCCTACGCTGCTTTCAAACAGGAAAACATTACCCGCTAGATATACTTGCAGCATATGGCGATCACTACCGCTGATCATCCCCCTGCCTTGCTTGGTGAAATTATCACCAAGCAATAATATTCCCCTCTAGCTCTGGTGCAATAAGGGAACAACATGCTAAAGTATGGGGCTTGATTTTTCCGCATTGAGACTATTTCCATGTCAAATAACAGTACCATGTCAGATAACAGCCAAAAAAAAGTCATCGTCGGTATGTCCGGTGGTGTTGACTCCTCCGTATCCGCATACTTACTGCAACAGCAGGGGTATCAGGTTGCTGGGCTGTTTATGAAGAACTGGGAAGAAGATGACGATACGGAATATTGCTCTGCCGCGACTGATCTCGCTGACGCACAAGCCGTTTGTGATAAATTAGGCATTGAACTACATACCATTAACTTTGCTGCGGAATATTGGGACAATGTTTTCGAGCACTTCCTAACAGAATACAAAGCAGGCCGTACACCAAATCCTGATATTCTGTGTAACAAAGAAATCAAATTCAAAGCATTTCTAGAGTTTGCGGCTGAAGATTTAGGGGCAGATTACATCGCAACAGGTCACTATGTACGTCGCCGTGATATTGACGGGAAAAGTCAGTTATTGCGTGGTTTAGATGGCAATAAAGATCAAAGCTACTTTTTATATACATTAAGCCACGAACAAGTCGCTAAAAGCCTTTTTCCTGTCGGTGAGCTGGAAAAACCAGAAGTTCGTCGCATCGCAGAGGAAATAGGCCTGATCACTGCGAAGAAAAAAGACTCAACGGGTATTTGCTTTATTGGCGAACGCAAATTTCGCGATTTCTTAGGCCGTTATTTACCGGCTCAACCCGGCCCAATCGTCACAGTCGATGGTGAAACCATAGGTCAACACGAAGGGTTAATGTATCACACTCTGGGACAACGCAAAGGTTTAGGTATCGGAGGCACAAAGGAAGGTTCAGAAGAACCTTGGTATGTCGTTGATAAAGATGTTGAAAATAATATTTTAATTGTTGCACAGGGTCATGAACATCCTCGCTTAATGTCTGTTGGGCTCATTGCACAACAATTGCATTGGGTGGATAGACAAACGCTCACTCAGCCACTACGTTGCGTAGTCAAAACGCGTTATCGTCAAGCGGATATCCCTTGTACTATTACACCATTGAGCGAAGACCGTATTGAAGTTGCTTTCGATTACCCAGTTGCGGCTGTCACGCCAGGACAATCAGCGGTATTCTATATTAACGAAGTCTGCCTCGGTGGCGGCATCATTGAAGCCCGTATTCAGGAGTAAATGTGGCTAAAAATTACTACGATATCACGCTAGCGCTCGCGGGTATCTGCCAAGCAAGCGCTATGGTTCAAAAGTTGGCACACGAAGGCCATTGCCAAGAGCAAGATATTGAAACAATGGTCAATAGCCTAACTAACATGAACCCAAAATCAACATTAGATGTGTTTGGCAATGATACGGCTAATTTAAAAACCGGTTTAGGCGCAATGTTGGGGATGCTAACGGGCGGTAACAGTGGCTTATCCGCTGAAATGACTCGTTATATGCTAAGTATTATGGCGCTTGAACGTCGTTTAAATAAAAATCAAGAAGCTATGAACCAGTTAGGCCAACGAATTGAGCAGTTTGAACGACAAGCCAGTTATTTTGAGCCTTTTTCTGAAGGGGTTTTTAATGCCCTTGCTGGTATTTATGTGGACGTTGTAAGCCCCGCTGGCCCAAGAATTCAAGTCACCGGCTCCCCTGACATCCTGAAAAACACCTTAGTTCAAGCCAAAGTGAGAGCCACTTTACTAGCCGGTATTCGCAGTGCGGTGCTTTGGCAACAAGTTGGTGGAAGTCGCACACAATTGATGTTTTCTCGAAATCGTCTGGCTAATCAGGCGAAAGAAATTTTGTCTCACCTTTAAATCTGGAGTTGCTACCAATGGAATTATCCTCACTGACCGCTGTATCCCCGATTGACGGCCGTTACGGTGATAAAGTCAGCGCTTTACGCACTATTTTTAGTGAGTTTGGCTTACTGAAATTTCGTGTGCAAGTTGAAGTTCGTTGGCTACAAAAACTGGCTGCAACTGCTCAAATTAAAGAAGTTCCTTCATTTGATATTGACGCAATCGCTTACTTAGATGAAATCGTCACTAACTTCTGCGAAAAAGATGCAATGCGCATCAAAGAAATTGAACGCACAACAAACCACGATGTTAAAGCTGTCGAATATTTCTTAAAAGAAAAAGTAGCCGGTATTCCTGCTCTCCATGCAGTATCTGAATTCATTCATTTTGCTTGTACTTCTGAAGATATCAATAACCTATCTCACGCACTCATGCTTAAAACAGCTCGTGAAGAAGTATTGCTACCACAGTGGCGTCAAATTATTGACAAAATCAAATCGATGGCTCATGAATATCGCCACTTACCATTGCTATCACGTACTCATGGTCAGCCTGCGACCCCATCAACCATTGGTAAAGAATTTGCTAACGTTGCTTATCGTTTAGAGCGTCAGTACCGCCAGCTGCAACAGATTGAAATTTTAGGAAAAATTAATGGTGCAGTAGGTAACTACAATGCACACATGGTCGCTTACCCTGAAGTTAACTGGCATGAGTTTAGCGAAACTTTTGTGACTTCATTAGGCGTCCAATGGAACCCATTCACCACCCAAATTGAACCTCATGATTATATTGCTGAGCTATTTGATTGCATCGCACGCTTCAACACTATCGTATTAGACTTTGATCGCGATATTTGGGGCTACATTGCATTAAATCACTTCAAACAAAAAACAATTGCAGGTGAAATTGGTTCATCAACCATGCCTCATAAAGTTAACCCTATCGATTTTGAAAATTCTGAGGGCAACTTAGGTTTAGCAAATGCAGTTCTTGGCCACTTAGCGAGTAAGCTCCCTGTTTCCCGCTGGCAGCGTGATTTAACTGACTCCACAGTGTTACGGAACTTAGGTGTTGGGTTAGGCTATGCGTTGATTGCTTATCAATCGACCATGAAAGGTTTGAACAAATTAGAAGTTAATGAACAGCACTTACTGGATGAGTTAGATCAAAACTGGGAAGTTTTAGCAGAACCTATTCAAACGGTTATGCGCCGTTATGGCATTGAAAAACCCTATGAGAAACTCAAAGAGTTAACCCGAGGTAAACGAGTCACCGCAGAAGGCATGAAACAGTTCATTGATGGCTTAGAACTGCCTGAGCATGAAAAAACACGTTTGAAAGCCATGACTCCTGCTAACTACATTGGTTACGCTGTCACGTTTATTGATGAATTAAAATAATATTAATATATTCTAGCGAAGGCGGCCTCAAAGCCGCCTTTTACCTTTCTTTTACTCTATCCGTGACTGCCATGTTTTATTCCCCCCACTAATTTTAACCATTCACTGTTATTTTTACGGTTTGTTTGATTTATATTTACTTAATCCCTTGTCGTAATAGAGAACTGTTTTTACCATAGCGTTTCTAGTGCTACTATCATCTTAATAGTGACTATCTCTTATCTACCATGAGGGTTTCAGATGCGTATACTTATCGTCGAAGACAATGCATTACTTCGCCACCATTTAACCGTTCAGTTAAAAGAGCTTGGTCACCAAGTTGATTCAGCTGAAGACGCAAAAGAAGCTGACTACTTTTTACATGAAAGCAGCCCTGATATTGCTGTTGTTGATTTAGGCTTACCTGATGAAGATGGCTTATCAATGATTAAACGTTGGCGTGGCAACCATGTAAATATCCCCATTCTTGTGCTTACCGCACGCGAAAGCTGGCAAGAAAAAGTCCAAGCGCTAAATAGCGGGGCTGATGACTATGTTACTAAGCCCTTCCAACTTGAGGAGTTGGTTGCACGAATGCAAGCTTTAATGCGCAGAAACAGTGGTCTCGCTTCACAAGTTCTTGAATTAGGTCATTTCGTAATTGACCTATCGCGTAAGGAATTCACTGTTAATGGTGAAGCGGTCAAGCTCACTGCTTTCGAATACACCATTATTGAAACATTGCTGCGTAATAATGGCAAAGTCGTCAGCAAAGACTCATTAATGCGACAACTGTACCCCGATGCAGAGCTGCGCGAAAGCCATACTATCGATGTATTAATGGGAAGGCTAAGAAAGAAAATTCAACAGTTTCATAACGATGATGTCATTGTGACTGTTCGTGGTCAGGGCTATCGTTTTGATGTGAATGCCTAATATGTGGTTAAGTAAATTTAAGTTTAAGCCCCTGTCACTACGAGCACGTTTTCTATGCGCAACGTCCGCAGTAATATTAGCGCTGAGCTTATCATATGGTATTGTAGCCATACTCGGTTATCTAATTAGTTTTGATAAAACCACTTACACCCTTTTGCGTAGCCAAAGTAATTTAATATACAGCTTGGCTCAATGGCAAAACAACAAAATTGATATCCGTGTTCCCCCTAATTTTACGTTAAATAACCCCACTCTCGTTATTATTTATGATGATGAAGGACAAGTTTTATGGCGCCAGCGCGATGTGCCTAGCGTTGAACGGTTAATCCGCAATGATTGGCTAAAAAAAGAAGGCTTATATGAAATAGATACGGATATTCGTGAGACTCGCCAACTTCTTGATGATAATCCAGAATTTAACACCAAGTTGGATAACATGAATAATGACGATGAGCCGCTTACTCACTCCGTCTCAGTCAACCAATATGCCGCCAGTGAAAACTTGCCAAACTTAACGATTGTTGTGGTCGATACTCTACCCCAAGATCTACAAAATACGGGCTTAGTGTGGGAATGGTTTGGCTATGTACTACTCGCTAACTTAATCTTAGTTATCCCACTGTTATGGCTTGCCGCTTATTGGAGCTTACGACCAATAAAGTCATTAGTTTCACAGCTCAGTAGTCTCGAAAAAGGTGAACGGGACTCATTAGATGAAAACCCACCAGCGGAATTGCGTGGTCTAGTGCGTAATCTTAATATTTTGCTCACTAACGAGCGCAAACGCTATAGCAAATATCGAACCACACTTTCCGACCTAACCCATAGCCTAAAAACACCTTTAGCAGTATTACAATCAACCTTACGTTTACTGCGTTCAGGCAAGCAAATGAATATTGATCAAGCCGAGCCTATTATGCTTGAGCAGATTGGTCGTATTTCTCAACAAGTTGGTTATTATTTGCACCGCGCCTCAACCCAAGGCGATGAAAATATGATATTACGCGAAATATCCTCTGTTCCATCAATACTTGACGGCTTGGCTAGTGCGCTGCATAAAGTCTATCAACACAAAGGGGTGTCAATCACTGTTGATATTTCCCCTGAAATAACTTGGCTTGGACAACCTAATGACTTTATGGAAGTTATGGGCAATATCATGGAAAATGCCTGTAAGTACTGCTTAGAGTTTGTCGAAGTGACAGCAGTTACAGGGGCTGATAGCCTTACCTTAATTGTTGATGATGATGGCCCCGGTGTACCAGAAAGTAAACGCAGTCTAATATTTGTTCGCGGACAACGCGCAGATACACTGCGCCCCGGCCAAGGTTTAGGTTTATCCATTGCCGTTGATATTATTGACCAATATGACGGTGAAATCACGATTGAGGATAGCCCTCTCGGTGGAGCGCGTTTATCCGTCACATTTCGGCAGCAATCTATGTTTACGGATGGTTAATCTGTGATATGAATCCATTTTTCTCCTATTTTACAAACTGTTTCCGGTATACTATTTATAAAGCGCTTTTTTAGGAGGGAGTCATGCTATCACTGGCTTTCGTATAGGTGAAACCAGCGGCTATATGGCTGGATAAAAAAGACCTTTGTTGGCTTACCTTACTAAAAAGCCATTTCGCACCATTTAGTCGGCCTGAAATATTGCCGCCAAATAGTCGTCAATATTCAACAGCTCCAAAGGACAATAAGATGGATTACAAACTAAATCTAGACTGGCAGAGTTTTCTAGACAGTCATTGGCAAAAGCGCCCACTCCTTATTAAACAAGGGTTTGCAAATTTTATTGATCCTATCTCACCTGATGAACTTGCAGGTTTAGCGATGGAAGATGAGGTTGATAGCCGTTTAGTCAGCCACAAGGAAGGGATTTGGCAGGTTGGTCATGGCCCATTTGAAAGTTATGACCATCTCGGCGAGGAAAACTGGACTATTTTAGTGCAAGCCGTTGACCATTGGCATCATCCGAGTTCAGCACTGATGAAACCATTTAGGGTCCTTTCCGACTGGCGGATGGATGACTTGATGATCTCCTATTCAGTTCCAGGTGGTGGTGTCGGCCCACATCTCGATCAATACGATGTATTTATTATTCAAGGTGAAGGTCGCCGACGTTGGCGTGTTGGGGAAAAAATTCCTATGAAACAGCACTGCCCTCATCCAGATTTGTTACAGGTGCAACCATTCGATGCCATCATTGATGAAGAAATGGAACCTGGTGATATCCTATATATTCCACCCGGATTCCCACATGAAGGTTATGCGATTGAGCCATCACTAAATTACTCTGTCGGTTTTCGAGCCCCTAATACCCGGGAGCTGATCAGCAGCTTTGCAGATCACTTAATTTCAAACGATTTAGGAAGTTATCGTTATAGCGACCCTGATTTATCATTCCGTGACAATCCCGCTGAAATTTTGCAAGGTGAGCAAATTAAATTACGAGAAATGATGGAGTCGTTAATTAACGATCCTGAACTATTCCGTAAGTGGCTCGGCGAGTTTATCTCTCAATCACGCCATGAATTAGATATTGCACCACCTGAGCCGCCATTTGAACATGATGAAATTTATGATCTACTGAAAAGCCAACAAGAAACTTTATATAAGTTGAATGGGCTCAGAGCATTACGAGTTGGCGATCAGTTTTTCGTTAATGGTGAATCCTTAGATACTCAGTGTTATGAAGCCGCTGATAGCTTGTGTCGCTACGATGCAGTAAATAGCCAAGTTTTAGGTGATGCAATTGATGATGTGAATTTTATCGCTCTACTCACTGCATTAGTCAATAATGGTTATTGGTACTTCGACGACTAGTATAAGTCATCATTAACTGACAAAAGGCTCATTATTGGGGCCTTTTACTCATTCTATGCATACAGACAAAAACGCTCAAAATGGTATCAGGCTGAGCGTTTTAATTTAGCTAAATATCACGATGACTGACGTGCATGAATTGCCGTTAATTCGGCAATACGCATAATCACACTGACAGCCTGTTCCATCCCTTCTTGCGTAATAAACTCATGTTTACTATGAAAATTATATCCCCCAGTGAAAATATTTGGGCATGGTAGGCCGCGATGGGAAAGCTGTGCACCATCGGTTCCACCACGTACTGGCTGAACAATCGGTTCAATACCACAATCAAGCATCGCTTGTTTAGCTAATTCAACAACATGCGGATATTTCATAACCTCTTTGTGCATATTGTAATAAGTATCATCTAACGTCAATTCGATGTAGCAACTAGGATGTAAACCTTCACCCACTTTTTCCGCTATACGAATAATATTTTTCTTTCTTGCCTCAAAGCTAGCTAAGTCAAAGTCGCGAATAATATAATTCAGTTCAGCTTTTTCTACCGTACCCTTCATGGACGTCAGATGATAGAAACCTTCATATCCATCTGTTTTTTCAGGGGTTTCATCTGGTGGTAACATGGAATGAATTCGATTAGCAAGGCTAAGAGCATTAACCATCACCCCTTTTGCTGTGCCTGGGTGTGTATTGTTGCCTACAATTTTAATTCCGACGTTAGCTGCGTTAAAGTTCTCATACTCCAACTCCCCCACACCACCACCATCTACAGTGTAGGCCCACAACGCATCAAACTGTTTAAAATCAATATGACGAGCCCCGCGCCCGATTTCTTCATCGGGGGTAAATGCAAGACAAATTTTGCCATGAGGAATATTATTTCCTTTTAAGCGCACTAACGCAGTAATAATTTCAGCAATTCCCGCCTTATCATCTGCCCCTAATAAGGTTTTACCATCCGTCATGATCAGTGTCTTACCAATCATTTCATGTAATACAGGAAACATAACTGGAGATAGTACTTCATCACCAATACCCAGCGCTATATCACCACCTCGATAATTTTCAAGTACTTGCGGGCAAACATTTTTACCCGAAAAATCTGGCGCAGTGTCTAAGTGTGAAATAAAACCTATTGTGGGAACATCCCAATCAACGTTTGATGACAAATGCGCCATCAAGCAACCTTGATCGCTAAGTGTGACTTGTTCAAATCCTAATTCAATCAGTTCATTAACCAGTGCGCGGGCAAACTTTAGCTGACCTGTGCTACTCGGTACTGTTTTTGCATTCAGTTTTGATTGTGTATCAAAAGCAGTATATTCAAAGAACCGCTCCAAGAGTTTGTCCATACCCTTCCCCTTAAAATGTCAATGTTCATATTATGGAAAAGATCACAGATTCAATTATTGTTTCAAATCAGCTTTGCTGTTAATCATTGCAAGTTTTCTCTATAAATCTTTAACAAAATTTATTTTTTTCCTAATATTCTAACGAATTGATACTTTTACTCTTTTAAATATAGCTTAATACCAATTATTAATAAGGTTATTAATCAAAACGTATTATATAGTAGGCATACTAAGTAATTATTTACTTTTAAATCAAAACAGTGAATTACGTTAAGCAATGTTCACGGACTGCATTAAACGACAATTATCCTTTCGTCATGATGTGCTATATATGATGCATTATTTTATTTACCTTTTTTCTTAATTAGCACTAATTTTTATCTGAGCCATAAGGGTTGTTATGTCAAAAACATATTTAATTTACGGTGTCAGCAAAGGTCTAGGAAAGGCGCTTGTTGACGGCATCTCAACAAACGAAGACACGGTTTATGGTGTTTCTCGCTCTAAACCCCCTTTTGAGCAAACCAACTTCCATTGGCTCCAAGCTGATTTAAATGATGTTCAATGTGCAAATACAATTAAAAGTATCATTAAGCAGCAACCAATTAATACGTTAATTTATAATGTTGGTATCTGGGAAAAACTGGCTTTTAACGATGAATATCAATTTGAAACAACCGATGATATTGAACTGCTCAATATCATCCAAACCAATATTAGTGCTTGTTTATTAAATTTAAAAGCATTGTTACCCAATTTACGCCTAGCCCAAAATAGTAAAATTATTTTAATTGGTTCGACTTGGGGATTAGACAATCATAACGGGAAAGAAGTGACATTCTCTGCAACAAAATATGCATTAAGAGGCATCGTTCAATCATTAAGAGAAACTCTGCGTAAAGATAAAATTGGTATTTCTATTCTTAACTTGGGCTATCTTGCCACTGAGTTCCCTTTATCTGTTCCTGTAAGTGACGTCATCGAAAAAAGTGATGGCCAATTAATTCCACTACAAGACGTCATCAATGCAGTACGTTTTATCTTAAGTACTAGCGATGCAACCTGTGTTAAAGAAATCACTATGCCTGCGATGATGGATGAAAACGTATAACGTCAATAGGGAAAACGGCTCGTTTTCCCTTTATGAGATTTCTTGAGACATCCAATTATGATTATTATACGGTGTTTTCAACCCGTAATTCCGCAATAAGCTTATTAATATATTCAACGACTACTTTACTCGCTAAGCCATAATGTTTTTCATCAAATTCACTTTCAACTTGGCTAGGCTCTAAATTTAATTCAACTGTATGAGCACCATGAAGTTTAGCTTCATGGACAAAACCCGCCGCCGGATAAACATGTCCTGACGTTCCAATTGAAATAAATATCGTCGCTGACTCAATCGATTGATAAATATAATCCATCCCAATCGGCATTTCACCAAACCAAACAATATGTGGGCGCAATGGCTGAGGGAATTGGCAGCAGTGACAACGTTCCTCAACAGTAAGATCTCCTTTCCACTCGAGTACCTGATTAGACCAATTACACCGCACTTTTAATAGTTCACCATGCATATGGATAATACGCTTACTTCCGGCTCTTTCATGTAAGTTATCTATATTTTGTGTGACCAACAAAAAGCGATCACCTAATAACTCCTCAAGTTGAGCCAAGGCAAAATGTGCAGCATTTGGCTTAATATTTTCTTGTTGTAGCTGCCTGCGGCGCTCATTATAAAAACGCTGCACAAGTTTAGGGTTACGTTCAAAGCCTTCAGGGGTAGCAACATCCTCTACACGGTGTTCCTCCCACAATCCATCTGCGGAGCGAAATGTTTGAATACCTGATTCCGCAGAAATTCCTGCTCCAGTTAATACAACAACATTTACTTTTTTCATATCAGTTTGTCTGTTATCTATATAAAAAGACCGGTTGCGAAGCCGCTGACGGCGTACACACTTATTTTTACGAGCCTTTTTTAATCTATGACGATATCGCAACATCAAAAACTTCCTTTCATCCATGTCTCTGAATCATTGGCAACACGATTTCATGCTAAGCCCCTTAAGACTCAGTAAATTTTTTGCTGTCTAATTTTCATATATTGTTTAAACATTAATATACTAGAGCGTATCACTCTGATGAATGCAAATAAAAATATCGAGGGTATCGAATTTATCACCTTTTTATCATACATATTTCATTATTTTTTCATGCAATCAATGCAAAAATCGCACAACTATAAAACAAGAAAAAAACCTTTCTTGATGGTGCTTCCTACCGTTAGAATACGCCTCGCAGATTTAACTGCAAAAGACTGTTCATCACTTAAAGGGGTTTCATGGAAAAGTTTTTCGAAAGAGCAATGTATGCTTCACGTTGGATATTAGCGCCTATTTATTTTGGACTTTCACTGACACTATTGGCTTTAACGATTAAGTTCTTCCAAGAACTCTACCATATCTTACCCAATATCTTAGCTATCCCTGAAGCTGACTTGATCCTAGCGCTATTATCATTAATTGATATGGCATTAGTTGGTGGATTATTAGTTATGGTGATGTTTTCAGGCTATGAAAACTTTGTCTCGCAAATGGATATTCCTGAAAACAGTGAAAAGTTAGGCTGGCTAGGCAAAATGGATGCCTCATCACTTAAAAATAAGGTGGCAGCTTCGATAGTTGCAATATCATCCATTCACTTACTAAAGATTTTTATGGATTTAAGAAGCGTCGAAAATGATAAGCTGATGTGGTATGTCATCATCCATTTAACCTTTGTATTATCTGCGTTCGTTATGGGTTATCTGGATAAAATGACAAAAAAATAGGTTTTGGCTTAACTATTAATTCATTAGAGCCTATTTAACACTAATAGGCTCTTGAATACAGCGTTAGCAATCCTTTTTGTGCTACCATATCCGTTCTTTAAAAATGGCGATAATAAGGGATTTTATATGAGCCAACACTTTGTAGGGAAGTATGAAGCTGAAATTAAGTTTCAATTGCCCAATCCAGAACGCTTTTTACAAAAAATCAAAGCTGATCACGCAGAACCATTTACTGAAAATAATGTAGAAACAGATTATTTCTACGAAAACGCAAATTCGCCACTTGCCAATAACCAAGTCAGTATGAGTGTAAGAGAAATGGTACCATCAGGAATAAAGCTATGGATAGTTAAAGGGCCTACCTCTTCTGAATGCAAAGCCATTAATATTGATGACTGCCAGCATGTACAAAACATGCTAGTGACATTAGGCTATCACTGTCATTTAGTCACCACTAAAACACGTAGCATTTACTTTTTAAATGATATCCACATTACTATTGACCATCTTGTAGGGATCGGCTGGTTCGCTGAGTTCGCAATAATGACCAACGAGAAACAATTGCTCGATAGCTTATATAACCAACTCATGGATACAGCTAAATACTATGGTTTTACTGAGGAAATGATAGAGACTCGCAGCTATAAACAAATGTTTTTAGAGGCTAAAGAGTAAAAAGAGCCAACACATTTTACATTAATATATTCAAAAGTGATTGGCTCAATCAATACTAATTACAATACTATTTATTACTGCCCGCTAAGAATGCGTGCGGGGTCTAATTTGCTTGCCCGACGAGCAGGATACCAGCTGGCAAGTAAGCTTAAAATAATTGTTGTGATTAACACATAAACCACATCCATTGCATGCAATTCAGAAGGTAAGAAGTCAATAAAATAAACATCTCCAGATAAAATTGGGTGCCCAACAATCGCTTCCAACCCTTTGATTATTGTGGTTAGATTGAGTGATACAACTACCCCTAATACCACGCCAATTAAAGAACCCACTAAACCACCTAATAACCCATACCATAAGAAAATCGCACGGATTTGACGGTCTTTTGCCCCTAATGTTCTCAATACTGCAATATCATTGCTTTTATCTTTCACTGCCATCACAAGGGTCGAAACGATATTAAAACAAGCAACCCCTATGACTAAAATCATTGCTAAATACATGATACTTCTAACCATTTGAATATCATTGTACATATAGCCATAATCACCGATCCAGCTCTTTACAATGACATGATGCATGGTTTTCAAGCCCGCATCATAAACCACCTGATCAGCAATAAAAGGGTCAGTTGCTTTGATTTCAAAACCCGTGACCCCATCGCCATAATCAAGGTATTCCTGAGCATCCGCCAGCGGTACCAAAGCAAGTTGGTGATCTAACAAACCACTGAGTTTAAAAATCCCTGTAACTTGAACACGAATACGTTTAGGTTGCTGAATTTTCATACTAGCATCGGTATTGGGGATCATAATAGTAACCCAATCCCCAACCTCTACATTGAGCGCATCCGCAACACCTTGTCCTAAAATGATTGACTGTTTTCCAGCCTCAAAGTGTTGCCAAGCATCATTAAGGATATACTGAGGCAATGCACTGACTTGCGGTTGAGTTTCATGGGAAACCCCCATCACCTGAATGGCTTTTAAATTCGCTCCACGTTCCAATAACCCAGTAAAACTGATATATGGGCTAACCCCTTCGACACCGGGTGTTTTTCGAATCACTTGTTCTGCAAACTCAAGGTCTTTATACGGCGGTTTTACCGCATATATTTGCCCATGAGGAACCACTGATAGGACACGATTATTAAGCTCTCGCTCAAATCCATTCATGGCACTCAAACCGATAATCAACACCGCCACACCAAGAACAATGCCTAATGTTGAAACTATCGAGACTAACGAGACCATCCCAGTTCGGCGGCGGCCTCGACTAAAACGCAATGCTGTTAATAAGGTTAGTGGCAATTTAGACATTACCGCGCCCCCAAGGTAATTTCCTGCTGCAAATGCCCATCGCGCATTTCCAATTGACGGGATAGACGACGAGCTAGTGCCATATCATGCGTGACCACTAAAAAAGCCGTTCGTTGTGTGCGATTTAGTTCTCCTAACAACTCAAAAATGGCATTTGCATTACGTAAGTCAAGGTTACCAGTTGGCTCATCCGCCAACACAAGAGCAGGCTCATTCACCAATGCTCTTGCAATTGCCACACGCTGGCGCTCACCACCGGATAGCTCAGAAGGACGATGACTAGCACGATGCGCTAAACCGACCGCTTCTAATATTGCTGTCCCTTTAGTAAAAGCTGTTTCCTTAGCCACCCCACCTATCAATAAAGGCATTGCGACATTTTCTAACGCCGTGAAGTCGGGTAAAAGGTGGTGAAACTGATAAATAAAACCGAGATCTTTATTACGGATAGCCGCGCGCTCATCAGAAGAGAGCTGGTTAATATGCTGGCCTCGGAAAATCACATTACCTTCAGATGGCGTATCTAGCCCACCCAGTAAGTGTAACAAGGTGCTTTTACCTGAGCCTGAACTACCCACGATAGCCATCATTTCGCCTAGCCCCATAGAAAAGCTGACATTTTTCAACACTTGCGTCGACAGTGTCCCTTCTTGATACGTTTTGCTTAAATGTTCACAAACAAGAAGTGGTTGTTTATTCATAACGTAAAGCCTCTGCAGGTTGAACCGCTGCCGCACGCCAAGAAGGATATAGCGTCGCAAGCAGTGAAATCAGCATTGCACTTAGTGCAATAATTAAAATACCTGAATAGTCAAGTACAATGGGTAGAGAAACACCTTTTGGTAATAAACCAATAAGCGGCATTAAGACATTTAATTGACTTGAGAGCAACGTCCCCAATAATGTCCCAACTAATGAGCCAATAACCCCTGCTCCTGCCCCTTGGATCATAAAGATAGCGAGGATACGACCACGCTTTAAGCCGAGTGTTTTTAAAATAGCCACCTCACCTTGTTTTTCCATGACGAGTAAAGATAGCGACGTGATGATATTAAAAGCAGCGACGGCAATAATTAAGCTAAGTAGCAGACCCATCATATTTTTTTCCATACGAACCGCTTGGAAAAATTCCCCTTTACGTTCACGCCAGTCAGTCCATACCAAACCATCAGGTAATTCCTGTTTGCTTAACACATCGACTTGCAAAGGTTCATCGAGATATAAACGCCAGCCTGTAATATGCCCAGCAGGATAACGCAGCATTCGTGCGGCATCTTGTTGAGCCACAACCAGTTCACTGGTATCAGCTTCACCATTTGTTTGGAAAATACCAGCGACAGTAAATAACCGTTGGCTCGGAATCCGCCCCATTGGCGTAAGTTGGCTAACACCTGGGATAATCAACCTGACATCATCCCCCCGCTTTACCCCCAGTATTTCTGCAAGTTTACTGCCTAAGAATACATTATAACTGCCTTCTTTAAGATCATCGCGCTGACCGCTGACTAAGTTGTCTAATAGTAAAGACGGCGCTGAAGGTTCTCCCCCCGCCATAACGCCAACACCGACGTTAGTACGGCTTTGTAATACCACATCAGACTGTACAATTGGTGCAATACGGTTAACACCTTTAAGGTGCTGTAGACCCGTTATGGGGTATTTATTCGGGTCGATATTCCCCGATGGCGAGGTTAAAATTACCTGCGGCATATAAGCAAGTATGCTATCTTGTAGCGATCGCTCGAACCCATTCATCACTGACGTCACTGTGATTAACGCTGCGACGCCTAATGTGATACCAATAGCCGATAAACTGGACACAAAGCGTCCGAACTTATCAACTGCACGTCCACGCAAATAGCGTAGACCTATAAATAAAGAGACAGATTGGTGCATGAAATCTATGATGCCCCTGTTGCCAAAGCGAAGTGTTCAGCGATAATAAAGGGTACGATAGATGAATGGAACCACTCGGCGGTTTTTTTTCTTACTTGACTGCCCTTTTGTTTGTCTTTCAGACAAATTACGAGTTAAAACAGATTGTATTATTGCTAATTTTACTGTTTAACTATTCATTAATTTATTTAAGTGTTAATAATGTAAAGACTGTCTATTATTGTACTGACTCTTGTTTAACTGCTTACTAATCGCTGTGAGATACCGAAGATTTCTATGTCGTCAAAATTTCGTTATGAACTCCCTAGTCGTAGTGGCGATGTCCGCCATTTAGGTTGCCTTATTGGGGCTGCTAGTGCGCTTGAATGTGGAGAAATGATACAACGTCACCATGGGCCGGTTGTCATTGTGACGCGTGATATGCAAAATGCATTACGCTTAAGGGATGAAATTCAACAGTTTACACATCACCCTATTGAGACGCTTTCTGATTGGGAAACTTTGCCATATGACAATTTCTCCCCTCACCAAGAAATCATTTCTCATCGTTTATCAACCCTTTATCGTTTACCCACCTTGCAAAAAGGCGCGTTAATTCTTCCTGTTAATACACTAATGCAGAAAGTTTGTCCGCCTGATTTTTTAACTAGTCATGCTTTAGTAATGGCTAAAGGTGATAAGTTATCACGAGACAAGCTACGCGATGAATTAGACAAAGCGGGTTATCGCCATGTTGAACAAGTCTTAGAGCATGGCGAGTATGCAACACGTGGTGCACTACTCGATTTGTTTCCAATGGGGAGTTCATTACCCTATCGTATTGATTTTTTTGATGATGAGATTGACAGTTTGCGAACATTTGATGTTGACTCGCAACGCACTCTTGAAGAAGTTAGCCAAATTAATTTACTCCCTGCTCATGAGTTCCCGACCGATAAAGACGCTATTGAGCGCTTTCGTAGCCAATGGCGCGAACGTTTTGAAGTTCGTCGTGACCCTGAACATATTTATCAGCAAGTTAGCAAAAATACTTTACCTGCCGGGATAGAATATTGGCAGCCGCTATTTTTTGATCAACCATTGCCCTCTTTATTTGATTATTTACCATCATCAAGCCTAATTGTTTCACAAAACCTGCAAGACGCGGCAGAACGCTTTCAGGTCGATACACAACAACGTTATGACAGCCGTTGTGTCGACCCGATGCGTCCATTACTGCCGCCAGCTGATTTATGGTTAACGGTTGAGCAGCTTAATCAGTCATTAAAAAAATGGCCGCGTATTCAGCTTTCCTCTGAAGCATTAGCAGAAAAAGCCGCTAATACCAATTTAGATTATCAGCCACTACCCGATATCAGCATACAAGGGCAAAGCAAAAACCCCTTAGAAAAATTGCGCCAATTCACTGAACAATTTGACGGGACGATTACCTTTTCCGTTGAAAGTGAAGGTCGCCGTGAAACTGTCACTGAATTATTAGCGCGATTAAAAATTCGTCCTGAAATTATTGACAGTTATATGAGCACGCCAAATAACCGATTTGGTATCACTATCGGTGCTGCTGAGCATGGTTTTATTCAACTAGATGCACATAAAGCATTAGTTTGCGAAAGCGATCTGCTCGGAGAGCGTGTTGTACGTCGTCGTACCGACAACCGTCGTGCCATTAACACGGATACACTCATTCGTAACTTAGCAGAGTTACGACCTGGACAACCCGTTGTTCATATTGAACATGGTGTAGGCCGTTACCAAGGTTTAATCACGCTAGAAGCCGGTGGTATTAAAGCTGAGTATTTAATTTTAACTTATGCAGGAGACGACAAACTGTACGTCCCTGTTTCATCACTACACCTAATCAGTCGCTATGCGGGTGGAGCTGATGAAAATGCACCACTCCATAAGTTAGGCAGTGATAGTTGGGGACGGGCTCGCCAAAAAGCAGCGGAAAAAGTGCGGGATGTCGCAGCAGAATTACTTGATATCTATGCTCAACGTGCAGCCAAAGCAGGCTTCGCTTTCAAACACGACAAAGAACAATATCAATCGTTTTGCCAAGGTTTCCCATTTGAAACCACCCCCGACCAAGAAATGGCTATCAACGCCGTTCTCAGTGATATGTGCCAGCCATTAGCTATGGATAGACTGGTGTGCGGTGATGTTGGCTTCGGTAAAACTGAAGTGGCTATGCGCGCCGCTTTCCTCGCTATTAGCAATAACAAGCAAGTCGCTGTATTAGTGCCAACAACCCTGCTTGCACAGCAACACTATGATAATTTTAGGGATAGATTCGCCAATTGGCCTGTTCGTATTGAAATGCTTTCTCGCTTTAAAACCGCAAAAGAGCAACAACAGATCATTACAGAGGCTGCTGACGGTAAAGTAGATATTTTAATTGGTACCCACAAATTGCTCCAAAGTGATTTAGTTTGGAGGGATTTAGGCTTATTGGTGGTGGATGAAGAGCACCGCTTTGGAGTCCGCCATAAAGAACGCATTAAAGCCATGCGTGCCGATGTGGATATTTTAACGCTCACAGCAACCCCAATCCCTCGAACACTCAATATGGCAATGAGTGGAATGCGAGATCTTTCGATTATTGCGACGCCACCAGCACGTAGGTTAGCGGTCAAAACCTTTGTTCGTCAGTATGATGATTTAGTTGTCCGTGAGGCTATTTTGCGTGAAACCTTGCGTGGTGGACAAGTTTATTATCTTTATAATGATGTTGAAAATATTGAGAAAGCCAAAGCACGCCTTGAGGAATTAGTACCTGAAGCACGCTTTGTCATTGGTCATGGTCAAATGCGTGAGCGTGAGCTTGAACGGGTAATGACTGATTTTCATCATCAGCGTTTCAATGTCTTAATATGCACGACCATTATCGAAACAGGTATTGATATACCTACCGCAAATACCATTATTATCGAGCGAGCTGACCATTTTGGGCTTGCACAATTGCACCAGTTACGTGGTCGTGTAGGACGCTCCCATCATCAAGCCTATGCATATTTACTCACTCCACACCCAAAAGCCATGACAACGGATGCGCAAAAACGTTTAGAGGCAATATCTTCCCTTGAAGATCTCGGCGCAGGTTTTGCACTTGCTACCCACGATCTAGAAATACGCGGCGCAGGTGAATTGCTTGGTGAAGACCAAAGTGGCCAAATGACGACGATTGGCTTTACCTTATATATGGAGCTATTAGAAAGCGCAGTTGATGCCCTAAAAGAGGGGCGCGAACCTTCGTTAGAAGACTTAACCAGTCAACAAACTGAAGTTGAACTTCGCATGCCGGTTCTATTACCGGACGATTATATTCATGATGTAAATATGCGACTATCTTTTTATAAACGAATCGCTAGTGCGAAAGATAATCAAGAATTAGATGAACTACGGACAGAGTTAATCGATCGCTTTGGAACCTTACCTGATGCAGGTAAATTCCTGTTAGCTTCCGCCGCAATTCGTTTGCACGCACAGGCTTTAGGCGTGAAACGTATTGAAGCTCATGAAAAAGGCGGGTTTATTGAATTTGGAGAGAAAAACAAGGTCGACCCGAATTACTTAATTAGTTTGCTACAAAACCAACCGCAAACTTATCGTTTAGATGGGCCTGTTCGTTTGAAGTTTTTCCATGATTTAAATGACCGAGCAACTCGTCTTGAGTTCATTAAACAACTATTGGCAAGCTTTGAAGAGCATCAACTCGCCTAGAGTTTAAACCATAAAAGGCTATCGATTAAGGTAGCCTTTCTCCGTTTCCTACAACCAAGCATGACTATTCCATAAAACCAAATGTATTTTGACTTGCTTGTACTTCTAATATGCCAGAACTTCTCCCAGAAAGCGGTAAATCATTTTGCTGCAAGCAATAAAAAGGAAGTAACTCCTTAACATCACGACGGATTGTTTCACAGACAGAATTAGAGGATGTTAAAACTAACTGCCCCTTTTCGTTTAATGGAATAAACATAGAAGGTGCATAAGAGGTTCTGACTTTTCCGACCGTTTTACCAATTTGGTATATGACATCATAGCCTACAGTGACTAGCTCCATTTTTTGTGTGCTGACACATGTTTTGTTATGATCATCAAATAATGAAGGGAAGCTTTTGCCTTGCAATGCCTCAAGCATAAAAAACATTTTACATTCATTTTGTGCAGGGTGAAAACGAGAAAGAGACTGTTGATTGAAAGTACCGAGAACCCCTGTCACGCTACAATTTTGGTATTCAACAAGACGGTTAGATTTAATGGGTTCGACGGATAGTACCGTTGCTAAACTTTCATTAGGTTTAGGGGTAAAAAGCATGAATAAAAAAGCAATAAAGAAAGCCACTATAATCGCTAATAACAACTTAAATTTTAGCTTCATAGTGCTGCCCCTTATTAAAAATAAACTTTATCTATTGTAACTACTGTTTAATATAATTCGATAATTACATACATAATATATGGTTTTTTAGAATTATCCTAAATTCTTGTTGGTGATTTTTACTCGTTCCAGTATTCACTAAAGTCTATTTTATCATTAATTAATTTAATGCATTTTCATGACTGATGAATGAATTGAAAAAATACTTCAATATCAACATATTGTAATTTGAAGGGTGTGTTTTTTTGTAGCACATATATATTCTATTGTTCGTTATTTATAAAATTAAATAATATATTATATTACTCTCTATAAATTTATTTCATTAGCTTATAAAATGTGTTTAATCCAACTTCTCTCCCTATAATCTATTTTCGTAATACTTATCGAATCACTGCCAAGAAAAATTAGTCTAAATAGTTTTTTATTACATGTATTGGCATTACTAAATAAAAAATAATTTCAGCCTTTGTTTTTTTAATAACCATAGTTACTATAACTATAGAAATAAAAAAATATGCACCTAATGAATAACATTAGGTGCATCTATTTCAATAAAGTAGGATTAAGTAATTAATAGCTTGCCACTAGTGCAGTTTTAATTTTGGTCGAATAATTCGGTTAATACTCCCGACTAACATCATAAGACCCGTTTTAATGTACCCATGTAAAGCAATCTGGTGCATTCGGTACAAGGAAATATAAACGAAACGAGCAATCCGCCCTTCAACCATCATATCACCACGCATTAAGTTACCCATCAAACTACCTACCGTACTAAAACGAGATAAAGAAACAAGTGAACCGTGATCTTTATAAATATAGTCTTTTAACGGCTTATCTTTCATCATTGCCAAAATGTTATCATAACAACGACTCGCCATTTGGTGGGCTGATTGAGCACGTGGTGGCACAAAACCGCCTTCCGGTTTAGCACATGACGCACAATCACCAATGGCAAAAATCATATCGTCTCGCGTGGTTTGCAAGGTGGATTTTACAACAAGCTGATTGATTCGATTAGTTTCGAGCCCTGCGATATCTTTCATAAAATCAGGTGCTTTGATCCCAGCTGCCCATACCATTAGGTCTGCATGGATTTTGCCATCTTCTTTAGTATTTAAACCATCCGCATCCGCACTAACCACCATTGTTTTTGTCAATACATGGACACCAAGCTTATTTAATTCTTGATGAGCAGCACTAGAAATGCGGGGAGGTAAAGCAGGCAAAATACGTTCTCCAGCTTCAACTAAAGTCACATTTAACGCATCGGTATCTAACCCTTTAAAACCGTAACTAGTAAGTTGTTCAACGGCATTATACAGCTCAGCTGATAATTCAACCCCTGTTGCGCCACCGCCGACTATCGCAATATTCACTTTTTCTTCTGCGTTATCACGGACCGAATAACGTAGGAATAAATTTAGCATTTCATCGTGGAATCGATGTGCTTGATGAGGATTATCCAAGAATATGCAGTGTTCTTTAACGCCTAGTGTACCGAAATCATTCGAAGCACTTCCTAACGCCATGACTAAAATATCGTATTCCAACTCACGTAGTGGAACTAATAATTCACCCTGCTTATCATAAAGTTCACCAAGCACCACTTTTTTATTTTCACGATCGATATTGGTTAATGAACCTAATTGAAAACTAAATGCATTATGACGTGCATGAGCCAAATAACTTATCGCATCAACACCATCATCTAATGAACCTGTTGCCACTTCATGTAACAGCGGTTTCCATAAATGGCTAGGGTTGCGATCCACCAATGTTACCTGTGCTCGTTTTTTACGCCCTAATTTGCGGCCTAAACGCGTTGCTAGCTCCAATCCACCAGCTCCGCCCCCCACAACGATAATTTTGGGTTGAGATAAGGTCATAAATTCCTCGAAACAAAATATATTAATGTTATTTAAGATTTCTCATCATAAAAACCTTAGATAACAATAAGAAGTCATGCCATATACCAAAATGTTGCTGAAGAATATCATGCTTGGTCTATTGGTAATACCAAATATTGATCCATGTCAATTTGATTGATTATTATGACAGCATCAGACTGCGTCAAATCATTTTTCACCAATAAACGAATCGAGTCAGCTAACAACTATTGATGTATTTATTAGTGAAAAACCACAAATATAATATGTGATAATGAGAATCATTATTATATCATTATTGTATTTACACACAATGGTTCACTGGAGTTAATGACAAAGAGGGAAATGCGCATGAAAGGGGATAAAAAACCCCAAAAATGATGCCACTTTCGGGGTTGATGTTTAAGCTAATAGCTTGAGTTATTTGATTTTTTTGATACGCACATCAGTAGGTACTGCAACTGGTGAGTTATCTTTAAAGTATTGCATTAACGCTTCGTTATCTGGCACGCTATAAATACGGTCTTTACCTTGGTTAAATGCAGAGAAACGGCTTCCTCCCGTTGCTAAGAATTCATTAGCAGCCACGCGATAAGTTTTATTCATATCTAACGGTTTACCATTTAATTTTATTGAGTTTGGAATAACTTTATCGCCAACTGGACGACTGTCATCCCACTCATAATAGAAACCTTTAGAAACAGGCATCACTTGTGGGCGAGCACGATCCCATTGCTGTTCCAATGCTTGCTTAATTTGAGCCCCCGTCAATGACTGCGTCACAACCACGTTAGAGAATGGCTGAACGGTAAAGATATCGCCATATGTTTGTTGCCCTGCTTTCATGTCAGCACGAATACCGCCACTGTTCATAAATGCAATTTGAGCGCCACCAGCCTCTTTATTTGAAGCCACATATAATTGTCCATCGGCAATAATTTTACCCAGCGTAGAATCACCACCTGACAATAATTTTTTATCTGCGTTGGCACTCAATGTTCCCATCACTTCTTGTGAAATAGGTAACGCAATTTTTTCGTATTTTTGTACGAAAGTGGTTAACTCAGGGTTTTTCTCATAACGACTCGTTTCTACTGGGATATTTTTCGCTTTAATGCTAACAATATCTTTAGTATTTTTATCTATCTCAATATTTAATTGAGAAAGTAAAGTTCCGTTAGATTGAGCGGAAATGACCGTTTTACCATTAATTTCACAATTATAGGCCTGATGAGTATGGCCGCTAACCACAAAATCAACAGCACCATCTAATTGATTGACGATATCAACAATTGGCCCCTTGATATTGTCACAACGGTTAATATCTTTAACTTTAGTATCAACTTGTTGGGTAGCACCTTCATGGATCAACACACCAATACTATTGATGCCTTGCGCTTTTAATAACTTAACTTGGTTATTAATCGTTTCAACTTCATTTTTGAACTCTAAACCCGCCGTTCCACTTGGCGTAACGATTGCTGGCGTACCTTCCAAGGTCAGACCGATAAATGCCATTGGAATACCATCAAACTCCTTAATAAAGTAAGACGGGAACAGTGTTTCGCCTGTTTCTTTCACAATAACGTTAGCTGCTAAGTAGTTAAAATCTGCACCGGCAAATGAATCTTTACCAACACAACCCGCCGTTGGATGGCATCCACCATTTTGCTTTCTTAACAGCTCTTCTTTACCTTTATCAAACTCATGGTTACCAACCGCACTGGTTTCCATGCCAATAGCGCTTAACGCTTCAATCGTTGGCTCATCGTAAAACATAGATGATAATAATGGGCTTGCTCCCACTAAATCCCCTGCTCCGACTACAATTGTATTATCATTTTGCGCTCTTAGTTGGCCAACTAATGTCGCGATTGACTCAATTCCACCTAACTTACCATCGCCTGGTGCCTGCAATGCTCCATGAAAATCATTGATACCAATCACTTGAACTTTAACGGTATCCGTTGTTTTATGTGCACAACCCGCCAGTAGAGCCCCTGAGATCATTAGGGTGAGTAATCCAATTTTGTGTTTCATTTATCTTACCTTTTTTATAAACCGCGCTTTGCTATTGATTACATTTTGAAGCGATAAGTCGTTGTCATAGAACCAGATAATGAATGGGCACGACGTGAGTGACCGTCATACAATTTTGGCGTTGTGTAGTCATTTTCTTGACGATGGTGCCAACCCAGCCCGCCACTTAACGAAACAGACAAGTTTTCAGTTGGTTTCCAGTAGCTAAACAGACCTAATTGCCCTTGTTTCAGTCTTTCACCTTCATATTTAAATTCTGAATAGTTGGTACGTGCCCCTACAGACAGCTCTCTACTCACTCGGTATTCTGCCGCTAACGCAAGCATGGTTTCACCATCACGAACATAGTCGATATCTGCGTATGCAGGTGAATTAAAACGACCACGGGTATTACCGATTGGGTTACGCGCAAATTGACCAACACCATTTGCTTTTTTCGCTTGGGTATAAGTTAAACCACCACTCAGTTTCCATGGCGTCTCAGGAACACGCCATTCAGCAGTTCCTGCATAGTGCCATGCATGTTTATCAAAGTTACGTCTACCTTTTGCATCATTTTTTTCAGTACGCTTACCGTCACTACCGTACTCATGGTTATAAATCTGCGTACCAAGAGTCACATCGGAAGTTAGTCTATATTTAGCTTCAAGACCTTGTTGACGGAATAAATCATCCGCTTGACCATAGAAATAATGTACTTGAAGTGGTTTAGTATCGTAATTGATACCCCCCGTGATCACGTGGTTAACATTGTGACGCACACCATTCGCATCAGTGAAATACATAGCATCAATATTCGGGCTATCACGACGCATCACTTTTTTGTCGAGATACATTAAATCCAAGTTCCAATCACCAAGTGCAGTATTGGTGTAATAACCGCTGTAGCTATTTAGTGATAAACGTTGTGAGTTAGTGAAAATACCTTTATTTTTCAGCGTAAACCAACCTGCTTTTGCATTGAATTTTACAGGTTCAAGATCCAATTTTACTTTTGCATAACGTTGACCAATTTTGTTATAACCTTTTGCATGACCATCGTCGTTATATAAAATTGCACGGGAGGCGAAGTCTTTACTCGCGCCTAATTTAATACCACCATAGTAGGAAGCATCAAAGCCTATCACATCCGCGAAATAACCTGATTTAAAATCAGCCTGAAAGTTTTGTCCCCAAGCATTAGCAACTTGTTTACGGTAACGCTGTTCATCTTTATCAAAACGGTTTTCTGTTTTTAAGTATTTCCACATATTGCGAGTTGATAGCTCTAACTCAGAATCTGCAACAAATGAATTTTCTTTGATTGTGTTTTCCCAGTTGCTGGCATTTGCCATTGCTACCGCTAAACAGCAAGGAGAAAGCATTAATAGCGCAATATTTTTAACTTTCATTGAAATTAACCTAGTTAATGATTATTTGAATTAATTTTGTATTGAACCTTGTTTCCAAGGACAACAAACACCATTTTTATTTTTAGCTTAATCGAAAAATTTAACTTAAATACAAACTGTATACATCCATTTCAAACACAAAAGTCAATTTTTAAAATAAAAAATTCATACAGTAAATTTACTGCATAGTGTTTACTTATTACTGTAACTAAGGCGTTTTTCCTATAGCACGATGTGATAGATTTTAATTATTTGTCACTCTCACCTTGCTCAAAATTTATATTTTTTGTGATAAGAAAATTTCTTTTAGTAAATAACAAAATTATATTGAAAATATCCATTTATTCAGTATTACCTCCGTCATTTGATATACGGAAAATAAAACAATTGCATGATAAATAACCATCTCAATCTAAGATTTATTATTTGACTTAAAAACAGAATTATTTATTTGTTACTTTTCAAACTTTTGATTACCACTCATTACTGTCATGAATACATCATGAAGCGTATGCTATCGTAATTTTATGTCAATTAAAACGATCACTGTCACAACATGTTACATAAGTTGCATTAGGCTACCTATCATTAGTGATGTCAATCACACTTTATAGGCTATGCCTATTGGAGCAGTTAAATTATGTGAAAATTACTGCTTACAATGCAACCATTAATTAATTGCTTTAAAAATTTAAAGTTAAAATAACCAATTAGTTAAATATAGATTTTAATATACCTTATTTAATCTCGGATAATCCTATATGGCCAGCATAAATTATATATTCTATTATAATCTAACTTTCTTATGCATTATAAATGTTACAGTGTAAAAGATTAAATTTTATTCGATTTAGTGCTACTTAAAATTGAAGGAAAAATATAAAAATTATTTAGTAGCTAAACTTCACCTGCTTCTTTCATGTTTATTGATTTAAATTTTTCTTAACCTTTACTCTTATTTTTTTCATTTATCTGTACATTCAATCAGAATCAACCTACAAACCCACAATAAAAATTAATTACTAAGCCAAATACATGGTGCATTACGCCAAAAAAGCGTTTATTCCGATATGAGATGATAACAAATATGACTTAGCTAGTTTTTTGATATTAATTTCTAATGTTTTTTTATATTTTAATTTAAAAACACAAATCATTAGTTATTTTTCTTGAAAAAATTTTACCTCCTATATTTAAATTCACAATTTAGCTATTATCATACAAACCATCTAAATTACGTTACGGGTAACTTTCTCCATAAAAGCCCTGAATCTCTACCGCAAAATAAACTCAACTTTCAATTAATAAAAGCGACATAAAAAAGCCAGTAGCATATTTATCTACTGGCCTTATTGTTATTGAGCTTGAGTTGGCACTATTGGTGATGCTCTTGCCACCTTTGGTGTAAATCGACTAGCTGGCGATGGCTATTTTGCCAACGAGCCACACTTTGTAACTCAGTTAGACTATATTGACGGCCACTATGATACAACTTGGATGCTTGGCTATCAGACTGTTTTGGTAAATTATCCAATACACTCACCGCCCCTTCACGGTTATTACACACGAGGATCATGTCACAACCTGCATTCAAAGACGCTTTAGCCCTTTCAGGATAACTCCCCATAATAGCCGCCCCTTCCATTGACAAATCATCCGAGAAAATTACACCATTAAAACCAAGTTGCTCTCGTAATACTGATTTTAACCAAAATGGCGACCCGCTGGCAGGGCGTTCATCCGCTTGTGTATAAATTACATGGGCTGGCATAATGGCATCTAATAATTCACGCTGGATAAAATCCTTAAATATTGACATATCCTGACCACGGATGATGTCTAACGAACGGTCATCCCGAGGCGTTTCCTTATGTGAATCCGCTTTAACTGCACCATGCCCTGGAAAGTGCTTACCTGTCGTTTTCATCCCAGCACTATGCATGCCTTTAATAAAACGCTCCGCCATCACCATGGCTATTTCTGGGTCCTCATGAAATGAACGCTCACCTATGGCAATGCTTTGATGACCAAGATCCAGTACTGGAGCAAAGCTAATATCTATATCCATTGCAATCATTTCAGATGCCATTAACCACCCAGCTTCCTGTGCCAGCTTTGCCCCATCCATTGAACTATTTAATGCGGCGAAGGCTTGCGCAGAAGGTAGTGCAGTGAAACCATCACGAAAACGCTGTACGCGTCCTCCTTCTTGATCCACGGCAATAAGCAAGCGGTGTCTTGATGCATCGCGTATTTGACGCACTAACTCTCGTAATTGAGCTACATCATGAAAGTTACGGGTAAATAAAATCACCCCCCCCACTAATGGGTGTGCTAATATTTCTCGCTCCTCGCTGTCTAGTTCATAACTCTGAACATCTAGCATTATCGGGCCCATAACATACCTCACTTACTTAACTAAGTATCTAAATTAGATATTGTTCACCGATAGCTTTTCACTATCAAGCCAACAACCCAAAATATTGTCGCAGTGACTGCGAGCTTAACAAAAAATGTGGCAAGTGACTTTCATTCCACTGCACTTCGTACCACATTAATGTCATATATTTTACCCAAGGAGCCCATAATTTGCAGTGATGATTTAATTGTTGTTTGTTTCGATATGCACCTGCAATATCACAATATTGAGTGAGAAAAAACTGTCGTTGCTTATCTGTCAGGTGATTAAATTGAAAATAGGTTTCTAACGAAAAGGCAATATCCGTATTCGCCGCATATTCCCAATCTAAAAGCATTAATGTCCCTGTTTTTGAAGAAACGATATTCTTTGCATGGATGTCCATATGGGCTGGTGCCAACTTTAATGTTTTTGGCATTGTCGCAAAAAGAAAATGATGATGCAGCCTTTTCCAACGTGGTGAGAAGCGTTTTACATCAATAAAACCGCCATAATGCGCTATTTCATCACGTAGCTGCAAACGGTAGCCCAACAATGGAGAACAGTGCAATTGTGCAATGGTTTTTGCAAGATGGCTTTGGAAATTTTCAGACACAAACGTTGTCGGATCGGGATGTTGCCCATCACACCAATCTAATAGTAACCATTGTGAATTATGTCCTATCACCTTAGGTACAAATGGGCAGTTATGAAGTTGCCGTAAAATACTCGCCTCTTTACGGCGGTCAACATACAGTGCAGACTGCGTTTTACCCTCAGTTCGCGCTATTAACCTGATAGGATTATCCATTTGCTGGCTTTGTAGTAAATAACTGCCACCGGATAACCCTGAAAGCGGTAACATTTCCCAGTTTTGAGTTAAAATCAAAGGGAAATGCTGTTTGAGTAATAAAAAAAGAGAATGCGTATTACTCAATACTGTGTTTTCCAGACCAAACGATTTCACCGTTTTGTACTTCCATTAGCTGCATTTCAAGAGTTCGGTCTTTATTTGAGCCTGAAATTACACTGTAAATCACATAGTCAGCCTGTACATAGCGACCTAATCCAATAGCCTTACTACGAGTAACCAAGCTATCTTCTTGCGATAACCCTAATGTTTTACGAGCCGAGCTCACGACACTTGGTGGAACCACTTTGAAACGCTGCGTATTTTCGACAATCGTTGTCATGGCAGATGTCACCGCTTGTACAGGCAATGTACCGTTAGTATTATTTTTTACTGAATCAACTAACAACACTTTGCCGCTTTCGACACCATCTTCGCTCACCATCTGGCTGACAAGCGGACTAATTGATGCTGACCAATCTGTCGTTTGTTGTTTTGGTGGTGTAGGTACCACATCTATTGGTGGTGGCGTGACCTCAGGCGGTTGTTCAGGTTCAATAGGAACAATCGGAGGTGGCGTCTGTGGTGGGTATGATGGGCACCCTGCCAAAATTAAAGTTGCGGCTGCAACCATTAAGATCCGCTTCATGACTATTCTCCAGCCTTAGGGGATAAAAAAACATGTACACGTACATGACTTGCTCGAGGCGATGAAGTCATACCTTGAACAGTCACAACTGAATTTGCGGGGATTGTCTGTTGTAAAATACCTGAAGTATCAATTTTTAGCCCCTGCTCATCATACCAATACAGGCGATAAGCAATATTAACAGCCTCAGCCTGTACATTACTCATACTGACAGAGGCTACTGTTCGATGGTTTTCCACATTAACAACGGGTTTTTCAACAATAACCCCTTGAGCCAGCACTGAAGGTTCCATAATGATACTTTGCCGTTGATTAAATACCAATCCTTGTGGTTTCTGACTTAAACAGCCAGTTACAGACATTACCATCAGCCCAAGCAATACAATACGCTTCATTACTAGCCCCTGCTTATCATTACTTCGCTAATAATGGGCCTAATGGACGACCACCCACCAAATGCATGTGGATATGAAAAACTTCTTGGCCAGAGTGTTCGTTACAATTCATAATCAACCGATAACCGCTTTGTGCAATGCCTTCTTCTTTAGCAATTTTTGCAGCTACCGTAAACAAGCGGCCTAATACTAATTCATCATCCTCAGTAATATCATTCACCGTTGGAATAAGTTTATTAGGGATGATTAATATGTGTGATGGTGCTTGAGGAGAAATATCACGAAATGCAGTGACAAGCTCATCTTGGTAAACCACATCCGCAGGGATTTCACGACGGATGATTTTACTAAAAATTGTTTCTTCTGCCATTTCAATTTCCTTAATAATTCAATAGTAATTTTATTGTTAGCTAACTACGCTTTATGAGTTCCAACATTTAAATGGAACAAACGATTAAAGTTTTCTGTTGTTATTTCAGCCATTTGTTCAATACTTATCCCTTTAAGTACCGCCATATACTCTGCAACGTCACGGACATATGCAGGTTGATTTTCTTTACCACGATGCGGTACTGGCGCTAAGTATGGCGAATCCGTTTCAACTAAAATACGGTCGAGTGGCACAATACGTGCAGCTTCTCGGATTTGTTCTGCATTACGGAAAGTCACAATACCCGAAAATGAAATATACATCCCTAAGTCGAGCAATTCGACAGCGATGTCTTTATCTTCAGTAAAACAATGTAATACGCCGCCACAATCCATCACTTTTTCATCACGCAGAATATCCAGTGTATCTTTTTGTGCCGCACGAGTATGCACAATAACAGGTTTATTCACTTCTCGGCCAATACGGATATGTTGACGAAAGGATTCCTGTTGCAGCGCTGCATTTTCTTTTTGATAATAATAATCTAGCCCAGTTTCACCCAACGCAACAACCTCTTGGCCTGCGGCAAGTTGAGCTAAACGCGCAAAATCATAGCCCTCATCCAAATTAAGTGGATGAATCCCACACGAGAAGGCAATGTTGTCACGCATACCAATCAGTTCTTTCATTTTTTCAAAACCATGTAGCGTAGTCGCAACGGCTAACATAAAGCGCACATCACGCGCAGATGCCTTTGCGATAACATCATCCACATTGGTATGCAGTTTTTCATAATCTAAACAGTCAAGATGACAGTGTGAATCAACAACAAACATATTTAACTCTTTTTAAAATGAGGGAATAGCCGCCAGAGAGGCTTCCCATTGTAATAATTGATTTGTCAGGATTAATTCCTGATTAAGGGCTGGAACCGTCAACAACTGGTGGCGACACTGTAACCAACTGTCATAGGCATTTAACAGTTGTGAACGATTCATGGTGCTCGACAACTGCATCACTTGCGCTAAATGGTCTTGGTTAATACAAAAAGCCACCGCACCTTGTTGTACTTTAATCGCATCGGCTAGTAAGGTCAGTAACCAATTTAATGCATCAGATACTTCATCAATATTTAAACTTGGCAACAAACTCAATAAATCTCGTGTTTGCAATGCAGTTGCAATGCCATAACACAGTGCACTACGTTTTTGCCAGATGCCGTCATCTAACAATGCCAGTGCAGCAACTGGAGCCCCTTGGCTAATTTTTAGTGCCGTCGTTGCATCATCCACCCTGACACTTGGTTTTTGCTTTTGCAGCCAATATAGCGCGATTTTCGGGTCAGGAGCAGGTAAAAAATGGTTTAAGCAACGACTACGAATTGTCGCAAGCAAATTCTCAGGTTTTTCACTACCTAATAAAAAATAGGTATCCTTAGCGGGCTCTTCCAACGTTTTTAATAAAGCATTAGCGGCAGCATCCGTTAGTGCCTCAACCTGAGGGAGATACACCACCTTGCTACCACCTTGCTGTGCATGACTACTTAAGGTTTCAATCAATTTTCTGACCGTATCAACACTGACTGTTGATTTACCTTTCTCTACATCAATAACATGATAGTCAGGATGCGTTGCTGCTAACATCAAGCGGCAGCTATGACACTCACCACAACTTTTTATTCCATCGCGCTTTTGGCAAACTAACCAACGGCTAATGCCATAGCACAGAGCCTGCGCCCCATTTCCCGGCAGAGAGTGAAGTAATAAAGCATGATGACCACGGCCACATTGGTAAGTCGCAATAATTTGCCGATACGGTTCATTTAACCAAGGATACCAATTCACGCTATACTCCTCACACTATACTCCTCGGATTTCCACAATCATGATTGCGCCAGCCATCGCCCGAGGGTTTGTCGAATATCATCTTGAACTTGTTCGATATTTTGGCTTGCATCGATAGTTAGAATAGTTTCATCGTCCTTTGCTAGCGCTAAATATCGGCAGCGTGTTTTTTCAAAAAAAACTAATGACTCTTTTTCTATTCTATCCAGCTCGCCGCGTGACCTAGCACGTTGCAGCCCCAGTTCAGGAGGTAAATCAAGGTATAATGTTAATGATGGTTTGAATTCACCTAATACGAGGTCACGTAATGACTTCATTAGCTGCCGGTCAATCCCTCTACCACCACCTTGGTAGGCTTGTGATGACAAGTCATGGCGGTCACCGACGACCCATTTCCCCGCGGCTAATGCAGGTTTAATCACAGTTTCGACTAACTGCACACGGGCAGCATATAGCATCAATAGCTCCGCTTTGTCGGTGACCTTATCACCTTCAATACCTTGTTTTATTAACTCGCGTAACTTTTCAGCAAGCGGCGTTCCACCAGGTTCGCGAGTGAAAACAATGTCAAAAACTCCCGCTTGGTTCAGTGTTTCCACGACGGTATTAATTGCGGTGGTTTTACCTGCCCCCTCAAGACCTTCTATAACAATAAATTGGTTTTTCATTTTTATCAGTTTTGCTGTTCTAATTGGCGATAAACTTTGACGGCACGATTGTGCTCGCTCAAGTTCCGGCTAAAAGTATGTCCACCCTTACCATCTGCAACGAAAAATAGATACTCGGTTTTAGCAGGGTGCGCTGCCGCTTTCAATGATGCAAGACTTGGCATTGCAATTGGCGTGGGTGGCAAACCATCAATTTTATAGGTGTTATAGGCGGTATGAGTATCTAAATCACTACGATAGATTTTACCACTGTATTTATCACCCAAACCATAGATCACGGTAGGGTCGGTTTGCAGACGCATATTTCTCTTTAAGCGATTTACGAACACTGAAGACACTTGTGACCTTTCGCTTTCAATACCCGTTTCTTTCTCTATGATCGATGCCATGATTAACATTTCATATGCATTTTTATAAGGTAAGTCCCTATCTCGCCCTTTCCACTGTTCATCTAGGCTATTTTGCATACGTTTATAAGCACGTTTTAGGATTTCAACATCAGTTGTCCCTGCGGTATACAAGTAAGTATCTGGATATAGCCACCCTTCCAAAGACCCTTCACCACTAAAACCAATCTGTGCATTGAGCTCTGCTGGAGTCATATCCGCGGATTTGTGCGCTAAATATGGCGCATCACGTAATATGTTACTCCAATCATTCAACCGGTTACCTTCAATAAATCGGATAGAAAACTGCGCTTCTTTACCACTGACCACTAACCGTAATAACTGTTCAACATCCATACCCGGCTGTAATCGATAAGTCCCGGCCTTTAACTGGGCAAGTTCAGGACGTAATTTCAATAACCACTGAAATTCATTTCCTTGCTCAATTATTTTTTCATTAACGAGTAATGTTTCGAATGCAACACGGCCAGTCCCAGCTGGTACAGTAAAGATTTTTTCTTGGGAAAGGTTGATTGGCGTTTTTGCATAATTCAATACTTGTTGATATTGCAAATAAACTGCCACCGCCACAATAGCAGTCAGGGCAACAGTAATCAGAATGATTTTTTTAGCTAATTTCATTTATTGACCATATCAAATGCGTATATTCGATGTCATTTATAATATTTAAATTTTGCAACGCAAAAACAAATACTCAAACAACTCGCGAGAGACAAATTGTAATGGTGGCTGCTGCTGACTTATTTGAATACTCTGAACTGGCAATACAGGCATCAATGCATTACAAATAATAACCTCGTCGCAATGTTTCAAAACAGTGGCAAAGCGCTCAACCACTTGAAGATGGTACTGGCTATCAGCTAACAGCGCTATGATCTTTTGTCTCATTAATCCGTTCACACCACTATGAGACACATCAGGGGTATACACTGTTTGCCCGACACGCCAAAAAACGTTCGCACTGCAACATTCAACAATAATGCCGTCAGTATCTAATACAATGGCTTCATCGGCTGCGCATTCATCAATCCCTTGCTTGATCAAAACCTGCTCTAATCGATTTAAATGCTTCATGCCTGCTAGTAATGGACTTCGAGCCAATGGAATATCACTTACAATAAGCCGAGCACCTTTGCACTGCAACTGAGCATAGTTATTAGGAAAGGGAGAAACACTGACAATCACTGTTGGTGAAGTAAAACCGTGTGAACTATAACCACGACCGCCGACACCACGACTAATGATAACTTTTACTACAAACTCATCTTCCGTTTGCAGTGAACAAACTTGCTGTATATGTTGCTTTAACGCCACCCAATCCGGCTGACTGATTTTTAACCGCTGGCTATCATTAATTAAACGTGCAACATGCTCATTAAGCATTTTCGCCTGTTGATTAACCCCATGTATGGTCGTAAAGCAGCCGTCCCCAAAAGAGACTGCGCGATCAGTAACACTTATTTGCTGGCAAGCGAGCCCATTAACCCAATATGACATCGATAACACTTATAATAAAAGCTGATAAATCAGACAGTAATCAGGTGGCGTTATCATAAACTAAACCAACCAGAGGTGCAAAGAGATGGTCAAAATAAAGCCCTAGTTGCCAAATGCAACTAGGGCTAATCAGTAACGGCAATCTATTTATTATTCGCCAGTATAACGGCGGAAAATCAATGAACCATTAGTGCCACCAAAACCAAATGAGTTACACAGAGCATACTCCATGTTATCTACTTTACGTGCTTCGTTTGGAACGAAATCAAGACCAGTAGGGATAGCCTCATCACGGTTATCTAAATTGATGGTTGGTGGAATGACCTGATCGCACAGAGCTAAAATGGTAAAAATAGACTCTACAGAACCTGCGGCACCTAATAGGTGACCGGTCATCGACTTGGTTGAGCTAACTAAAACATTCGTATTTTGCCCAAATACAGAAAGTACAGCATGCGCTTCTGCAAGGTCACCTGCTGGTGTTGATGTACCATGAGCATTGATATAACCAATATCTTTAGCCTCAATCCCAGCATCTTTTATTGCATTTTCCATTGCTAAAGCTGCACCCTCACCATTTTCTGGTGGCGATGTCATATGATAAGCATCACTGCTCATACCAAACCCTGCAATTTCTGCATAAATTTTTGCGCCACGGGCTTTAGCATGTTCATACTCTTCAAGAATGATAATACCTGCCCCGTCACCTAAAACAAAACCATCACGGTCTTTATCCCAAGGGCGGCTTGCTTTTTGAGGCTCATCATTACGTGTCGATAGTGCACGCGCAGCACCAAAACCAGCAACACCTAGTGGTGTTGTTGCTTTTTCTGCCCCACCAGCGACCATGACATCTGCGTCACCATAAGCAATCATACGTGCTGCCTGCCCAATGTTATGCACACCAGAAGTACATGCCGTAGCAATTGAAATACTTGGTCCACGTAAACCGTACATAATGCTCAAATGACCAGCAACCATATTAATAATGGTTGACGGTACGAAGAATGGGCTAACTTTACGAGGTCCACCGCTTAATAATGACTCACAGTTATCCTGAATTAACCCTAACCCACCAATACCAGAACCAATCGCTGCACCAATTCGAGTAGCATTGGCTTCTGTTACTTCCAATCCGGCATCTTTAAAGGCTTGGAAGCCTGCTGCAATACCGTATTGGATGAATGGGTCCATCTTCTTTGCATCTTTGCGAGAGATGCCAAAATCTTCGTAGTTGAAATCTTTTACTAAGCCAGCAAATTTCGTTGCGTGGTTAGTAGTATCAAAATGATCGATTAGGCTGATACCACTCTGTCCGTCACAAACAGCTTTCCATGATGACTCAACTGTGTTGCCGACAGGAGATAACATGCCTAGACCGGTTACGACTACACGACGTTTAGACACGTAATTCCTCCAAGGAGGGAAAAGTTACCAAAAAAACATAGGCGATCGAGTGATCGCCTAGATAAGTTTTTCGTACAATTATTTAGATGCGTTCTCGACGTAGTCAATCGCAGCCTGTACTGTTGTGATCTTTTCAGCTTCTTCGTCAGGGATTTCGCAATCGAACTCTTCTTCCAGAGCCATAACCAGCTCAACTGTGTCAAGAGAATCAGCGCCCAAGTCATCAACAAATGAAGCTGTGTTTACAACTTCTTCCTCTTTAACACCCAGTTGTTCAACGATGATTTTCTTAACGCGTTCTTCGATAGTGCTCATACTATTAAAATTCCTATCAAAACTCGCTTTCGCGATGGTTTTCGTAGTTTATGAAATACAGGAAAAGATACAACCCAATCCCGGCTGTTGGAACCATTATTTTGCATTATTTGGTGCTAGATAACACTAATAATACAAATAGTTCCATCATTTCTTTAGATCATGTACATGCCACCATTGACATGCAATGTTTCACCTGTGATGTAAGCAGCTTCGTCAGAAGCTAAAAACGCTACAGCACTGGCAATTTCTTGTGCATCACCCAGTCTATCAGCAGGAACCTGAGATAAAATGCCTGCACGCTGTTCGTCTGTCAATGCTTTAGTCATATCCGTTTCGATAAAACCTGGCGCAACGACGTTAACAGTGATGCCTCGAGAAGCGACTTCACGAGCTAATGATTTACTAAAACCAATCAACCCTGCTTTCGCTGCTGCATAGTTCGCTTGCCCCGCATTTCCCATCACACCCACAACAGATGCAATAGAAATAATACGCCCACAACGTTTTTTCATCATGGCACGCAAAACAGATTTAGACAAACGGTAAACGGATGAAAGGTTGGTGTCAATAATATCTTGCCACTCTTCTTCTTTCATTCGCATCAATAAGTTATCGCGAGTGATACCTGCATTATTAATCAAAATATCAATTTCGCCAAATTCTTCACGGATTTGGGTCAACGTTTCTTCGATTGATGCCGCATCAGTCACATTTAACGCTAAACCTTTACCTTTACCCTCTAGATAAGCAGTAATGGCTTCCGCGCCTTTTTCGCTTGTTGCTGTTCCGATAACTGTTGCGCCACGTGCTATTAGCGTTAAAGCAATTGCTTTACCTATTCCGCGGCTAGCACCGGTTACCAGTGCAATTTTTCCTTCAAAGCTCATGTCGTCCTCAGCTATTTTCTAAAGCAGTGCTTAATGATACAGGATCATTGACTGCTACGGCAGTTAAATTAGAGACAATTCGCTTGGTAAGACCAGTCAATACTTTACCTGGGCCTACTTCGATAAGGTGTTCAACACCTTGATCTGCCATTAATTCTACTGTTTCCGTCCAGCGCACTGGATTATACAGTTGACGGACTAAAGCATCACGAATATTTTGCGCCGATTTCTCAATTTTAACATCAACATTGTTAATAACTGGATAGACTGGCTCACAAAAATCAATTTTCTGTAATGCTTCGGCTAATTTATCAGCAGCTGGTTTCATTAATGCACAGTGTGACGGAACACTTACAGATAAAGGCAATGCACGTTTTGCACCAGCTTCTTTACATGCAGCACCTGCTCGCTCAACAGCCGCTTTCTCACCAGCAATAACCACCTGACCTGGAGAGTTAAAATTAACAGGAGAAACCACTTGGCCTTGAGCCGCTTCTTGGCAGGCTTTTTCAATCGAGTCATTATCTAAACCGATAATCGCATACATTGCGCCAGTTCCTTCAGGAACCGCTTCTTGCATTAACTTACCGCGTAACTCAACCAGTTTAATAGCTTGTTTAAAGTCAATAACCCCTGCACAAACTAAAGCCGAGTACTCACCGAGACTGTGCCCCGCCATTATTGAAGGCATCGCACCATTTTTTTCTTGCCAAACACGGAAAATAGCCACAGATGCTGCTAATAATGCAGGCTGTGTTTGCCATGTTTTATTTAATTCTTCTTCTGGCCCATTTTGAGTTAATGCCCAGAGATCGTAACCCAATGCTTCCGATGCTTCAGCGAATGTTTGCTCAACTAGCTTATTTTCTTCTGCTAATGCCGCTAACATACCTAAAGACTGAGAACCCTGGCCGGGAAATACCATAGCAAATTGTGTCATGTCTATTTTCTCAGTTAATTAAAAACGAACCAATGCAGAGCCCCAAGTAAAACCACCACCAAAAGCTTCTAAAAGGACAAGTTGGCCACGTTGAATACGGCCATCACGCACCGCTTCATCCAATGCTGTTGGAACTGATGCCGCAGAAGTATTTCCGTGGCGATCAAGTGTGACAACAACTTTATCCATTGTCATATCTAATTTTTTTGCTGTCGCAGAAATGATTCTCAAATTCGCTTGGTGTGGTACTAACCAATCAAGTTCTTCTTTAGCAATGCCTGTTTGCGTCAATGTTTCATCAACAATATGGGCAAGTTCACGCACTGCAACTTTAAATACTTCATTACCTGTCATCGTTAAATATGCAGAATCATCAGAGCAACGACTGCGGTTAGGTAATGTTAATAAATCGCCATAACGCCCATCGGCATGTAAGTGAGTAGAAATAATTCCTGGCTCATTTGATTCACCAATGACAACAGCCCCAGCAGCATCACCAAATAAGATGATAGTTCCACGATCATTCGGGTCTAACGTTTTTGATAATGCATCAGCGCCAATGACGAGGGCTTTTTTCGTCATACCCGTTTTAACAAACTGATCCGCTATGCTAATTGCGTATGTAAAGCCTGCACAGGCTGCCGCGACATCAAATGCAGCGCAATCATTAATACCTAACATCTGTTGGATCTGGCAAGCGGCACTTGGAAACGCGTGACTTGCAGATGTGGTTGCAACAATAATAAGGCCAATATCCTTTGCATCCACTTCTGCCATTTCAAGGGCTTTCTCTGCCGCATGAAATCCCATCACTGATACATTTTCATCTTCATTTGCGATTCTTCTTTCATGTATGCCAGTGCGTGTCACTATCCATTCATCAGAAGTATCAACCATTTTTTCCAGATCAGCATTGGTACGTACTTGCGCTGGCAAGTAGCTGCCTGTCCCTAAGATTTTACTGTACATAGCCATAGGTTATTGATCGCTCCTGGGTAAAACAATATTTAATCGCGCTGTTATTCTTTCTGGGACTTGTCTTTCAACAGCTTGCACTGCACGGTCAATAGCAGCTTTAAATGCATTTTCGTTAGCTGCTCCATGACTCTTGATCACAATACCTTTTAATCCTAACAGAGTCGCACCGTTATACTGGTCGGGGTTCATGTCCCCAAAACGCTTCATTAAACGTTTTTTAAGCCACTTTTTCGCCAGTTGCATCAACCAACTGCTTTTTTTCTTTTCGTCGCCCGCCGATTTTAACAAGGAAAGAATAACGCGGATAACTCCTTCCATTGTTTTTAATGAGACATTACCTGCGAAGCCGTCACAGACTAATACATCGGTTTTACCTGTCAGTAATTCATTACCTTCAACATAACCAATATAATTAATAGACGCCGTTTCTTTTAATACTGCGGCGGCTTCGCGGATATTATCCAGCCCTTTGCTCTCTTCTTCACCGATATTAAGCAAAGCAACTTTTGGTTTTGTGATATTGACTACTTCTTCAGCCATCACCGAACCCATTACGGCAAATTGCACTAACATTTCACTACTACAGTTGACGTTTGCACCTAAATCCAGCACGACCGTTTGGCTTTTTTGCTGATTAGGCAAGATAGTCATCAACGCTGGGCGCTCAATGCCATCTATCGACTTTAACATCAACTTTGCTAATCCCATCAAGGCACCCGTATTTCCCGCGCTCACGCACGCTTGAGCTTGCCCTGTCTTCACTAACTCCAAGGCCACTCGCATCGATGTCCCTTTGCTTTGCCTTATCGCATTTGATGGTTTAGCATCGTTTGCAATAACACCATCCGCAGGGATAATTTCGATACGCGAAATTTGCTCGGCACTTAGATGTGCAAGCAAAGGTTGAATGGCGTCGGGTTGACCGACTAGCAATAATTTAAGCGCTGGATTAGATGCTAGTGCCTGCAAAGCAGCAGGCACCGTGATGCGGGGACCAACATCCCCGCCCATAGCATCTAACGCAATGGTTAGATTAGCCAAGGTGACAACAAATTACTTGTTGATAACCTTACGGCCACGGTAGTAACCATCTGCTGTCACGTGGTGACGCAGGTGAGTTTCACCTGAGGTTTTATCTACAGAAACTAGGGTAGCAGTCAGTGCATCATGTGAACGACGCATACCGCGTTTTGAACGAGTTGGTTTATTCTGTTGTACGGCCATTGACCTTACTCCTTAAGTACTTTTCTTTAAACTGGCTAATACGGCAAATGGGTTTGGTTTTTCTGCCTCAGGAGGTAGTTCACCATACACCATGTCCGCTTCGGACACTTCACAGTGTTCAGAATCATGAACCGGAACCACTGGTAAGGAAAGAATTATTTCATCTTCTATCAATCCCAGCAAATCTATTTCACCAAATTCATCAATTTGAACGGGTTCGTAGAGTTCCGGTAATGCTTCGGCCTTTTCGTCATTGACGACAGGACTAAAACAATACGATACGTAGACATGATGCTTGAAATCATTTCTGCAACGTTGGCATTGTAGGGTGACATCAACTTCAGAATGTCCCTCTATGACCGTCAAACGCTGATTATCAATTTTAAATGATAATTCGCTTTCTACATCACTATCTACACTGACTACTGATTCGGCAATTCGTGTAACTTGCTCAGGTGTATAACTCCCGACATAGTCGAGGTTTTTCTGAGCTGCACGCTGCGCATCGATAGTCAGGGGTAATTTTACCTTTTGCATAAGGCGCGCATATTAACTTTGTAATGAGCTATAGTCAAAGAAAAAGGCGGGGTAAACTCGCCTTTTCACCAAAAAACCGTAGGTTTTACGTTTTATAGTTTAAAATGAGTTAACCCTTTTGGCTACGAGTTTCGAGAAAAATCATGAAATCGATTATTTTGGCATCAACTTCAGCATTCAGACAAACACTGCTAAAAAAATTAGGTTTACCTTTTTTGGCTGTTCCTCCTAACATTGATGAGTCCTCTATTTTACAAGAGTCAGCACAAGCGTTGGTTATGCGACTATCCCATGAAAAAGCACAAGCGCTAGCCAATCAGTACCCACAGCATTTAATTATTGGTTCAGACCAAGTCTGCGTAATCGACGGGAAAATTGTTGGTAAACCTCATCATTTCGATAATGCCTTCAAACAATTAAAGGCAGCGTCGGGGAATAAGATTACTTTTTACACTGGCTTATGTTTGCTAGATACAGAAACTGGCAAATTTAATGTGCAATGTGAGTTGTTCGATGTTTACTTTCGTCAGTTAAGTGATAATGAAATTACCAACTATTTGCACAAAGAAGAACCATACCAATGTGCCGGAAGTTTTAAATCTGAAGGGCTGGGTATTTCGTTGTTTGAAAAACTTTCAGGCCGAGACCCCAATACATTAATTGGCTTACCCATTATTTTACTACTAGAAATGCTACGCCATCATGGTGTTAACCCATTGTTGGATTAATGGCGATTCGCTAATGACGGGTGGGCAAATACCCCGTCATTAACTTAAAGATTATGGATGGTCTTTACGGCTACGTAGTATTTTCAAGCACTGATTTAGCTGTGTATCCATAGGGGCATGTAAACGCATTTCTTCCCCCGTTTTGGGATGCGTAAATTTCAGTGCACTGGCGTGTAAAAATAACCTATTTAACCCTGTTCCTGCTAACTGACTGTCAAATTGCTGATCGCCATAGCGATTATCAAATGCAATTGGATGCCCTGCATATAACGTATGCACACGAATTTGGTGAGTACGCCCTGTAACTGGGCTCGCTTTAACCAATGTCGCATTCGCAAAGCGCTCTTCAACTTTAAAGTGCGTTTCTGAGGGTTTGCCTTCGCTACTCACTTTCACAACCCGTTCACCACTTTGTAGCATATTTTTTAACAACGGAGCTTGCACCACTTTCGTATGCGACTGCCAACTACCACGCACTAGTGCTAAGTAATCTTTTTGCATTTGCTTTAAACGTAACTGTTCATGTAACGCCCTCAGTGCTGAACGTTTTTTTGCAACCAGCAAAATACCAGAGGTATCTCGGTCTAGGCGGTGAACTAATTCTAGGAAACGCGCCTCTGGACGCAAAGCTCGTAATCCTTCAATGACACCAAAGCTGAGCCCACTCCCACCATGTACCGCAGTACCCGACGGCTTGTTCAGTACTAAAATTGAGTCATCCTCAAATAAAATACAATCGGCAAGCGCAGCGACTTTGCCTAGTTTGGCAGAAACAGGAGCCGTTTCACGTTCAGCGACTCTAACAGGAGGTACTCGAACGAGATCTCCCTGAGCGAGTTTGTACTCTGGTTTGATCCGTCCTTTGTTAACACGCACTTCCCCTTTACGGATAATGCGATAAATCATGCTTTTAGGCACACCTTTAAGTTTGGTGAGCAAAAAATTATCGATGCGCTGCCCAGCTTCGTCATCGCTAATCTCAATAAATTGAACTTGGTTTTGTGTATTCATTCGAAAATGCGTTAACTCTAATTGATTAAAATATACTCTTGTCGACTCTCACTATCATACCGACTCCACGATTTTTTTTATCTTTTTTTTTAAATTGGTTAATTTCTGCATGATTTATTCTATTTCTAAATAAAATTTCCATATAACTTCTGTATCGACTTGCTATAATGCCTATGGCAATGGAATAATATGAAGTTGCCGAGATGTTTAAAAAACAAAAATTGGTGTTTATAGGATTTCTTATTTGATGGCGCACAATGCAGCAATGGCGTAAGACATTAAGCAACATCAAATAAATTAGCGAGCAACGAATTTTAGCTTATTGGGTTAGGAACTTCCGTTTTATTTAAAAACTTACGGTATCCTGATTAAGAACGCTGAATTTTTAATCTAAAAATCAGGTTCACCGAATATTGCGCGTCTCTATACGAACGACTGCCGCGAGGCAGACGGTTTTGTAAAAATCACGAGGCCATCGGTTTACAGTAGCTCTTTCTTTCGCTGCTCTTTATTTAAAAGAAAATAATGAGTAAGTAACAACATGAAAAGAATGTTAATAAACGCAACTCAACAGGAAGAGTTGCGTGTTGCCCTAGTTGACGGGCAACGTCTCTATGATTTGGATATTGAAAGCCCAGGTCATGAGCAAAAAAAAGCAAATATTTATAAAGGTAAAATCACTCGTATCGAACCCAGTCTTGAAGCCGCTTTTGTTGACTATGGTGCTGAAAGACATGGTTTCCTTCCTATCAAAGAAATCGCCCGCGAATACTTCCCAAGCAACTATCACTCTCAAGGTCGTCCTAACATCAAAGATGTCTTAAAAGAAGGCCAAGAAGTTATTGTTCAAGTTGACAAAGAAGAACGTGGTAATAAAGGCGCGGCACTCACTACTTTCATTAGTTTAGCGGGTAGCTATTTAGTATTAATGCCGAATAATCCTCGCGCAGGTGGTATTTCTCGCCGTATCGAAGGGGAAGACCGAACTGAACTCAAAGAAGCGCTGTCTTCTTTAGAAATCCCTGATGGTATGGGGCTTATCGTCCGCACTGCGGGTGTAGGTAAATCAGCGGAATCACTGCAACAAGATTTACTGTATCGCCTGCGCCATTGGGAAGCGATTCAAAAAGCGGCCGAAAACCGCCCTGCACCGTTTCTTATCCATCAGGAAAGTAACGTTATTGTGCGTGCATTTCGTGACTATTTGCGTCCAGATATCGGTGAAATCCTTATCGATAACCCGAAAATTGTCGAAATGGCACGGAACCATATCGAAGCTATCGGCCGTGGTGATTTTGCAAGCAAGATAAAACATTACAGTGGTGATGTTCCACTGTTTAGCCATTATCAAATTGAGTCACAAATCGAGTCTGCATTCCAACGTGAAGTGCGTTTACCTTCAGGTGGAGCGTTAGTTATTGATACGACTGAAGCACTAACCGCTATCGATATCAACTCATCGCGCTCAACTCGTGGTGGAGACATCGAAGAAACGGCTTTCAACACCAACTTAGAAGCGGCGGATGAGATTGCACGCCAATTGCGCCTGCGTGACCTTGGTGGTTTGATTGTCATTGACTTTATCGATATGACGCCTGTTAGGCATCAGCGTGAAGTTGAAAATCGCCTGCGTGAAGCCGTACGCCAAGACCGCGCACGTATTCAAATTGCCCGCATTTCTCGTTTCGGTTTATTAGAAATGTCACGTCAGCGCCTGAGCCCCTCTTTAGGTGAATCAAGCCATCACGTGTGTCCTCGCTGTATGGGGACGGGGACTATTCGTGACAATGAGTCGCTATCACTGTCTGTGCTTCGCTTAATTGAAGAAGAAGCACTAAAAGAGAACACTCACGAAGTGCATGCGATTGTTCCTGTTCAAATTGCGTCTTATCTGCTAAACGAAAAACGTAAAGCCGTTAGTGAAATTGAACAACGCCAAAGTAATGTCCGCGTTGTTATCGTCCCTAACGACCAAATGCAAACGCCGCATTTCCACGTGATCCGTATTCGTAAAGGTGAAGAAATTAACACCTTGAGCTACAACTTAGCGCAATATCACGAAACAGAAACTTTAAATAATACCGATGAAGCGGCCTCAGAGCGTAAAGTACCTGAGCTACCAGCAATTTCTGCTTTTGCACTGCAAGAGCCTGTAGATATGTCTACAGTGAAACCAAAAGAAACCGCAACAAAAACACCGGTAAAAGTCGCGGTGTCTGAACCTGCATCTCCCGGTTTATTCAGCAAAATTGCGGCATTCTTTAAAGGCCTATTTGGTGAAGAAGAAAAAGTTGTTGAGAAACCGGCCCCGAAAAACCGTAATAATAATGATCGTCGCCGTAACAATGATCGCCGTAATAACAATCGTCGCAATAACAACCGTCGTGATCGCGATGAAACTGAAAATCGTGACAACCGCGATAATCGTGACAACCGTAATGATCGAAATAACCGTAATGCATCATCGGATGAAACGAATAATCGCAATAAAGGTCGCAACAATAAGAATGCGAACCAGCAAGACGAGCAAACAACGGACAATGCGAATCGCGATAACCAGCAACAACGTCGTGAACAACGTGCTGAGCGTCGTCGTCGTCAGGATGAGAAACGCCAACAGCAAGTTGCTAAAGCACAACAAGATGTTCAACAAGGCAATGTAGAGAATGCTCCTGAGAAGGAAGAAGAACAGCGTCCTGTTACGCCACGTCGCCAACGTCGCCAGCTGACACAAAAAATCCGTGTAACAGACAAGGAACTGGCACCTACAGTAACTGAGGTTGCAGTAACAGCCCCTATTGCTGCATTACCAGCGCCAGCTGCCCCGACTAGCCTAGTTGAAAGTGATGTGCAGACGGATGACCTGCAAGAGTTAAACTCTCAAGCAGAAGGTGAAGAAAAACAAGACACCATCATTCCTCGCCGTTCACGTCGTTCGCCTCGTCATTTACGTGTTAGTGGCCAGCGTCGTCGTCGCTACCGCGATGAGCGCCATTTGAATAAGTCACCAATGCCGCTGATTGCTGCTGTTGCATCACCTGAACTTGCTTCAGGAAAAGTCTTTATTCATTACCCGATTGTGCAGCCTCAACAAGAAAGCATGGCTATCATTACTAATGAAGAAATGCTTGAGCAACAAAGTGTTAATGATGCACCAGTGGCTGAAACCGCACTAGTGACAGCGTCACAAAATGCTCTTCCACCTGTTGCTTCGGTTGCCGCAGTTGAAATAACTCAGCCTGAAGTGGTTGCAGTACAAACTGTGGAAACTGAAGTTACAACTCCGGCTGTTGAACAACCGATTGTTGAGCAACAGATTATTGAGCAAGCGATTGTTGAAAAAGCTGTCGAAGTCACCCCTGTTGAAGTTGAAGTTGAAGCGGTTGAAGTTGAAGCTGTTGAAACAACGCAGTCGGAGACCCTGACTGAAGAAGCAGTCGGAGAAGTCGCAGCTGAACCTACTGCCGTTCCAGTTGAAGTCGTTAAATCAGAAACAATAGAGCCAGTCACCATCGAAGAGGCCTCTGTTCATGCTGAGATAACCCCTGTTGTTGAAGATACCCCCACTTCTGAGGTTATCGTTGAGACAGTAACAGAACCTACTGAAATTAAAGCAGTTGAAACTGTTAATGTGAGCGAGCCGGTAGCAATAACAAGCTTACATAAACGCCATGCGTATTCACCAATGACTAAAGCGCCAGCCCCAGACACTGCGGGTGCGCCTTTTGAAATTAAAGAATACCAGCGGGATGCCTCAACCTTTGAAGGTAAAGGTGGTGCGGGTGGTCATGTCGCATCGAATGTTGCAACATCAGAAATGGCAAAACCTGCTAGCATCTAACACTTAACAACATTAAATATCTAAGCCTTGCTGGGAAACGAGTAAGGCTTTTTTATTTTGGATACTGGCTCAAATGATTAATTTACTCATTAAAAAATTTCATCGTTCAACAAACATTTAATATTGTATTTTCAGTATACATAAGGCTATATTACTGTTGTTATATGGGTCTTCCCCGATCATGGTGGTCAGACTCAAAATCCCATATCTAAATTACCATAGTGAAACATCACTGCTGTTTTAAATCGTTCTTGATTTCGATAACCTCTTGCTTTGATCCTCAATAA
>NZ_JBKQGZ010000028.1:0-55378 GCF_050487165.1 Providencia sp. Me31A
TTAGATTATTGAGGATCAAAGCAAGAGGTTATCGAAATCAAGAACGATTTAAAACAGCAGTGATGTTTCACTATGGTAATTTAGATATGGGATTTTGAGTCTGACCACCATGATCGGGGAAGACCCAAATATCAACACATTTAAATTTAACTTAAGTCGGTATATAGTGGTATAAGGCTTAGTTTTTATAATTCTATTAAACAAAAACTAAACTTTTATCTTTAGAGCTTATTTAAACTGAATATGTAACGCTTCTATCGGTAAGGAAAATACTTATTCCGTTTTATAATTCCAACATTAAATTTTATAAGGTGTTAATGATTATGAATAAAATATTAGTCCTGATAGTCTCTTCATTTATAAGCTTTTCAACCCTAGCTGCATCTGAAATATCTAAAGATGAAGCAAAAAATTTAACAAAAGTTGAAACTATTAGTCATACTGATAAAACAGTAAGCTCTGCAATAAAAAAAATATCAAACGATGCTGATAATAAAGGAATAGAGTTTTTTGTAATAACTGAAACTACGCCTGAAGGAAATGGTAATTCTGTTACAGTTATTGGTGAACTGTACAAAAAATAATTGATAGTTATATTTTATGGGCGAAACTATTTCAAAATCGCCCATTTTTAAATTTTAACGTATTCCCATCTATAATTATTTATCTTATTGCTTTACCAACGACTTGTTCTAACGTACTTTTTTCAATAAACGCCTCAGACGACAACACACGATTAAAGCCTTTACCCGCGCAAGAGATCAATGTTTATAAATGAATGTTCCCTTGTTATTTACGCTAAGCTTCATCTAATTCTTTACCTCGCCCTTTGCAGGAATAGTGCTGTGTTAATTGCTTCTTGGGTGATTGACCACTTTCCTGATCATCGTTGTTATCTTTAGCTTTTTGTACGCAAATATACCTAGATAAACTATCCCCCTTGCATGGGAAGATGTTGACTTAGATGTAGGAACAATTACAGTGAGACGCAATTGGACCGCTGCAAAACAATACACCTTAGCAAAACGAATGCGGAAACTGATAAGATTATTGTTTTACTCGAGCCAGCAATAAATGCATTAAAAGCTCAAATACCATTAACGTATATGCAAGAATCAGTTAAAGTTAACATACGTCTGTGAGAATTTGATAAGACACGTAAAAACAAATACGCCTTTATATTCTATCCTAGTATCAATACTCGTGATTATACGATTAAAAGCGGTCGCTATCCCTCAACAACTCTCGGTGATATGTGGGATAGAGCAAATAAAAAGGCTAAAATAAGGCATCGAAACGCTATCAAGCTAGGCATAACTTATGCTTGTTAGGCGTTTTTAGCGGGTGCTAGCCTACTTTTTTGCAATATAAATTTTTTGCAATATAAATAGGAGGGCTAGTTCCGTGAAAATGATTTTTATGGTTTATGGTTATTGGATGCCAGAATATAATAATATTCAGGTAGGTAGCTAAATTTAAAGCTTTTTAGTCATCCCCCATCCATGCCCTATAAATTAAAGGTTGTTTAACTTTTTGCTTATAAAACAAAAGGAAAAGTAAATTGGCTCAATACGTCTACAGTATGTATCGGGTTGGAAAAATTGTTCCACCGAAACGTCATATTTTAAAAAATATCTCTCTGAGCTTCTTTCCGGGGGCTAAGATCGGTGTTTTAGGTCTTAATGGTGCAGGTAAATCGACATTACTACGCATCATGGCGGGTATTGATACTGATATCGAAGGTGAGGCACGCCCACAACCTGGCCTGAAAATTGGTTATCTCCCCCAAGAACCTAAACTGAACCTTGAGCACACTGTACGCGAAGCGGTTGAAGAGGCCGTTGGTGAAGTTAAGCGTGCATTAACTCGTTTAGATGAAGTTTATGCCGCCTATGCAGAAGAAGGTGCCGATTTCGATAAACTAGCGAAAGAACAAGGCGAGCTAGAAGCGATTATTTCAGCCCAAGATGGCCATAACCTTGATAACCAACTGGAACGTGCTGCTGACGCACTGCGCCTTCCTCCTTGGGATGCAAAAATCGAGAATCTCTCAGGGGGTGAACGTCGCCGTGTGGCAATTTGCCGTCTGCTGTTAGAAAAACCAGACATGCTGCTGCTTGATGAACCAACTAACCACTTGGACGCCGAGTCTGTTGCATGGTTAGAGCGCTTCCTACACGATTACGAAGGAACTGTTGTCGCTATCACGCATGACCGTTACTTCTTAGATAACGTGGCAGGTTGGATACTTGAACTTGACCGCGGTGAAGGTATTCCTTGGGAAGGTAATTACTCTTCTTGGCTTGAGCAAAAAGATGAACGTTTAGCGCAAGAAGCTTCGACTGAAGCAGCTCGTCGCAAGTCTATTGAAAAAGAACTTGAGTGGATACGTCAAAATCCGAAAGGTCGTCAGGCTAAAGGTAAAGCGCGTTTAGCTCGCTTTGAAGAGCTCAATAGCGTCGAATATCAAAAGCGTAACGAAACTAGCGAACTGTTTATTCCACCTGGCCCACGCTTAGGTGACAAAGTTATCGAAGTTGAAAACCTAAGTAAATCTTATGGTGACCGCGTTCTGATAGATAACCTGAACTTCTCGATTCCGAAAGGTGCAATTGTTGGGATTATCGGTCCTAATGGTGCGGGTAAATCAACCCTGTTCCGCATGATTTCAGGCCAAGAGCAGCCGGATTCTGGCTCTATCACATTAGGTGATACCGTAAAAATCGCCTCTGTTGATCAATTCCGTGATGCAATGGATGATAGCAAAACCGTGTGGGAAGAGATTTCTAACGGTCAAGATATTATGCGCATCGGCAACTTTGAAATTCCAAGCCGTGCCTATGTGGGTCGCTTTAACTTTAAAGGCGTTGACCAAGGCAAACGCGTTGGTGAGTTATCCGGTGGTGAACGCGGTCGTTTACATCTAGCCAAACTGCTGCAAGTGGGGGGTAACGTTTTGCTGCTCGATGAACCAACCAACGACCTTGACGTTGAAACCTTGCGCGCGCTGGAAAATGCCCTGTTAGAATTCCCGGGCTGCGCCATGGTTATTTCCCATGACCGTTGGTTCCTTGACCGTATTGCAACACATATCATTGATTACCAAGATGAAGGTAATATCACGTTCTTTGAAGGTAACTTCTCTGAATATGAAGATTACAAAAAACGTACTCTTGGTGCGGATGCGCTTCAGCCACACCGGATGAAATACAAAAGAATGACGAAGTAGTCATGAACGATGAAACGGCACCCTCGAGTGCCGTTTTTTATTAAGTGACTTTATTTTTTATTGAGTGACTTTATAAGTCATCCAACATCAATAACTGCTGAACTAGCGTGACACATTCTAAAAATCGAGTATCGTAGTCTGGTGATTCCACGCGCACAAATTCAATATTATTTTTCTTAAGCATCTCAATAAGTAAGTTTTGGAAGGCTTTTCTGTCTTTATCACTGCCTAAACTCCGTAGCCCATCAGCAACCCACGGGGTGTTGTTTTCCAAAACTATCACCAAATCGAATCGATACTCATCAATCAGAGCTTGAACAAATGGATGCTCTTTCCCTTCATAGCGCAAACAAAAGGCTTGTGTGGTAACAAAATCTGTATCAATAAATGCGACTTTATTGGCATATTTCACCGCAAAATCAATGTATTGAGCATGGCCTAAAGCGATTTTATCGTAATCAGAATATTGCAATGCCATCTCATCACCACCGAGGTGACTAAACACATAGTCACGGCCATATTCCCATGCACTGGATGTATTGAAAATATTCGCTAACTTATTGACCAACGTGGATTTACCACTCGATTCACCGCCTAAAATCGCCACTTTACGTACAAAGAAAGGTTTCACTTCTGTAGGGATGTACTCCCAATAGCGGAACGGGGCTTGGCGAATTTGGTTTCCGCTAATATTCATAAACGTGCGCTCAGGGTCGACCAAAACGGTTTCAATGCCTAAATATTTTTTATAGCGAGGTACATCGTTGACCTCACCTGAATAAATAAAGCTCGGATTGATATTGTGTTTTTTCAAAAAACCTTTCATGCCATCACTCCACACTTCCCAACCGTGTGGATAAGGCTCTATGCCATTTTCATCAAATGAATGAATACGTATATTTTTTTGATATTTAAAGGTTTGCAACAACCAACGAAGGCGGTCACTGACTGTAGGTTGTTGTGACATTGAGCTGTTCACAAACAGGTCTTTGTCCCGTGGTTCATCATGACAAAGGATCACATGCAGTTCATCCACTTGGCTACACGCCCGTTGGATCAAATAGATATGCCCTGTATGCAATGGATAGAACTTACCAAACACTACACCAATGGTTTTTTGCTGATTGGGATATTCAAGGCCTAAAAAGCGATGAAGGGCGGCAATTTTTTGTGCGCTGGGGCTTTTTATTTTGTCGTTAATCAACTGGCTGAGATAGCCTTTGGTCATATCTGTCGCTTCCGCAACTTGCTGTAGCGTATAACCCGCTCGTTTAATTGCGTTTTTAAGATAGTCAAAATCAGCCATGGATTTTCCTTTTTACGTTAAATGGTAACGTTATAGCTCATCTAAAATGCTGAGTGCATCTGCAAGTTTCTTCACCCCATAAACTTTCATATCTGGCGGTGATTTTTTGGGCATATTCGCATGAGGTACGATAGCGCGTTTAAAACCATGTTTTGCCGCCTCAGAAATCCGCTCTTGACCACTTGGTACTGGGCGAATTTCCCCTGCCAACCCGACTTCACCAAAAACCACGAGGTCTCTAGGCAAAGGACGATCACGAAAACTGGAGACAAGAGAAAGCAATAATGCTAAGTCGGCACTGGTTTCCGTAACTTTGACGCCACCAACCACGTTAACAAACACGTCTTGGTCAGACATTTGTAAGCCACCATGCCGATGTAACACCGCTAACAAAATTGCCAAACGGTTTTGCTCTAACCCAACGGCAACGCGGCGCGGATTCGACATCATTGAGTGGTCGACAAGCGCTTGAATTTCCACCAGCAATGGCCTTGTCCCTTCCCACACCACCATCACAGAGCTGCCTGAAGTAATCTCATCACCACGGCTTAAGAAAATCGCAGAAGGGTTACTGACTTCTTTTAGGCCTTGCTCTGTCATCGCAAAGACCCCTAATTCATTGACTGCCCCAAAGCGGTTCTTATGGCTTCGCAAAGTACGAAAGCGGTTATCCGCATCACCATCTAACATAATAGAGCAGTCAATGCAGTGTTCGAGGACTTTAGGGCCTGCCAGCGAGCCATCTTTCGTCACGTGACCCACCATAATAATGGCCACTCCGCGCGTTTTCGCAAAACGGGTAAGATAAGCCGCGGTTTCCCTCACTTGTGCCACACTACCCGGTGATGATTGAATATCCGCCATATGCATCACTTGGATGGAATCTATCACCATCAGTTTAGGTTGTTCTTGCTCTGCGGTTAGACAAATTTGCTCAATACTGGTTTCTGATAGCATATTGAGGGAATCCGTTGGCAATCCTAACCGATGCGCTCGCATGGCTACTTGCTGTAGCGACTCTTCCCCTGTGACGTACAATGTCTTCATTTCACGGGATAACAGACACATGGTTTGCAGTAATAAGGTACTTTTACCGGCCCCCGGATTTCCCCCGATAAGAATAGCACTTCCGGGTACAACCCCCCCACCAAGTACACGGTCAAACTCTTTGAAACCGGTGGTAAAGCGGGGCAGTTCTTCGAGGCTAATTTCAGATAATTTCTGAACTTTACTCACCCCAGCGGCATTCCCTGCATACCCCGTTAAGCGGTCATTGCGCGATGAAGAACTTGCTGAGGCGAGACGGACTTCCGTAATGGTATTCCATGCATGACAAGCGCTACACTGACCTTGCCAACGCGGATAATCCGCACCGCATTCATTACAGACAAACGCCCTTTTAACCCCTTTCGCCACAACAAACTCCTCTTGATAATTAACTTAGTTATAGATTGATGCTAACTCATCCTATTCAAAATGGAGTGTGTTGCAGCAAGGCGGCAAGTAAAGCTAAGCCAACACCGCTACAGCACAAGCCATGAAGAATATTTACCGTTCCTCGTGCTTCAAGCCCCCGCTTAAAACACACAAAACCCCCATCAGGTCAGCGTGGCGGATAGCCACTTTAGACCTTGCATATACCTTTGGCTTGGCATGATAGGCAATACCAAGACCCGCTTTACGGATCATCTTCAAGTCATTTGCCCCATCACCGATTGCAACGGTTTGTTCAATGGGGATTTCCAACTTTTCAGCTAATTTAACCAAAGTTTGCGCTTTATACTTCGCATCCACAATCGGCCCTTTGACTTTACCCGTTAACTTACCATTTTTGATTTCAAGTTGGTTCGCAACAGCCGCCACAAGTTTTAAACGTTGACGTAAGTTATCCGCAAAGAAAGTAAAACCACCGGATGCAATGGCAATGTGCCAATTCATCGCTTGCAGTTTACGCACCAAGTTAGTTAACCCCGGCATCAGAGGCAGTGTTTCCAGCACTTGGTCAAGAATGGCCGCGTCAGCGCCTTCGAGTAAGCCGACACGAGCACGTAAACTTTCAGTAAAATCGAGCTCCCCTTGCATGGCTCGCTCAGTGACCTCCGCGACCTGTTCACCCACACCGGCTAAGCGCGCAATTTCATCGATACATTCAATTTGAATCGCCGTCGAGTCCATATCCATCAATAACAGACCCGGTGAACGTAGGCGCGGAATTTGGCCTAATGGCACCACATCTAATAAACATTCATCAGCGAGTTTTTTAATTCGAGGTGTAATACTTCCAGCGATCCTAACCACTTGGTAGTCATCGATGCGCCATGAAGATACAATCACAATGGCGATCCCTAATCGCTGTTGGAAATTACTGATACGAGCTTTATCTAAGCCGCGACCATATAGTAACCACCCACTATCACCAGCGCGGTAATCTAATGGCATGACTTCCTCACCACTGAGTGAGAGTGGCAAACCGGGCCATTTTTGGATTTCATCGGGTAAATAGCAGTAGGTCAAACTCGTTGACATGAAAATTAGCTCCTGTAATCGATATAACTTTTTATAATGATAAGTTGCGAGCAGCCGAACGAAGCCACTATACTAAATTTTAAGGCGTTATGACCTTATGTTTTTGCGGTTAAAACTGCAGATAACCCAGATTACTTTTTTATACTCAAAATAAGTCGAGAGCACCAATAAAGCAATGAAACTCACCTTTAGACTACACAAAACCGTTATTATTGTTATCTGCGTTGCGTTAGTCACCCTACTGATGCATGGTGTCTCATACTTAGGCCATAGCCAAACACAAAGCCGAATCGAGCAGTTTAAACAATTAACTTATGTACTTGCTGAACAAGTGGCATTTAGCTTATCTGATTATATAGTTCCCGGCAGCAAAGATTTTAATTTAGAACGAATTAATGCCAACCTAAATAATGTAGCAAAAGATAAATATATTTTAGATGCAAGTATTTATACAGCCAGTGGTGCGTTAGTGACACAAGTCGGCGAGCCGACTACCGTGAAAGAACGGTTAGCCATTGATGGCAACTCCTCACTACAAAACTTTCAGTACCAGCTTGTTGTGCCTATTCAAGGGGCAAAAGAGCCTAAAGGCTACCTGCGCCTAACGATTGATACCGAGTTACTTTCCGCTGAAATCCAGCAAGCCGATAACAGTACCAACGTGCTACGAATTTTTATTCTGTTTGCGCTCTGTATTGGGTTTGTTTTAGCTAACACACTGTTACAGTTGAAGAAAAAGAAAGGCCACAAACAGCCACCGCCGCTTGTCGTAAATACTGATGAGAATAGCGATGACAGCCCTGAAGAGAAAAACTCGGTAGATAAAGAAAACGAAGCCAATGTGTCGGCACCACTAAAACCTGTGCGTCTAAAACGGAAAAAAGCACCTCGCCCTTATCGACCTAAGCGGCCTGCTCCGAAAAGCAAGCCAACCCAGTCTGATAAGTAACATCGATAACTTAAATTGATGTGGTGTCAAATACGATAGGGGCGATGAATTCCACTCGCCCATCCACCAGTAATGTTTCTGGCGGTACGGGGAAAGGTGCCGCACGCGAAATCGTCGCTAGAGCTTCTTTATCTAAAATCTTAGTGCCCGATGAATTCAACAAACTGGCCGTGATGACCTCACCTTTGCTGTCCAACGTCACTTTGACCTGAGAAACCCCAGTGGAGCGAAAACGCAGTGCCGCACGTGGATAACGTTTGGATTTCGCAATACGTTGATGCACTTCACTTTGCCAACCTTGATGACCACTGACAGCCGCAGACGCATTACTGGAAAAGTTCGCACTACTGTTTGCCTCGCTACCAGAAGCGGGGGCAGAGGTCACGGTAGACTCTTGGGTTAAAACGGGCGCGTCTTCAAATACCTTTTTCTCTTGAGGTTGTTTTTTCTTTGGCGGGCGTTTTTTTTCAGTCACTTTCGTCAAGGTGCCATTATCCACCATTGCTGTCTCAGGGAGTTTTTCAACCTTTTCAACCACATCAGGCAGCGTTTCTTCACGGGTCGCCATTTGTTGTTTTGGCGCGTGATTGACTTCAGGCTCTACCTGTTGCTCCAATTGATAAACGCCAAGTTGCAATGAAATAGCGGGCGGTAATACCCCTGTCTTAGGTATTGATGAGGTAAACCATCCGATAAAAATGATTGCTAGTGTTCCGTGGAAAAGAAAACTTAAAAACAAACCGCCCAGTGGACGGAAAATCGGGCGTTCTAACTTGCCCGTCATACTGCTCATATTCTGCCTCACGACTTTATTTTTTGCAGATTATAGGCATAATACAAACAAAAATGATATTCATTATTATTAGTAAAGATATAAAAATTAAAATAACATATTGATTTAAAATAAAAAGTAATCTGAGCAGATTATTAATCAGCGCAATCATCGGTATCCACTCCCTCTGCTTGTGCTCTTTTATGACATTAACACCAGCAAAATGACCATTGATAAATCCCTTGCCCGTAAAATTAGCGGTGCATATCAGTTAACATATAGCCAGCTTGTGCGCTTTTTCCGCAATCGGCTAGACAACAGCAACGATGCTGATGATTTATCACAGGATGTGTTTACACTATGGCTTAACCGCAAAGAAAAAACACCGGTAAAAGAAAGTCGCGCTTACCTGTTTAAAATTGCTAATCATGTTTTGATTGACCATTGGCGACGCAATCAGCGCCAAACTAAATCAGAGACCTCCATTGATGAGGTGGCACATGAGCTCAATTTTGAACAAAGCCAAGCTGATCCCAGTGAAATATTGGAACATCAGCAACGCATTCAACGGCTAAGTGAAGCGCTCGAAACCTTACCTCCACGTCGGCGAGAAGCATTTTTGCTGTATCGTTTTGATGGGCTATCTCAAAGTGAGATTGCTGAACGAATGGAAATTTCAATCAGCATGGTGGAAAAACACATTGCGGCAGCGTTAGTTCATTGTAAAAAACACCTTGATAATCAGGGTAATAACCAGTAATGACACACAATTCGTTGCCAACAAAAGATGATGAAAACCGCATTGATGAAGAAGCTGCGCTATGGTTCACTCGTATGCACAGCCAACGCATCAGTGCCCTTGAAACCGAGCAATTTAAGCAATGGCTCGCGTCATCGTCTGCCCATGCAAAAGCCTATGATGCAATTGCTACCGTATGGCGAGATTTTGATGCAATGCCGCGCCCTGCAAGCGTGAAACTGGCGGAGGAAAAACGCCCTTTTTTTCGCTTATGGCGTCCGTTGGGTAATACGTTAGCGGCATTTTTCATTGCCGCAATTTTGTTTCTGCCCTACAGCCACCTGCCATCCATGTTGCTTAATAACATGACTTTGGTTACCACTGACTCACCAAAAGAAGTCACTTTGCCAGACGGTTCTTCATTGTTTCTCAACCGCAATACACGTATTCAGGTCGCCTATGAGACCCCAGTTCGGAATGTCTATCTAGAAAATGGGAATGTTTATTTCAAAGTGAAGTCTAACCCCTATCGCCCGTTTATCATTCAGGCCGATAAAAGACGTATTCAAGTGGTTGGTACTGAATTTGAAGTGAACAAAGAGGCCCAACAGATTTCCGTTAATGTGAGCCAAGGGATCGTCAGTTTCCAAAGTCTCGAAAATGATCACCCTGTTTTTCTCCTTGCAGGAGATAGCGCGGTCAGTCAAAGTCCTAATAGCCAAATTACCCGCCAACATATCGATACGCGAGATGTCGCCCGTTGGCGTTTTGGCGAGCTGGTGTTTGTTGATAAACCCTTATCTGAGGTGCTCAATGAACTGAAAAACTATTCCTCCTTCAATATTGAGCTGTCACCGATTAGCCTAGCCAACCGTAAAATCTCAGGCCGCCTCAATTTGCGCCAGCCTGATACATTCTTTCAAGCACTTCCCTCGCTATTACCTGTACAGGTCATCCATCAAGATAAAAATAACATCTTGATTATTCAAAATAAAAAAAATAAATGAAAAATATTTTCATTTACAGGTGAGGATAATTCTCATTTCACCCTCTTCTTAGGTAGTCATTATTTTATTGACCATTTTTCGCACACTTTTTGTGCAGCTTAAGAATAAGGGATATCCATGTCTATTCAGTTTACTCAAAGCCGATTAAGGCCGCTCGCCCTTGCTATCGCGGTGAGCAGCGCCATTGTTTGTCAGTCTGCATCTGCACAAGAACTGGCATTTTCACTGCCAGAACAGTCACTTGATAAATCCGTTGCCGAAATTAGCCGTCAGAGCCAAATGCAACTGCTTTATGATAAAAGCCAGCTTAATGGCCTACGAGCCCCTGCATTATCGGGTAACTACTCAGCCCAAACCGCATTACAAAAAATACTCATCGGTAGCGGCTTAGAGTTAGTCAATGAAAATGGGGTTTTGGTTATTCGTCAGCAAAACCTAAACCAAGGCACCTTAGTATTACCGGAAACTCAAGTTTCTGGCGTGGTACAAAACCACCCTGCGACCGATGTCATGTCAGCACCGCAGTATGTGACGTCTGAAGAAATTAGCCAGAAAAATACTGGCGATGGCAATATTACGGACTTGATGAAAACCAACCCTGCCGTACAGTTTGCCAATAGTGACAGCAACTCCATGAACCAAGGGGAAATTAAACCTTCACGTATTTCCATTCACGGTTCAAGCAGTTATCAAAATGCCTATCGTCTGGATGGCGTGAGCTTTAATAATGACTTTGACCCTGCGGACAATGGCCTTGGTGAAACCTCGACTCGACTAAGCAGCAGCGACCAAGGAATTTACATCGATAGCCGTCTTATCGACAGCATGACGGTGTATGACAACAACATCCCGGTCGAATTTGGTGGGTTTACAGGGGGCACCGTTGAAGTGAACAGCCGCCGCTGGCAAGGGGAAAATAGTGCTCATGCCTATTACCGCTTAACTCGCTCAGGCTGGAATAACCTATTCCACGACTCCACACAAGGCATTGATACCACTAAAAATGATACCGCCAATCCTGCTCGCTTCCAAAACCGTTACGACAAAAGCGACTTTGGTGGTTGGTTTGAAGCGGGTGTGACCGATAATTCAGGTATCGTATTCTCTGCCTCGCGCCGTAGCTCCACGATCCCAATGACAGTCGTTGGTGGTGAAGCTTATGTGCTTGAAAATAACCAGATTGTACCTTTTGATGGCTTTTATGGTAAAAAAAATCAGCGCCGTACCTCAGATAACTACTTTTTAAAATACTCAGTAGATTTATCAGATAAGAGTTCATTTGATTTATCTGCCAATTATGCCAATTATGATAGTCGTCTATTTTCATCAACAATTGCCAATTCAGGGTACGACTCCACCCATGATGGACTTGGTTTTACCGCCGTATACAAACAAAAGTTTGATTTAGGACAACTTGAAGTTACAGCAAGTACACAAGACTTGAAAGATAACCGAAAAAATGACCAAAAATACTCTCTAACAATCCGTGCTTTCGATGACAACTGGAACATGGTTGAACAAAATAGTGGCGGTTTAGGGGATTTGGAATCAAAACAAAAAACCCACGGCTTAAAAACCGTGATGCGTTTTGATCCTAAAGAAGACGGTTTAGGCTTAACTCATAATCCCACATTAGGCGCAGAGGTTAATTACACCAAAGGGACTTATGTGCGTGATCATGACTATTTCCGTTATACCTATACCGGAGAAATTGGCCCAGACAATATGTACTCTGGCTACCTTAGCAACGTAACCCGTTTTCGCCAAGGTGCTTATTCCGCAGATTATACTAACTATGCCCTTTTTCTTGATGACAACATTCAATATGGCAAGTTAACGCTCCGACCGGGGGTTCGTCTCGATCGTGATGACTTCGTAAATCGTACCAATATCGCGCCCCGTCTGAGTGGAACCTATGATGTCTTTGGTGATGGTAAAACTCAAATTATTGCTGGTGCTAACCGCTATTATGGCCGCTCAATGCTAACTTATGCACTGTATGGTGCACAAAATGATGGCATGCAAAACTGTATGGCATATAGCGAATCAATGGCTTGCTCTCTCGATCCAAACAAAAATGATTGGGATAATCAAAAAGATTACGAGGGATTAGAGTCATTAAAAACACCTTATAACGATGAACTGACCCTTGCACTACAACAAGATATTTTATCCACGACATGGCGCCTGCAATATGTTCACCGTGAAGGGTATGATGAAGTTAGAAACCGTACCAAGTACGATAACCCTCGTGACCCAAATACGCGCAGTATTCGTACCTTTGACAATGGTGGGCGCAGTTCTCACGATACCGTAACCTTATCGGTAAAAAATAGCCAACCGTGGGAATGGGCCGAAGCTTCCCATGTAATGGCTGCATCATTCACTTGGCAACAAAGTGAAAGTAATACACCGAAAGATGCAGGCTATAGTTCCTATGACCCAAGCAACCGAGTCAATCTCGACAAAGTTTCTTATAACGGCAAAATCATCGATGCATCCAAGCTACCATCAACCAGTTTTAACTCTCCAATCAAGCTTAATTTAGAGTTAACCAGTGTTTGGGATGATTACGACGTCACTTGGTATAACCGCCTGCAATGGTGGGGGGCTCGCTCCCAAGCTGTGCGCTATGACAATGCGTACGATTTTGACCCTGAATATGGACAAGTTCGTAAGTACACCAAGCAACACTTCGCCAGTAAATATACATGGGATACTCGCCTAGGTTGGAAGCCTGATTTTGCTTATGGCTTTGGTGTTTCTGTTGAAGTCAATAACATATTGAATAATAAAAATATATCTGAACGATTTACCTACGATAACCGAGTCATCAAAGCCTATGATCCGGGCCGTCAGTTCTGGTTACAAGTCAATTACGATTTTTAAGTCATCACCAGCAATGTGAGCAATAAAAATAATATAAGCAATTAAAAACAACAAATGAATAAAACGTCATGAAGACACTGAAACAATTTTTCTATTTAGTGAAACCTTTTTGGGGGCAGCGTGCTGCCCTTTTGTGCTGGATACTGCTGTTTGCCTCCTTAGGGCTCACGCTGTCATCCGTCTGGTTCAACGTCAAAATGAACATGTGGAATGGGGATTTTTATAACGCCCTACAAAAGCTCGACGGCCAAGCCCTATATGGCCTGTTGCAGTACTTTGTTGTCTTAGTCAGTGGGCTAATTTTTGTCGTTGTTATGGGTAATTACCTAAAACAAATGCTGATTATCCGCTGGCGCAAAGGCATGACCGAGCAAGTCCTCAGCCGCTGGCTATCCCCCAACAGTAAACACTACCTGTTAAGATTAACCGCCCAAGAACCGGATAACCCAGACCAACGTATCGCCGAAGATATCCGTTTACTGATTGAATCGACGCTAAATTTAGTGGTGACATTCCTCCACTCAATGCTAACGCTGGTTTCATTCGCAGCCATTTTGTGGACACTCTCTGGCAGCCTCTCGTTCAACTTTGCCGATAGCGATTGGACTATCCCCGGTTATATGTTTTGGGCCTGTATCATTTACACCTTGATTGGTATCGCCCTCACCCAGTGGATTGGCTTTCCACTACGGCGCTTACATATGGATAAACAGCGCCGTGAGGCCGATTACCGTAGCTCGCTAATTAACTGCCGCCAACATGGTGATGCTATCGCGGGGCAACGTGGTGAAAACCAAGACAGAAAAGAACTGATGGGACGCTTTGGTGAAATCATCAGTAACTGGAACCGCCTGATCCGCTGTGAGCGGAATCTCTCTTTCTATACCGTTGGCTACCAACAAGTAACCGCCTTAGCGCCTGTATTACTGGCTTTGCCTAAATTCCTTGCGGGTGAAATCATGCTAGGAGGCCTAATGCAGCTACGCCAAGCCTTTACCAGTGTTGCCACCTCTCTCGGTTGGTTTATTTTCGCCTATAAAGAAATTGCCGCATGGCAAGCCACGGTTTCGCGTTTATATAATTTTGTCGTCTTGTTGGAAAATGATAACAAGGCCGCCGTGACTATCAACGAACAACAAGCCCCGCTGACAGCAAATCTTTCCGTATCAACGGCAGATAACCGCTGCCTGCTTAGTAAGGTCAACTTAACCGCTAAACAAGGTGAACTCACTCTAATCTCAGGTCGCTCCGGTATTGGTAAATCCACTTTATTGCGTACACTAAGTGGCCATTGGCCATTTTTCAACGGCACAATCACGCGTACAGAGCACGTAATGTGGGTTCCTCAGCGTCTCTATTTGCCCATTAGCCGCCTTGATAGTTTACTCGCTTACCCACAGGCGACTTCTTCATTTAGCCAAAACGATTTCCAATATGCACTCACCCTCGTTGGGTTGGAAAAACTACATCATCAATTAGCCTTAGAAACTGATTGGAACAACCGACTATCCGGTGGTGAACAGCAACGCGTGATGTTTGCCCGACTATTGCTCAATCGTCCAAAACTGCTTTTATTGGATGAAACCACCTCTGCGCTTGATGAAAACAGTGCATTAGAGCTACTCGCTCTATTAAAAGCTGAATTACATGACAGCGCCATTGTTTTGGTTAGCCATCAGAGCTTCGTTGCTCAATTTGCGGAACAACAAATATTGCTCGTTGAACCTGCGAGTGAAAAATCCTTAAATACAGGAACGCCTAAATATGCTTCGTAAAATTACCTTCGCCACACTGGTAAGCATTCTGCTCGGTGGCTGCGCAGGCAGCACATCTGTGAGCCAAAACTCAACCTCACTGTTACCCGTGCGCGGTGACCTGCAACACTATCAACTCGAAAATGGGCTGCAAGTTTACCTTCTACAACGCAATCAACCCGGCGTTGAACTGCGTTTATTGGTCAGTAGCGGTTCACTGCAAGAAAATGAGCAACAACTTGGCCTTGCGCACTTTACTGAACATATGGCGTTTAAAGGCACCAAACACTTTCCGGGAACAACTGGATTCAAACAGCTTGAACACCAAGGGCTTAAACTGGGAAGCCACGTCAATGCCATCACCAGCTTAAACTCCACGCTATACAAACTTTCATTACCTGAAGCAACACCGGCTCAGGTCGCAACTGGCCTACAAGTTATGGCAGATTGGGCGTCAAATATGACCTTTGACCAAGACGCCTTTGAAAAAGAACGCCCCGTAATCGTTGAAGAATGGCGTTTACGCCAAGGAATGGGCTATCGCATCAATGACAGTCTAGAGAAATTACGTTATCACGGTAGCCGTTACGCTGATCGCAACCCAATTGGTTCATTAGATGTAGTACGCAATGCCCCTATTGAACAAGCAAAAAACTATTATCAAACATGGTATCAACCTCAGCGAATGTCACTATTAATTATTGGTGATTTCAATAGTTCATTAGTACGCAATCAGGTTGATAATTTATTTGCGCTCCCTAAACCCGAAAAAGTGGCAGAAGATAACCCGCAATGGAAACAATTTGCCCATTCAACCAATATGTTAGTGCAAGGCGTGTTTGATAAAGAGCAAGGGGCACGTTATGTGCAATTCGCTTTACAAAAGGATGTTAGCGCACCGCTAAATAGCCGCTTAGGGCAAACTGAAGACCTACTCGATAACCTGTGGCTGGCTATTTTAAACCAACGCTTCTCCGTCATGGTCGACAATGGTGTGTTGCCATCCATTAGCATCAATGAACAAGGGGCAATGTTAGATAACCTGCGCTTACAACAGTTAATGATCATCCACCCAAAAGGTAATGATTACCAAGGTGCGACCGAAATTTTATTTACAGAGCTACAACGCCTTGCCACTGAACCCGTTACCCAAGAAGAACTTGATTCGGCAAAGCAAGCCATGTTGAAAAAATTCAGCCTACAAGCCGCTTCTGAGCAACGTTATAGTAATGAATATTTAGCCGGACAACTGACGACAGCCCTTGAATACGATATGCCAATGTGGAATAAACGCCAGCAGTTAGATAACAGCTACCAATTGATGAAATCAGTTAAACCGCAAGATTTACAACAGCATGTTGCAAAATTCCTACAAGTTGCCTCCCCTCGTTTGGCCTTAATTGGCCCAGATATAGATGCACAATCTGTTGACAAATCGGCATTCAATCAACAATGGCTTAAAATCCGCCAAAGTACTCCAGGGCCATTTACTCTGCGTTCTAAAGCAATTCAATTACAGTTACCTCAAGCCCCCAAAGGCAATATTGTTGAGCAGTCTAAGCTCCCTGTTGAAAAAACGGAACATTGGACGCTAAGCAATGGCATTCAGGTGATTGTTAAAACAGATAAAAACCTAAAAGATGATATTCAATTTAACTTGCAATTACCGGGTGGTCGCTCATTAGAAACACCGCAAACGGCAGGGTTAACCGATTGGGCATTAAAACTTCCTGAAAGCAGCGGCTATGGAAATTACAGCGCACGGGATCTGGCTTTGCTGGCAAAACAAAACCAAATTAGCATTCGTCCATACAGTGAATTGCTCACACATGGTTTTCGCGGAAAAGCCCCTGTTGATAACCTTGAAACGGCACTACAGCTACTCAACCTAAAGTTAACAGCCCCCCAATTTAGCGGCGAAAAGTTAGAGCAACAAAAACAGTCCTTTGCGTTAAACTTAACCAAAACACCAGTAGAACGTACCTTCCTCGATAATATTAATCAGGAAAGCTATACTCACGGTGAATTCTTAGTGATAAATCCTCAAGGTGGTTGGCAGCAATTTACCGCACAACAATTGCAACAAGCCAACCGTCAATTACTCACTTCAACAGCAGATATGACACTGGTAATTACAGGTGCAATGAATAGCCGTGAGCTAAAACCGCTGTTAGAGCAATGGGTTGCATCACTCCCTCAAAGTAACCAAAAACTGGCATCCCGTGACCAAGGGATTATGCCCAAAATGACCAGCTTTAATAAAACTTATCCCATCAGTAGCAGTGATAAAAGCATGGTGAGCATTCAATATGCAGCCCCAGCCGTTTGGTCACAGCAAGATCAACTGGCCATGCAATTGATTGATACTATTGTGAGCCAACGTTTACGAGGTGAGTTAAGAGAGAAAGCGAGTGGAATTTACGCATTAGGATTCTCACAAATGCTAGCCAAAAAGCCACAGCCTTATTATCTTGCTCGATTGAATTTCACCACCTCGCCAGAACGTGCACAGGAAATGACGCAAATCGCCCAAAAAACGATAGGGCAAATTAGCCAAAGGGGGGTGAGTGAGAAAGAATTAACCGAAGCGAAAAATATTTGGCTAACTGAGAATTCTCAAGTGACTGATAGCTCCAGCTACTGGACCGAAGCTCTAGCACAAATTGCTGCAGACGATGGGCAATACCAACGCTTAAACCAAGAGCAAACCCTTGTTCGCCAACTAACGGTTGAGGATATTAACCGCTTAGCTCAGCAGTATTTAGGGCAGAACAGCAAAGTGTTTATGATGACGCCTTAATATAAGCAGAACCAACAGTTTAATTACAATTAGACTGTTGGTTTTCTTGCCACATTAACCGTGCTCTTATTTAAATGAATGCTTTACGTAATAAATAAAATTTAACACTCGATTATTTAAGTTATTTAATAATGAAGATAGACGTTCTTGAAATGATATTTTTTTAGACTTCGCTATTTCAACCTCTAGTTTTAATTGTTCCATTGAAATGTTCAAATAATGTTCAATATCGTTAGTAATTTCATTAACTTTAGTTCTTTTACACTGTAGCATATTGATAATTAAATCAATTTTAGAGGAAAACGGTTCTATTTTTATGTTACTTCTTTCTTTATTAATGACTTCAATCACAGAATCTACAATACTTTTAGGCATTTTACTCACAATTAGCATTGATTTAATTCTATTAATAGCAGCATCTATAATTTTATTTTTTTCTTTAACATACTTATCATATGCATTTTTTTCTTTAACATACTTATCATATGCATTTTTTTCTTCGAAACATTTACTATCATATTCAGACTTCAACAATCCAACATCTAAATTTATTTTATCTTTTATAAAGTCAATAATTCTTTCATCCTTTAAATTATCACTAAATTCTGTTAAAAATCGCCTGCCCTCGCTGGTAAATTTATTTTCAGAGAGAATACCCTTGAGAAAAATTATTTTATCAATACTTTCAACTCCTTTGAAAATATCAAAATCAGAAAATTTCTTTATATTTTTAATGTAGTCATTATACTTAGATTCGTTTAGCTTAAGTTTAACTAAATACTCATTTGAATAATTAATAAGGTATTCTTTAATTTTTGTGATTGTTTCTTTCTGGAACCCTTTTTTTTCAAGTAAAGACTCTATCGCGTAGGTTGCAACTCGACAGGATGAGTTATATATAGATAGAAAGCGCTGTTCTTGATACAAGTGAAGAACTTTACTCTTATCATCATTCCTTATTAAATTAGTAATTTTCACAAAAACATTCTCAAGTTCCTTTCTTATATTATCTTCATTTCCAATCGGGGCTTTTGTTCTAATGTAACTCATCAAAAATTTTATATAACTCAATTCTCTCTCAGATAAAGCCTCTCCTTTTTTTAAATTATTAATTAAATCATCAAAACTGTTACATTCAACCTTATTTATTTTTTCACTCTCCTCATCCCTCTTGCTTTTTTTTAACTCTATTCCACTTTCAAAATTACTTGCTATTTTCTCTACCGCATGCTGAATCTTTTTTCCTATCCCCCCATTCAAGTTTCTACTTTCATATTTATTTTCAGCACTCGATATCTCCTTATCTTTAACACCTATAGGTTGGGGCATAGACCCTTTATCATTAAGGTTTATCTTTACACTTTTTTTTATTGAAAGATCACTATCAACTTTTAGCCCTTCATTAAAATATTTATCAATTTTTCTTTTAGCTTCCCCTTTAGACTCAATATCCCAAGCATTTTTTATTTCACTCCACCCTGAATCACCCTTATTTTTAATTTCTCTTATTCTATTTATCATTACATGGCTATTACCTTTAAAAACATTTGGTTTATTTATTATTTCAATAACCATATCATTCAATGACATAGATAAATATTTTCTTTCATCAAAATTTTGTTTCAAAAGAGTTAGCATATCAATCTCCCTCTAACTTCCTTTTATTCTTAATTTAAAGGCATCATGAAAAATAATATAGAGTTCGATTAGTTTTTTATATCAAATAACGATTATAAAACACTCAATTTATTTCACTATTTTTCATATAATAATTCTTATATCTCATTGACATAGAATGTTTTTGATGTGATTAATATATTCTAGAAACGACAATGACTAAATGAGAAAAATAATGAATAACTTAACCATTCGCAGGGCAACACTGAGCGATGTACCGGCAATCACTCAAATGCATGCTGACTATTCAGCCTATGCCAACACCTTACAACTCCCTTATCCAACAGAAAAAACGTGGGAAGCTCGCCTTGGGGCGAATGACCCGCTCGTTACCCAGTTTGTCGCCACTATTGATGATACGGTTGTCGGGCTACTCGTTATTCATCAACCCAATCAATTACGCCGCCGCCATGTGGCTACCTTCGGTATTACCGTCAGTGAGGCATACCAAGGCAAAGGGATAGGCTCGCAACTGATGCAAGTGATGGTGGATTACTGCGATAATTGGCTCAATGTCCATCGCATTGAATTGGAAGTGTTTGCAGCAAATGGCAATGGTGTTGGACTATATGAAAAGTTTGGCTTCGAACAAGAGGGCAGAATGCGCGATTATGCGTTTCGTGATGGGCAGTATGTTGATGCCGTGATGATGAGTAGGATCAAAAAATAACCACAAAAAATGCCACGCTATACGTGGCATTTAAAAATCATCTCAGTATGTGATTAACTGATTACTTATCGCCTAATAATACTGAATCCAATGCAATTTCAATCATTTCATTGAATGTAGTTTGACGCTCTTCTGAGGTGGTTTGTTCGCCCGTTTTGATATGATCAGACACAGTACAAATTGTCAGTGCCCGTGCTCCGAATTCCGCAGCCACACCATAGATACCAGCAGCTTCCATCTCAACACCGAGAATGCCGTATTTTTCCATGACTTTAAACATATCAGGATCAGGTGAATAGAATAGGTCTGCAGAGAACAGGTTACCCACACGTACGTTAACGTTTCTGGCTTTTGCTGCTTCAACCGCATTATGTACTAAATCGTAATCTGCGATTGCTGCAAAGTCATGATCTTTAAAACGTTGACGGTTAACTTTAGAGTCTGTACATGCCCCCATACCAATAACAACATCACGTAATTTTACGTCATCCATTACTGCACCACATGAACCAACACGGATCAGTACTTTAACACCGAAATCAGTGATCAGCTCTTTCGCATAGATAGAGCATGAAGGGATGCCCATACCGTGACCCATAACAGAAATTTTACGGCCTTTGTAAGTCCCTGTGAAACCTAACATACCACGTACATTATTGACTTGGCGAACATCTTGAAGAAAAGTCTCAGCGATGTATTTTGCACGTAATGGGTCGCCTGGCATCAAAACGACATCAGCGAAATCACCCATTTCTGCATTAATATGTGGAGTTGCCATGATTATTTCCCTTTAGACAATTAAATATTTTAAAATGAATAAGGTGGTTCCCCACCTTATTCAGACTGCTGACAAATATATTATGTTTGGCAGCAAGTCATATAGGTTTTGAAAATAAGCTAGGAAAATCAATTCATTGATTTTCGGCTGATAACACAAAGCGGGAAAAACCACGCTTTTATCCCGCTTTGTCAACAACCTCAATAAGGTGGTTCCCCACCTTATTATTAGAGCATCGGTTTACCATAATCCATTGGAGACAGGTCAAAGTATTTCGCAACTGTTTGGCCAATATCAGCAAATGTTTCGCGATGGCCTAATGAACCGGGTTTTACTTTTGGACCATAAATCAGAACAGGAATGTGCTCACGAGTATGATCAGTTCCCGCCCAAGTTGGATCACAGCCGTGGTCAGCCGTTAAAATCAAAATATCATCCTCTTTAACCAGCTTCATCAGCTCAGGCAAACGGCGGTCAAATAATTCTAATGCCGCTGCATAACCTGCTACATCACGACGGTGACCGTATGCAGAGTCAAAGTCAACAAAGTTAGTGAAAACAATCGTGTTATCACCAGCCAGTTTCATTTCTTCAACAGTGGCATCAAATAGCGCATCAATACCTGTAGCTTTAATTTTCTTAGTGATACCAACATGCGCGTAAATATCAGCAATTTTACCGATAGAAACGACTTCACCTTGTTTTTCATCAACTAGTTTTTTCAATACAGTTGGTGCTGGTGGCTCCACCGCTAAGTCATGACGATTACCTGTACGTGTGAAGTTACCGGCTTTGTCACCAACAAATGGACGCGCGATAACACGGCCAATGTTATAACCACCTTTAGTTAACTCTTCACGTGCGATTTCGCACAACTCATACAGTTTGTCTAGGCCATAAGTTTCTTCATGACAAGCAATTTGGAATACGGAGTCAGCAGAAGTATAGAAAATCGGTTTCCCTGTTTTCATATGCTCTTCACCCAGTTGATCCAAAATTACGGTACCGGATGAGTGACAGTTACCTAAATAACCAGGTAAGTTCGCTTTTTCAACTAACGTATCCAATAATTCTTGCGGGAAGCTATTTTCTTCGTTAGAGAAATATCCCCAATCGAACAGTACAGGAACACCTGCGATTTCCCAGTGACCAGACGGCGTATCTTTACCTGAAGAAATTTCGCTCGCATAACCATACGCGCCAATAATTTCCGCATTAGGGTCAAGACCCGCAGGGAATGAACCGCTTGATTCCTCTCCTGCTTTACCTAAACCTAATTTTGTTAAATTGGGTAAATGCAGAGGCCCTTTACGACCAATATCCGCCTCGCCGCGTGCGCAAGCATCTGCAATGTGACCTAACGTATTTGAACCTTCATCACCAAATTTATGTGCATCGTGTGCAGCACCGATCCCAAAGGAATCTAAAACCATAATAAATGTGCGTTTCATATTTTTCTCCTGCGGTATTTTTAAATACGATATACCACTAAAATCTATTTATATTACTCGCTGATTTGGCGATAAACCATTGGTGTTGCTTCAGGCGCTTTATCTCCAATCACCATCGCTTCACGCACTTCTTTCGCCGCTTCTTCCCACGCTTTTTCACTGTTTGCATGGATAATTGCCAGTGGTGTCTGGGTATCCACTTTGGCACCTAATGCGGCGATATCACTCAAACCAACACTATAATCAATTGGGTCTGTCGCTTTACGACGACCACCACCTAAGGTCACGACAGACATTCCCAGCGCACGGGTATCCATTTGCGTGATGATGCCGTCTTTTGGCGCATAAACCGCTTTGCTTAGTACCGCAGTCGGCAGGTATTTGTTGTAATTTTCAACAAAATCAGCAGGCCCTTTTTGCGCTGCAACCATACGGCCAAATACTTCTGCCGCTTTACCATTATCTAATACTGCCTGTAATTTCTGACGTGCCTCTTCACGGGTCGCGGCTAATGAGCCTGACACTAGCATTTCTACACACAATGCCATGGTCACTTCATAGAGGCGAGGGTTTCTGTATTCCCCTGTCAAAAATTGAACCGCTTCACGCACCTCAACAGCATTACCGGCACTTGACGCCAGTACTTCATTCATATCGGTCAGCAATGCGGTCGTTTTACAACCTGAGCCATTGGCGACTTTAACGATGGATTCAGCCAATTCCTCTGATTTCTCATAAGTTGGCATAAATGCCCCAGAGCCAACTTTTACATCCATCACTAATGCATCAAGACCTTCGGCTAATTTTTTACCCAGAATGGATGCCGTAATTAATGGTATGGAATCAACCGTTGCTGTGATATCACGGGTTGCATAAAAACGTTTGTCAGCGGGTGCTAATGAATTGGTTTGCCCAATAATCGCCACACCAACGTCTTTGATAATGTCACGAAAACGGACATCATCTGGGAAAATATCGAAATTTGGAATCGCTTCAAGTTTATCCAATGTACCGCCAGTGTGCCCTAACCCACGGCCTGAAATCATCGGTACATAACCACCACATGCTGCCACCATAGGGCCAAGCATCAGTGATGTCACATCTCCCACGCCACCTGTTGAGTGTTTATCCACTAACGGGCCATTGAGGTTTAACGATTTCCAGTTCAGAACCGTTCCTGAATCACGCATGGCTAAAGTCAACGCGACACGCTCAGGCATCGTCATATCGTTAAAATAGATAGTCATCGCTAATGCAGCAATTTGACCTTCTGAAACAGAATTGTCACGAACTCCATTGATAAAGAAACGAATTTCTTCTTCACTTAACGGCTTACCATCGCGTTTTTTACGAATAATTTCTTGTGCCAGAAACACGATATACTCCTTTAAAGTCGAATTTATCGGCTAACTAAATAGATTAATAACTGCTACTCGATTTTTTAACGTCAAAACCCAGTGTATTTAATAAATTAGCTAATAAACTTGATGCGCCAAAGCGGAAATGACGGCTATCTGCCCAATCATCACCTAAAATTCGACCAGCTAATGCTAAATATTCAGCCGCTTCTTCTGCGGTACGAACACCACCAGCAGGTTTAAAGCCAACGGTTTTCGCCACACCCATATCACTGATGACCTGCATCATGATTTCAGCACTTTCTAGTGTCGCGTTAACAGGCACTTTACCCGTTGAAGTTTTAATAAAATCAGCACCTGCTTTAATTGAAATTTCAGAAGCTTTACGAATCAGCGCCTTATCTTTTAATTCGCCTGTTTCAATAATGACTTTCAGTAATACATTCGCTGCTGCACAAGCCTCTTTACAGGCTTTCACTAAGTCAAAACCGACTTGTTCATTACCTGCAATCAGTGCACGGTATGGGAAAACCACGTCAACTTCGTCTGCACCATAAGCAATCGCCGCTTTCGTTTCCGCTAATGCGATTTCAATATCATCATTACCATGTGGGAAGTTAGTTACTGTCGCAATACGAACATCAGGGGTACCTTGTTCACGTAATGTTTTACGTGCGATTGGAATGAAACGAGGGTAAATACAGATTGCAGCTGTATTGCCAGCTGGGCTTTTCGCCTGATGACATAATGTGATAACTTTTGCATCTGTATCGTCATCATTTAATGTTGTTAAATCCATCAGGGTCAGCGCGCGTTGTGCGGCTGCTTTTAAATCAGTCATATAACTCTCCAACGTTGTTAATTCTTCAGAACGACACGTTCTTTGTTGGCGAGCGGGCTTGGTTCCTTAAAGATGCTAGTCGGTTTTTCCGAACTGAGCAGCTGAGATCCTTCTCACCGCATCATGCCCTAGAGTAATTTCACTCTTAGAACTAGCAGTTCCATAGCAGCTTACTAATGGCTATTTGACCATGAAACCCTGCTATTTTATGTGCTACAAATCACATTAATCGACTGAATGTTACATTATCAAAATTAAAAATGTTAACTAAATCTCATTTTAGCCGATCAGGCTATCAATTTATTCACTCAAATGGCTTTTATTTACTGCTCTAAGCAATAATTGGCTAAGTTAAGAATAGCTGAAAATTTGGACTTGAGATAAGCAGCTATTAAAAGAATATAAACCATCAAAATGAAAACGGAAGGACAATCACCCTTCCGTTATATTAGCTTCAAATAACGAGCTCATCGCTATCAGAAATCAATTAGATAATTGCGACTGCACCCAATGTTAAGAAGAAACCAGCAATTGTCGCACTCATCAAGTTAGACAGAGTTCCGGCCATGACCGCTTTCATACCTAAACGAGCAACATCGCCTCGGCGATTTGGCGCCATTCCACCTAAACCACCCAGTAAGATAGCCACTGATGATAAGTTAGCAAACCCACACAATGCAAAAGAAATAATCGCTTTGGTATGGTCAGATAACACTTGTTTACCTGCCGCAATGACATCTGCATCCGCCTTCATGTATTCACCAAAGTTCATAAAGGCAACAAACTCATTCACTACAATTTTCTGCCCGATGAAAGAACCTGCTATTGTCGCTTCATTCCAAGGTACACCAATCAGATATGCAATAGGGGCGAATAGCCAGCCTAATAATAACTCAAGGGACAATTGAGGGTAGTCAAACCAACCGCCAATGCCACCTAATATCCCGTTAATTAAAGCGATTAAGGCAATGAACGCTAATAACATCGCACCAACGTTCAATGCTAACTGCATCCCTGATGAAGCTCCCGACGCCGCCGCATCAATGATATTAGCAGGACGTTCGTCTTCAGCCACTAAATCTGTCGCATTAACTCTATCTTTAATATCTTCAGTTTCAGGAACCATTAATTTAGCGAATAACAAACCGCCCGGTGCAGCCATAAATGATGCGGCAATCAAATATTCCATCGGAACACCCATTTGCGCATAACCTGCCAATACAGAGCCTGCTACAGACGCCAAACCACCACACATAATGGCGAATAGCTCAGACGTTGTCATAGTTGCAATGTATGGGCGAACCACCAGTGGTGCCTCTGTTTGCCCAACAAAGATATTTGCCGTAGCTGATAAAGATTCTGTTCTTGATGTTCCGAGTACTTTTTGCAGGGCACCACCTAATATTTTAATGACTAACTGCATGATACCTAAATAGTAAAGTACCGCTATCAGTGAAGAGAAAAAGACGATTATTGGTAATACGCGGAACGCAAAAATAAAACCGCCGCCCCCAAATAATTCAAACATTTTATCGGAAACAAGACCACCAAAGATAAAACTCATGCCATCTTGACCATAACCGATCACTTTAGAAACAGCATCAGACACGTTTTGAAGCACGTTACGCCCTGCGGGTACGTAAAGAATTAATGCGCCAATGGCAAGTTGGATTAAAAATGCGCCGCCGACTGTACGTAGCCGGATCGCTCGGCGATTGCTAGAAAATAGGACAGCTATCGCGATAAGTACCGCCATTCCTATAATACTCATAATGAGCTGCATGGAAGAATCCCTGTTCACTTTATTTTAGGTTGATATATAAGGAAACGTGTGAGTCTCCTTGATTTTTAGTCTGATGATTATACCTAGTCATCATGAATAACCCGCAGCTTTCATCACAAATACGTACTGCAATAAGCAGTAAAAATTCAAACGATGTGACTAAAATCACAAAAACATCTTAATGTAGTCTAAAAAGGCACTAAAAACATAATTTATGACAGTAAAAGCTGAATGGATTAAACTTGATATATAACTGCATTACATAAATATTATTTATATTTATAGAGGCAATTTTACTTTGCTAGATTAAATAACGACAAACTATTGTTGTAAAGTTGTTGCGCTATTTCAGAAGGGGATTCGTGGCGAAGTTCACATAATGAGCGAAAAACCCATTGAATACGTTCAGGCCGATTAGGCTCACCTTGGAAGCCAGAAACAGGCATATCAGGCGCATCCGTTTCAAAGAGCAACGAGGAAAGGGGCAATTGGGACATCACATAACGCGTTTTATTTGCTCTTTCATAGGTAATCGTTCCTCCCACACCAATATAATAACCTAGTTTAACAAAGGCTTGAGCTTGAGATAAACTCCCAGCAAAACCGTGTATCACACCGCGAGCAGGGACATCAATGCGACGTAACATGGCCGCTAAGGGGTCATGGCTTTTACGTGAGTGCAAAATAACAGGCAAATCAAACTGTTTTGCTAATTTTAACTGAGTGGATAATACTGATTGTTGGCGCTCAAATTGAGGGTCTTGCATATATAGGTCGAGGCCTATTTCCCCTACAGCTACGCACTTTTTGTCTTTCCGATTAAGATAATCGACCAAAATATCAATATGTTGATCATGGCATTGGCTCAAATATAGCGGATGGAGCCCCATTGCGGCATATAACTGTGGATACTGCTGTGCCAATTGCCAAACTCGCTGAAAATTATCGACACTAACCGTCGGAATAATAATCTCACTCACCCCGCTTTGCTGTGCAAGCGACAGGCTTTCAGTGAAAGAATCACTAAAAGGAGGAAAATCAAAATGACAGTGAGTGTCGATAAATTTTGGATTAGCCGTCTCGATTGTCATTGACTTGCAGCCCCCCTATTACGGTGTCCGCCATGACCGCAGGCACTAAGTCCTCTTGTTCTTGAGACACCATGTCGATATCAATGGGGCTATCTTCTATTTTCTGCTCAAGAGTACGGCTAAAGGTAGGAAGATTTTGATTAAATGCCTCACCGAGCGCCGCGATAAAGTAGCGGCCACAACGCCTACCTGTATGATAATCCTCATTTAATGAGGAAATTTTACTGCCTAGTGCGCTGCTTTTTAGTGGAACAGGAGGATAAATTTCAAATATCTGTACATCGTTAGGGGGATTTTCAATAAATTCCTGCGTCTTACGGTAACTGTTTAAATGAACTTTCAACATAGTCGCCATACGCTGCAAACTATTACTGTCGCCTTCCAGCCATTGGGTCATTCTTTTCAGCCATTCCGGTGTGAAATACATTTGGGAGGGCACTGTACGGATCACGACGATGGTATCTGCACCACGGCGATAGGCCTCTTCAACCGGAACAGCGGCACTGATCCCACCGTCATGATATAAGGTGCCATCAAACTCAACACCCGTTCGATAAAAACCGGGAATGGCACTTGAGGCGCGGATCATATCTAACCAAGAATTCGCATCCGTTGGTTGTAGAAACTCAGCAGTAAAATCATCACTGCGGCTTGCTCCCATATAAAACTCACGACCAGACTTCAATAAATCTAGTCCCGCCTGCATACGAAGAGGACATTCATTTGCCGTAGTTTCCACCAGCCAATCGAGATCGATAAGATGTCCACCCCGAATAAAGCGTAATGGATTAAAAAATGCAGAATTCGTGGTATAGCGAGTGATCACACGTCGAGCATAGCCTACTTGACCACAAATATAAGCGGAAAGATTTTGTGCTCCTGCTGAGGTACCAATCATTAGGTCAAAAGGGTTAAAGTCGCAGATTAAAAACTCGTCCAGTACACCTGCAGTAAAAATCCCTCGCTGCCCTCCGCCTTCACAAATCAGCGCAGTTTTCCCCGGATTAATATCATCTAAGAATGCGAGGGGCTCGATAGTACCTAATGTTACTGAAACGTGTTTTCCCATAGTGACCCTTAATGATGTGTTATTTACTGCTTTAACTTGCCACTTTCACGCACTTTAACAATAGAAGAGCTTCCTAACGAAAGCTCACTCTAATGGATTTGTTTAATAAATATTCAACTATTTGGGCTATTCAATATTTATGTACAAACTAATTGGCAATGACTAAGCCATTTTGTACCGATTTCACCCCATTAACCTGCGATGCAACCTGTACGATTTTATCAATTTGATCTGCTGATTTGACAAAACCAGAGAGGTATACAACCCCGTTGACGGTCTTCACTGATACACTGTTGCTTGAAATGCCTTTAGTGCCCAGTAACTTGCCTTTTACATCCGCAGTGATAGAGGAATCATCAATGTACTCACCGGTGCTCTTTGCACCACTGGAAATGGCATTACCTGTATCGTTCCCTGCCATTTCTACCGTTTTTGCTGCATTGTCCCACGTCTGTGAGGCTTGTTTTTTCAAAGCGCTATCTGATGATGAGTTACATGCTGCCAGCACCAAGCTCAACCCAACAACCCCGAAACAGTTTAATAGCGTTGCTTTTTTCATAAAAAACCTTCCTTTTACTGTGATGGACTGATGACCTATACAGCCTAAGTAAAAAAACATAAAAAATAAAGAGAAATGCACTAAAGACAGAATATTCCTGACATATTAAATAATATAATGGAGAAATAGACTAAAAATGAAGGTCGAAAGTGGATTACCCGCTACTATTCACGTAGCGGGTTGATAGTCGAAATTAGTGCTCGCGAGTTTTGCGGAACTTAACGTCTGGGTAACGCTCACTGGTGAGGTTCAAGTTTACCATCGTTGGTGCGATATACGATAAGTTATCGCCACCATCTAATGCTAAGTTTTGCTCATTTTTACGTTTAAACTCTTCGAGTTTCTTCACATCATCACACTCGACCCAGCGAGCCGTTGAAACATTGACTGCCTCATAAATCGCTTCAACATTATACTCGCTTTTTAAGCGTGAAACGACAACATCAAACTGTAGCACCCCCACCGCACCAACAATTAGGTCATTATTGGTTAAAGGACGGAATACCTGTACCGCACCTTCTTCAGATAACTGAACCAAGCCTTTCAATAATTGTTTTTGTTTTAGCGGATCGCGTAAACGGATGCGACGGAACAATTCAGGGGCAAAGTTAGGAATACCCGTGAATTTTAGTTCTTCGCCTTGAGTAAAGGTATCACCAATTTGAATCGTGCCATGATTATGTAACCCAATAATATCCCCGGCATAGGCATTTTCCACTTGTGAGCGGTCTCCTGCCATAAAGGTTAATGCATCGGAAATCACCACATCTTTCTTAATACGCACTTGACGTAATTTCATGCCTTTTTCATAAGTACCTGAAACAATACGCATAAATGCAACACGGTCACGGTGTTTTGGGTCCATATTGGCTTGAATTTTGAATACGAAGCCGGTGAATTTCTCTTCCGTTGCTTTTACTTCTCGTATGTCAGTTTGGCGGGGTTGCGGGGCTGGAGCCCACTCGACTAAGCCGTCAAGCATGTGGTCAACACCAAAGTTCCCCAACGCTGTACCGAAGAATACAGGGGTTAACTCCCCTTCTAAAAAAGCATCATGATCAAATTCATGAGATGCACCTTGAACCAGTTCAAGTTCCTCACGCAATTGAGCCGCCAGCTCATCTCCTACAGCAACATCCAAGTCTGGGTTATTTAACCCTTTGATAATACGCACTTCTTGAATAGTATGACCTTGCCCTGTTTGGTATAGGATCGTCTCATCGCGCAGCAAATGATAAACACCCTTGAATAATTTACCGCAACCGATAGGCCATGTGATTGGACAACACGCAATTTTTAGCTCATTTTCCACTTCATCCAATAATTCCATTGGATCACGAATGTCACGGTCCAACTTATTCATGAAGGTTAAGATTGGTGTATCACGTAAACGCGTCACTTCCATCAATTTACGCGTCCGGTCTTCAACCCCTTTACCTGAGTCAATGACCATTAAGCAGCAGTCAACCGCCGTTAATGTACGGTAAGTATCTTCAGAGAAGTCTTCGTGCCCAGGGGTATCCAGTAAATTAACGAGGCAATCATTATACGGAAATTGCATGACAGAGGTGGTAATCGAAATACCACGCTGCTTTTCCATTTCCATCCAGTCGGATTTAGCGTGCTGATTAGAGCCACGACCCTTTACCGTACCTGCACGTTGAATAGCGTGCCCGAACAATAACACTTTTTCAGTGATTGTGGTTTTACCCGCATCGGGGTGGGATATGATAGCAAACGTTCTGCGAGTGCTAACTTCATGGAGAAAGTTCTGATCTGTCATTTAACCGTTCTTTTCGTTTATATACAGATTTGTATAGGCATTCAAAGAGGCTCGATTTGGCTCTAAGCGCAGCAAATCCGTTTTGTTAATCAAAATTGGTGGTTATTTTCGCAGATCTTCGGGGTATTAACAATCAAAGCATCGAGGTACAGGGAAAACAGTACCCCGATTTTTTGACGAATAAGCCATTACAGTGAAAGAATTAAGCCTTCACAAGACGGGCGATTTCGTCGCCTAATGCCTGAGTACTCGCATTTCCCCCCATATCGCGGGTTAAATATTTGCGCTCTTTGATGGCAGTTTCTACCGCTGACATTATAGTATCGTGCATATCAGCACAACCTAAGTGCTGCATCATCATGGCCGCTGCCCAAATGGTACCGATAGGGTTGGCAATATTTTGGCCTGCAATATCTGGAGCCGAACCATGAACAGGTTCGAACATCGACGGAAATTGTTTTTCAGGATTGATATTTGCGGATGGCGCAATCGCAATAGTGCCCGTACAAGCCGGACCTAAATCAGACAGAATATCGCCAAATAAATTTGACCCAACAATCACATCGTAGAATTCCGGCATTCTGACAAGGTTGGCGGCAAAAATATCAATGTGGAACTGATCTACTTTGATCTCAGGATAGTGCTTTGCCATTTGCGCAACACGGCTGTCCCAATAAGGCATTGAATGAAACAATCCATTCGATTTCGTCGCTGAGCTTAAGTGCTTTTTCTCTCGTGATTGCGCTAATTCAAACGCATACTTTAATATACGATCAGTCCCTTTTCGGGTAAATACACTTTGTTGCAGCACCATTTCTTCATCAGTACCTTCATATTGAATGCCACCGATAGCCGAATATTCCCCTTCCACATTCTCTCGAACCACATAAAAATCAATATCACCTGGTTTTTTATCCGCTAATGGGCACTTGATCCCATCAAACAAGCGAACTGGACGTAGATTAACATATTGGTTAAATGCACGGCGGATGGGCAATAATAACCCCCACAAAGAAATATGGTCTGGAACGCCAGGAAACCCTACTGCACCTAAGAAAATGGCATCAAACTTTTTCAGTTGCTCTAAGCCATCTTCAGGCATCATACGCCCTGTACGATGATAGGTTTCGCATGACCAATCAAAATGCGTAAAATTAAGTTTTACATCATATTTATTTGCAGCAGCCTCTAGAACTTTAAGCCCTTCAGGGATAACTTCTGTACCAATACCATCACCCGGAATAACCGCGATATTGAATTGTGACATGGCGAGAACCTCTGAAAAATAAATTAAGTATATTACTGGTCATTAAATAAGGTTAAAGCCAGCACTAATGCATCTTCTCTGCCTTTCTTCGCGGGATAATAGTCTTTACGAACTGTAACTTGGTGAAAACCGAGTTTATCATAAAGATGCAAAGCCGATGCGTTTGACTCCCTAACCTCTAACCACAGGGTTAATATCCCTTTCTTGACGAGGTCACCGATAAGCTGTTCCAGCAGCAAACGGCCATATCCTTTTCCTTGGTAATCTGGGTGGATGGCAATATTAAACAACGTCGCCTCATCCAAAACATACTGTGTTATTGCATAACCAACAATTTGATTATTAATAGAAATTTTTAGATTATGGTACTTTTCCCCTTGATTTCCGTAGAAAACTCGCTCAGTCCACGGAAAATCATGGCTTAGTTTCTCAATTAAGAAGGCCGTCGCAAGATCAGATTGCTTTAGTGGTGAAATTTTCATCATATTGATAAACTTGTTTCCATAGTGCCTGTTTTGCGCTGTGACTCAATATAAGTTCCGACAAAACAGGAGAAATAAACATAATTTTCACACCTTCAGGGTGGATTTCACCACCCAAGACCCAACAAGGAATGGTTATTGGTGTTGGGATTAAACTTAACTGCTCTGAATTCACACAAACAACATCATCTTGCGTAATATTCATTGATAGAAAAATATCTTTTAGCAGTTGGCTGTTTAAATCAAGGTTCTCATCAGTAATAATAATAAGCTTAGTCGACGCTGGGAACCTTACACCACGTTCACCACGTAACACGGCAGGGTTTCTCACCATCCATTGAGTGATCCCCATTTGTTCTAAAAGCCTGTCACGTCGTGTCATATAATTTTCCAGTCGCAATTTTACAACCACATCTTATCAAAGGGGATTAATAGCGCCAACAGAGCAATGCTATTTATCTCATTTCTGGTAATGTGTTATCGGTTTTTATTATTTTAGGAGATTGACAGAATATGTCATTACTGACACCTGCCAGCGAAGTTATTCAGCGCCATCTCGAGCATTTTACAGATCGTCATGTCATTTTGGCCGGTGACATTCAGGATGAATTGGCTGCCATGATAGACGCCACAAGTGTTCGAGTGGTTACTAATCAATACCACCATTGGAAACGGTTACAACCATTGATGGGGGAAATGGCACTATTTTCCACCACAACACCCGCGGAGTTTATTCAGCCTTGCAATACTCTGATCTACTTCTGGCAAAAAAATAAACAAGAAGCTTGTTTCCAGCTTGATGATCTTTGCACTCACCTCCCTGTAGGTAGCCAAATTTTTATCGTTGGTGAAAACCGTAGCGGTGTGAAAAGCGCAGAGTCCATTATGGAGGGAATCGCTAGTTTACAAAAAATTGACTCCGCCCGCCGCTGTGGCTTGTACTATGGTGAACTAGAGCAACCAACCACTTTTGATATTGACCGCTGGTGGCGCCATTATCAGATTGATAATGTGAGAATTAATGCCTTACCGGGTGTCTTTAGCCATATGGAACTTGATATTGGCAGCGACTTGCTACTGTCAACCCTCACAGAGCCAATGAGTGGTGACCTGCTTGATCTCGCCTGTGGTAACGGTGTGCTTGCAACCGTAGTTGGCTCACAAAACCCAGACATCAATCTGACATTAAGCGATGTCAGCGCCTCTGCAATAGACTCTGCAACATCAACCTTAGAAGCAAATAAGCTCGAAGGAAAAGTAGTTGCCAGTGATGCCTACTCAGACATTCATGATAAATTTGATTGGATTATCTCTAATCCACCGTTCCATGATGGCCTGAATACCAGTTACCGTGCTGTTGAAAACATGATCTACCAAGCCCCTAAATTCCTGAAAAAAGGTGGGCGCTTACGCATCGTAGCTAATGCCTTCTTACCTTATCCTGATTTGTTAGATAAAGCATTTGGCGGTCACGAAGTGCTAGCAAAAACGGGTAAATTTAAAGTTTACCAAGCGACTAAGCGCTAAACGTTTCTTCTAGAAACACACTAAACTACAATTTTTAATGTAGGTAACATGGCCAGCTACAATAGGTGGCCATTTTTTCAGCAAATAAAAAACTGTCTCCTAAAAAATTATTGACGTTCGCCAAAATTAGCCTAAAATCCGCCCCACATCGTTATTAGGTAAAAAGTATCGCTGTATCAAAATTTAGTTTGGCATTGCGAGGGTGGCGGAATTGGTAGACGCGCTAGCTTCAGGTGTTAGTGTCCTTCGGACATGGGGGTTCAAGTCCCCCCTTTCGCACCACTAATTTTGAGATAAACAACAATAATTTAGTATTGACGAGACGGTATTGCGAGGGTGGCGGAATTGGTAGACGCGCTAGCTTCAGGTGTTAGTGTCCTTTGGATGTGGGGGTTCAAGTCCCCCCTTTCGCACCACGGGTCAGTCAGTATTTACCTTTTCAGGTATCTCTTCAGAAAATAACCCCTGTTCTGACATTATTTTGCTACATCACCGATAAATAATTAGCCTAATAATACATCAATAAATGATTTACAGGCCCGCAACTATCGAGCCAGTAAACGATTTACCAAATTATCTTTGCAGTACAAAAGCCATTAAAAAACAAGCCAAAGAAATAACAGCAGGAATAATCAACAAACGCCGTGAGCCTCGGTTAAATAGCATCCCTGCGGTCGCAACCATCATAGTGATCATTACGACTCTAAGGCTATCTAACCCTATGCTGCTAAGTACATAAACAATGCTCAGCAATATCACTGCGAAAACGCCCCATAAACCCGCACCTATACGTCGTAAGCCGGTGGTTTTTGATATGCTAGTTGGCATAATGACCTCAACAACACTAAATGATAATGATTATCAATAATATCTACTTTTTAGTAAATTTCAATATTTTTTGTTCAACATCACACCTAATTCATCACCTCAATATATCAGCCAAACCAGTAAACAAAATGAATATCTTCGGGTTCTAAGGCGAACAACTCAGGATCGGGTTCTTCAATCAGTGTACAGCCAAGATATTGGTAAAAATGAACTGTATTTTCAGATGGTGTCGCTGAAATATATAGTCCTTTCGCCCCTTTTTCTATAGCAATATCAACACATTGCTGAAACAATCTCCCTGCTAACCCTTCACCGCGATATGGATAACTAACATGCAAAAAAGACAATTGTAATAAGTTTTTTTGCTCACCACGCCACACATTATCTAGGCTTGCCGCAGCAATGAGTTTGTCTTTCTCAAACACACCTAAAAAAATAGCACCTTGATCATAGCTTTCCAACAAATGTGGGGTATATGCCTCAGGCTCCCCCTCAGGCCAACCTTTCATATCAAAACGCTGCTTTGATAGCACTAGATTTCCATCTTGATATAAATAAAGATGCTCAATTAATTCAGTGCGATCAATTGACCAAACGGATGGGATTTCATCTCTCTGTAGTTTGCGAATTTCTCTCATTATATTTTTCTCATTATTTGTACTTATAAATAAGCACATTTATTGTTATCTAATACTTAATCATCAAGATAAACAATAAAAAAATAAGTTCAAATATTTCATGGTGCTATTGAGGGATGGTTGAAAGAAAACGAGAAGTTAGAGAGAAATAAAAAATTCTCTGCAACATCCTATCGCAGAGAATTTTCACTACAGGGTTGGTTTATTGCTTCAATCCCATCGCATCACGCATGGTAAAGAACAAATCGGTTTGGTCAGTCAGACCCATTACATTTGCCGCATGTGGGCCATAAGCTGCCACACGTAGCTGAGCTCCCGTATGCTCCTGTGAGTCATCCTCTTCAGAGTTACCGTAGTTGACAACCATGACAGAGCCATCTTTGGTGATCAGCGCTTGAGTTAAACCTGTGGATTTAGTGCCTTCTGGAATAATTTGGCTTGAATGAGAGTGATCGGCAGTCACGATAACTAATGTATCACCGTGTTTTTTCGCAAAATCTAAGCCGACTTGTACCGCTTCATCAAGGGCGACGGTTTCACCAATTTGACCACATGGATTGGCTTTGTGATCTTGTTTGTCAATAGAGGCGCTTTCAACTTGTAAGAAGAAACCATTTGGGTTGACTTCCAATAACTCAATCGCTTTTTTAGTCATTTGCGCTAATGTCGGTGCATTAGGGTCTAATTTTGCGTTCGGCTTACACTCAAGTGGCGGGTTATTAATATTACCATAATGAACGGCTTTCGGACCTTCCCATGCGACCGCCATATTGCCATCATGGAATAAGCCTAAAACAGGTTTGTCTTGGTTGGCCACTTTAACATCATTCAAGGCATTTACGTCACGTACAATATTAAAACCACGCTCAATCGCTTGTTGTTCTAGCGTTTTGCCTTTATAGTCGCCAGCCTTCGCTTCTTGTTGAAAACTTTTTGCTCCGCCACCTAAAGTGACATCAGCACGCGTCACCAGCAATTGTTCTGAAATTGAACCACGTCCGCCATTTTCTAACGCATTCGTCGCACATTTTTCTGACGTTTCTTCAGGACCATAACATTTACGCGCACTCACATGAGAGTACTGTGCCGCTGGTGTTGCATCTTGAATTTCAGACGTGGTTACGTTACCCGTTGCTTTACCGTTACGCTTCGCAATTTCAATTAAAGTTTCATGGTCATTGCCAAAGACATCAATCCCTAATGCACCATTATACGTTTTCACACCAGATGACCATGCTGTCGCCGAAGCCGCAGAGTCAGTCACATAGTCTGGTTTCTGCGTTTTTTTATCTAACGCATAATGGGTATATTGCCCCGTAATAGGCAGTGCATCAATACCTTTGAAAAAGCCAGAAGCACCTTCTGCATAGTTACGTGCGACGGTAATTTCAGAATCTCCCATACCATCACCGATAAATAAAATCACATTTTTAGCTTGACCATTATGAAGAGCCGCTTTCATTATGTCAGTTTGTTCAGTCGCTAAACGACGCGCTCCGCCAAATTTAGTAATATCGCCTTGAGCAGCTCGATTTTCAGAAACGGCATCATTTTTATCTGCGGCATAAGCAGGAATTGTAGTACCTAAAACTAACGTGCTTACCGTAACCGCTAAAAGGGATTTCATAAAATTACCCGTCATAACTGTTTCCTTGCCAATCAATAATGAAAAAGAGAATGTATGCTTCAAATAATAATAGGCATGCTAAAGGAGCTAGATGACAGTTGAATGACGTTTTTATTGCGGAATAAAGATGGTTGTCATAAATGTGAAAAAGCAGCTCCATATAAGCTGCTTTTTGTCACAATAATAGGCGTAATTTACCACTGCGAGGCTAGCTGTTTTGTGCCTTCATACAGCGTTTCACACCAAGAAACATAATCATGTCCACTCGGTAACTCTAGTGCGTCCGCCTGATAACCTTTGTGTTTTAGCACATCAAATAAGCGATAATGATTTTGAATAATCCCACCCCAACTACCTCTTTGTTCAAATAACCCCGCTTCAAGGAAAAAGCGAATGGGCAGTGGGGGCATGTTTTCTATCTGACGGATCAACCATTCAGGATCTTCCCCCTTTGGCGCCCACCAATAAGAACCTGACATGCTAAGTACATTACCAAACACTTCCGGATGTTGTAATGCATTCCAAGTCGCCCCTAACCCACCAAAACTAGAGCCTGCAATAATGGTACGATTTGCCTCTGCTTGAATGCCTTTTTTGGCGAGTAGCGGCATTAATTCATCCACCAGCAATTTAGGGAAATCATCATTGGGAGGTAATTCGTCCCCACGGCGATCTGAATTAATGCTATCAACAAATACAATATTCATTGCAGGAAGATCACCACCATTTATCCACTTATCAAAAAATTTCGCCATTTGATAATTTTGTAGATAAATTTGGCCATCTAATAACACCAAAAGTGCAGGTTGCTCCATCGGTACATTTGGGCGATACACCGTAATTTTTCTTTCATTTTTCAAAACTTGGCTAGAAAGTGTGAACGTTTCCAAATGCCCCTGTACTCCTGTATTTTCTATCTCAGGGAAGTTACATTGGCGTATCTGCGGAGCAAGTGATAACACGGAAAAACGGTTGTATTTGTCGGTGATGAATGAAGGAACAACATGAGGATTATAAGGATCAGCCTGTGCGGTGACTAAAATCGCTTTACGCTGTGCGAACCCGCCTTCAGGCACAGTTGGAATATCTGGCGCAATTTTGTATTGAGTCAACGTATCATCAGGAATAATAAATGAGCGATACCAAATATCCGTATCCGGTAAATGCGCCATTCGTTCATGATTACCAGACGGAGCGCCTAAAATATAGACATTTGACTTTGCCCCTCGCCACAAAAAGGTAGCCCGTTTCTGCTTACCTGGAAGGTTCTCAATTAATGGTGTCCCTTGTGCAGCAACAGCCTGCCAAAAAGCTGTCGAGTCACCATCACTGTAATATTCATCCAATAAGCTCTGTAACTTAGAGCTAACGGGCTCTCCCTCTTTTTTGATATCTAAAGGCTGGTAAGTGCTAACATTAAACTGTAAGTGCCAAGGCTTCCCTGGCTCCCCTTTTAATGAAAGGTAATACACCCCGTTTTCAGGTACGAGATAATCTACAGAGTGGGGTTCTTGCGCTGAACCATATTCTTGCAACGTTCGAATTGGTTGTTTCTTTGCATCCAATAATATGGCAGTGGAAACCCCATCACCATGTTGTTTAATAAAATCTTGCTGTGATACCTCAAAAAATAAGCAACTACGACCCTCGCTGTCATGTACTCCCTGTGCAGAAGAGAGTTCGGCCAAACGAATACAGTCTGAATTCGAGGCCATTGCTGTACAAGAAAATAGAATACACCCTAAAAGCGGCAAAGATTTCACATCTAGTCCTAATGAGTCAACTGATAATAATTATTACTATCAAAAAACCTGTTTAAACTCAATGGATCTGCGCATGTTTTTCCATCAGTTGACTCATTAATTGTAGTACACTCAATAAACGATGCCGCTGTTTGGCTTCAAGCCTCAGATAACGGCGCGTTGCAGGAATACGGCTTACCATTTCAGATGCAGTAAAAGGCTCTATTTCACAATGCCACTGACCGTTATTAAATTCTATTAAGCAATGATTAAAATCCAATTCAGCTAATGTTTGTTTGATAATAGGATATTCATTTATCCAATCAATGACTTTCTGCCCATCCATTTGTTTCGATACAAAATGGATATGTTTTTTTTTCACTGAGCCCCGTGTTTTTACCTCTATTGTTGCGTTAATATTCTGAGCACAAAAACCAGATACCACAAAGCGCGTGTATACAATAAAAGCCAGAAACAGTTTTCTTGGGCGCTCCGTCACTTCAACAACCAACTCAGACTGCGGTAAGATCTGCAAGACCCCCGGTGCTTTCCACTCACACGGGTAGGGAGTCATATCTTTCTCAACACGATTGAGTGTTAATCCAGCTTGATACCCCGTTGGCAGTCGCTTTTTTGTTAAACTGCCTAAGCGTTGCCACACTGAAGGCTTAGGCGAGGTTGCGTAATGGCTCAAGTTGGCCTCCTTCAATATCTTCATCTCTGAATGAATTTGATAAAACTAATTCAACATCGACAGGTTTGAAAGGATTTACTTTTTGTACGAAAACCGTCCAAATAAGAGCGTAACTGGCCGTTATTCCTAACATAATTGCAAATGGAATATACACATCTGACTTATTCATACCCGGGGGGGTGATATAGATGATTGCAAGAATAATACCCACACTCGAAATAATCTGTGGTAGTGGGAAAAATGGTGAACGGTAAGCACGGTGTAAATCAGGGCGACGAATGCGTAATAATACAACGGAAAGCGTCACTAACAAATAAGCGGTTCCCCAAGAGCAAACTGCAGCTAATACCAGAGGGATGATGCGGTCAAGATCCCCTTGAATAGCAAAAGCATGTAAACAAGGGATCATCACTGCCACTAAAATGCCAAATACGGGGGTTTTAAAGCGAGGGTGCAAGTAAGTAAAAATACGTGGTAGTGCACCATCTAACGCCATACCATATAGAATACGTGGCACTGCTGCCATTAATGTATTGATCGTTGCACCACCCGCAAGTAATAGAGCAACACCAATCCAGTATTTACCGAACTCCCCCATCACAATTTCTGCAAAGGCAGGGATTGCCATTGGTGTTTCCAGTAAACGTGTGCCTGTTTGCGGGTCAACCACCACGTTTTCCACTTGGTTTGCCAAGGCTGCACCAAATAGCACCATACACAGGGCAACACAGAACAAGCCTGTCGTCATCGCTCGTGGAATAACTTTAGCTGAATTTTTAATTTCAGGCGCCATTGGAGTCACTAATTCACATCCCACAAACATGAACATCGCCATACCTACAAAGCTTAACACCAACTCTGGATCAGTATTCAATGGGCTGCCAAACCAACCTTCCATATCGACGTGAAAAGGCATCAATAGGCCACTCACACTGAAAATAACCAGTGTTGACCACATCACAAAAGTCAGTACCACTTCAACTTTACCAAAAGCTTCAATACCAAATGCATTTAAGATACCGAAAGTTACCACCAGCCCAACACCAACCATCCATGAAGAATGACTAGTTTCTAGAACTGTGTTTAAATGCTCAAAGTTGACCAATGCCATAATCCCAGAAAGTATGGTTTCGGCCGTCCCTGCAAAGACGTGCACAATTAAATAGGCAGAGAGTGCACCGGTTATCGCCCAAAAACGCCCCATTCCACAAGAAATATAATCATATACCGACCCCGACGTTGGCAAGATAGCCGCTGCTTCTGAAAACGTGGTGAGCTGAGCTTGCATCATAATGAAACTAAGTAGCACTGCTAAAGCAAAAGTATCACCGCCAATACCGAATCCGCTAGTGACGGTTAAAATAACGGGGCTGGCCATAATCAACCCCGCAGAGCTAGCCAGTGTGGTAGGAAAGCCAATCTTTCCTTTCTCTAAATGTGACGACAATTTTGAGGATAAATTCATTTTGCTTCCCTCTCGCTCTTTATGCAGTCATAAATGTGAATTTTTTGTAAAGATAGAGTGACTACATGGCCACTATAAAAATAAGCACAAATAGGTCGCTATCGTTCTAAAGGACGATACCCAGAGGGAGAGGGAGGTTGATTTTAATAGCGAAAAGTACCTGCAATTCAATCCAAAATTAAGATAATTTATTATATATCAACGCATAAGAATCAAAAGCTTCATTAATATGTTAATAAAAAATAAGCGAAAGATACCAAAAAGGAGCTTACACTCTTTGGCTAGATTTTTATGAGTTTTAAATACTGCAATCGACTTCACGTTATTAACATGTTTACTTTATGTTAATAAAAATAAAAGGCATGATAATAATTCAATTGACTAAGAGGCTACGGAAGGGAATATCATGAATCCACCATTGTTTAGTCTTCACCAACAAACATTGATTGATTGCTGTCTTAATACGATTGCACATATTATTCCTATCTCAGCATCCGTTTATTACCTCGTCAATGATCACTGGAAACCTGATAACTACGTCTTATATGGAATTCCATCAAAGATGCACCAAGACTATCTGGCCTATTTTCACCAAATTGATCCTTTGCATCCTGATAATTTTCGCAATGATGACCTCAGGCTCGTTCGCATGGAACCCGACATACGCCAGAAAAATCAAGCTTTTTATCATGATTTCATGCAACCAAATAACCTCACCGATATGGCAGAGATCTTTATTCGTCGAAAAAATAAAATTATTGCGGGGATCTCTGTGCTACGTGATAGTCCATTTAGCCAACAGGAAATCATACGTTTAAATGCCATTTTGCCCATTGCTGAATTGATGACATTCGATGTATTACCTGATTCTCTAGTTTCCTATACACCCAAAGAACAAGAAATTATCCACTTAGTACGAGAAGGCGCGAGCAATAAGCGAATTGCCCTATTATTAGGGGTCTCACTTTCTACAGTAAAGACTCACTTACGCAACATTTTCACCAAAGCGAATGTAACCAACCGAACCGAATTAGTGTCATCCGGTTTTATCATTCGCCAAGAAAAGTTTCAATGAGCCTAACGGCCCCCCGCTGCATCAATAATCGAACCTGTGACATAAGAAGCAGCATCACTTAGCAACCATACGATAATTTCTGCAATCTCACGTGGTTCTCCCCCTCTTTTCATTGGCAATTGCGAAGCAATACGGTCTACACGCCTTTCTTCCCCACCATCTTTGTGCATTTGCGTGTAAATATAGCCAGGGCGAACACCATTAACTCGAATGCCAACGTCTGCGAGTTCAAGTGACAGCCCTTTGGTAATTGAATCTACTGCACCTTTAGAGGCCGCATAATCAATATATTGCCCAGCAGCACCTAAGCGTGCCGCCGCAGAGGAGACATTTACGATGGCTTTGCCTTGAAATTGATTAAAATGGCGTGCATGTTTGATAAATTCACGACAACAAATCAGTAATCCTGTCACATTTGTGGCTAATACCTGATTAATACGCTCCGCTGTCAGTACCTCTGTACGGCACTGTTGAAATAAAATTCCAGCATTGTTTACTAAATAATGTAAATCACCATACTGCGCTTTGATGCTAGCGAATAGCTCAACAACATTATTTTCATTACTGATATCACAGCGCAGCGCATTTGCAGTACCACCGGCTGAGCGAATATTTTCTACAACAGCCTCTGCTGCTTGCTGGTGACTTTTATAATTAATCAGCACATGCATACCAAGGCGACCTAATTGAATCGCTGTAGCTCGGCCAATACCGCGACTTCCCCCTGTAACCAACACTTTTTTCATACTGTTACCTATGCGTGAATAACGGTTACCCCCATCATAGCCACGAATAACTCACTCTATCTATAAAAATACAAAAAACCCGGCACGATAGCCGGGAAACATTGATAAAAAGAATGTTAATTAAACTCTAATAACGCACCATGACAGATTTTAATTCGGTATAATATTCGATAAAAGCACTGCCAAACTCACGACCAATCCCAGATGACTTGATGCCACCGAAAGGTACTGCCGGATCTAGGAAGGTGTGCATATTCACCCAAACCGTTCCTGCTTCAATTTGTGAAATCATACGCATCGCTTTGCTGAGATCGTTAGTCCATAAACTCGCCGCTAAACCAAACGGGGTGCTATTCATCAACTCAATAAGTTGCTCCTCATCATCGTAGCTGAGGAATGTCCCTATTGGGCCAAAAGTTTCTTCCTTCATTAATGCATCGTCAGGGCTATTCGCACAAATAATGGTTGGCGGAACAAAGTAACCCGTCCCCGCAATTGGCTGCCCACCATAAATAATTTCATTACCTTCTTGGCGCGCTTTTTCAAACAATCCTAAGATTTTTTCATAGTGCGCTTTGTTTGCCAGTGGTCCCATTTCCGTTGTTTCATCTAATGGCGCCCCCACCTTCATCGCAGATAAACGTGCTTTTAACTCGGTTAATACAGGCTCCATCAACTTAGAAGGGATATAAAAACGCTCCGCAGCCGCACAAATTTGCCCTTGGTTCAGATACCCTGCTTCAATGATGCCATTGACAATTTTTTCAACCGGAAGATCCGCTAAAAATGCAGCGCCATTTTTACCACCAAGCTCAAGAGTTACACGGGTTAACTTACCCTCCATCGCTGTACGCCCTACCGCCAACCCAGTTGGTACAGAACCCGTAAATGTCACTTTCGAACAAAGAGGATGGTGAATAAGCGCAGGCCCAACCTCACGGCCACCGCCATTGACGATGTTAATCACACCGTCAGGGATCCCTGCTTCTTTTGCCAGCTCAGCGACTCGCAACATTGTCAGAGGCGTAAACTCGCTCGGCTTCAATACAATTGTACAACCACAGGTTAATGCCGCTGCTAATTTCCAAATAGAAATCATAATGGAAAAGTTCCAAGGAATGATCCCTGCAACCACCCCAACTGGCTCGCGCTGTGTAAAGGCAGAATACTTTTCACCATTAAATGATGGCAATGAAACGTTGAGAGTTTCACCACTGATTTTTGTCGCCCAACCAGCAAAATAACGTAAAAATTGTGCTGAAGAGCCTACCTCAAGAAAGCGAGAAAGCTGAATTGTTTTTCCTGAGCATAGCGTTTCTAATTGGGCTAACTCCTCAAGGTGCTTCTCAAATAAATCAGCAAGGCGGTTTAAGCAATTCCCTCTTTCCATCGGCGTGGTATTTGCCCAAACCCCTTTAAATGCAGCGTGAGCGGCGTTCATTGCTTCATCCACTTCCGCTAATGTGCCTTCTTTCACTTTAGCAATAGCTTGCTCAGTGGCAGGATTTACGACATCAAAAAGAGTATCTCCCTTGCCAGAAACCGGCAACCCGTTGATAAAATGACCATGTTGGCGTTTTAAAAATTCACTGACTTCTGGTAATAGGGCTAACTCACTCATCGTTATCACTCCACTAAATAAGAATTAATTAAGCATTTACACAAGCTAGATAGTGTTTGACGAAACGTGGTGCCTCAATCTCCCATAAAACTTCAGTCCCTTTTGCCGCAAACCATGAGTCGCCTTTATGATACTCAACCGTGACACCCGTTTTAACATCGGTTAATTTCACAGAGCCTTCATGCACCGTCGCCATCTCATCAAATGGGTAAATCATTTTAAATTTGCCTTTGGTACAAGCAAAGATCCCACAAGTCAGGTTATCGGATGGTTCACCGTGGATCATTGCCACACTGGCTTGCGGGTCACCTTCAACAACAACAGACCCTAAATTAGCAACGCTACCAATATTTAATAATTCTGGCAGTGGTTTATTCAGCAATAATGGACTAATCATGATGTTTACCTTTAATAAATTTCAAAAATAATGAGACTGATAATGAATTAGCGGCGACCTTGCCAATAACCCGACGTTTGATGCATGATTTTTGCGAGCGAAACAATCACATTACGCATACTATCTTTACCGATAATATTGGCATGGGGAATTGAACTCATTAAGTCATAACGATGAGAACCTTCCACCATGCCTTCGGCAAGCACTTTACAAACAATCTGGCTAGGTGTGACACCAAAACCAGAATAGCCTTGCGCATAGAACACATTTTTATGTTGCGGTAATGAGCCAATTTGTGGAAATAAATTCGCACTACACGCCATTGGGCCTCCCCACGCTAACTCAATTTTGACATCTTTGAGATAAGGGAAAACTTTCAACATTAAGTTACGGTTCCAAGCTTTAAGGTCTGATGGAATATACTCAAGCAAATGTGTCGAACTGCCAAATAACAAACGGTTTTCGTTAGTGACTCGGTAATAATCAATTACAGGACGAATATCACTATACGCCCCACGAATTGGGCTAATCTGCTCAATTAATTCGTCAGACAATTGTTCCGTCATTAACTGGTAAGCGTAAGTATTGATTGTTTTTGGATAAATTGTCGGCTCAAGGCCATTTAAGAATGAGTCACAAGCCCACAACATTTTCTGTGCTTTGACCGTTCCCATCGCCGTTCTTACCGTAATGGTATTGCCATATTCAACATTCAATACTTGGCTGTTTTCAAAAATTTTTGCACCATAGATTTCACTAATTGCCTTTGCTTCACCTAGCAATAAATTCAATGAATGGACATGCCCTCCACCCATATGTTTGATACCGCAGGTATAGGCATCTGAACCAATGATCTGTTTTAATTCAGAACCACTATAAAATTCAATTTCTTCTTCAGGATCAACTGCTTTAAAATCTTTCAGCCAAGTGCGTAAAGTTTTTTCTTGGCGCTTGTTACTACCTAAATAGGCATATCCGCGGCAAAAATCGGCATCAATATCATATTTAGCAATACGCTCACGCATGATCCCAGCGCCCATGTTACTGAGCTTAAAAATGGTTTCTAAACCTTCTGGACCTACGTATTTTTTAATAGCATCAATATCATGGCCAATACCCGCCATCACTTGACCACCATTACGCCCAGAACCACCATAACCAAGATAGCGCCCTTCTAGAATCGCAATATTGGTTATGCCTTTTTCACACAACTCTAGTGCCGTGTGAACTCCAGAAAACCCACCCCCAATAATCACAACATCAACATCGATATCTTCTTTTAAGATTGGAAAACGTAGATCGTACTTCTTCGTTGCAGCGTAATAAGTTAGTGATTCGACTTGGTTATTCATAATGGATACCCTATTTAGTATCTTGTGATAACCCAATTATCTTAACCTTACATTAACAATTACATAGCCCTTTAGGGACATTCAAAACATAAAATTAACATTTGTGACGCAGGTAGAATATTTAAATAAAAATAAAATCCAAAAAAATAAAAATTTCATTTTATTATTCAACTAGTTATTGAATTATTACCATGTTAATAATAACAATTAAATAAACCGATAATACGCTGAAAAATGATGAGTTAACTGGGGCAATGACGTTTTAGTTTATTGGCTAAACTTGTTCATGAATAAGTTAAATAACTCTGCTTGTGAGTTAATATCTAGCTTTTGATAAATATTTTTACGGTGGTTTTTTACTGTTCCTAAACTAATAAAAAGAGCCTGCGCGATTTGCGGAGACCCTTTCCCTTCAAGGATCAGTTCAACAATTTCACACTCTCTTGGTGTGAGACCAAATCGAGTTTGCATGTCCGCTTGTTGGTAATAACTAGAAACAGTATGAGGCAAAACCTCTTTATGTAATCTAGCCATACTACAAATAATATCAAATGCATCTTTAAGAGGTGCTTGCGTATATTTTTCAGAGAAAAAAGGCCTCTCTTCGTTACCAAAAAAAATGCCCAGCTGCCTATCAGTTGAAATTTCTAATAACAAACCCGCTTCATCACACCAACCTGTCTTACGATAAAAATTCAAGTAATAATCAGTATGATAGAAGCCTTTAGGTGCGAGTTCTTTTAATGTCAGTACTTTCGAAGCTCCACCTTTTTGGATCTCTTGGTAAAAGGGGTCCATTAAATAAGCCCCCCGCTGATAAATTCGGTTAACGCTGTCGCTATTGCGTTGCTCTACTTTAGACAGAAAACGAGGTGGGAACCCTTTTTCAAAGGAGTAAACAATCGCATTATCAAATGTAATGAATGATGATAGCCACGATAATAAATTAGGGTAGAACTGATTAGTTGCAACAGAATCAATTACATCAGGTAATTTATTGAGATAGTTATTCATTTCGCCCCTCTAATTTATTAATAAGCGCTCACGCATAAAAGCAATGAATTCACTGGATATAAAAAACATATTCTGCCGATAAGCTCAAACCGATTGTTATTAATATGTTAATCAAATCACAGTCTCGTCCAAAAGTATTAATATTTTGTTACCAATTTTCTTATGTGTAATAAGTAAACAAGAAGCTGATCACAGGAAAAAAACTGATAATTACTTAGTCTACCTCATTAGATAAGATTGTTTTTATACAAGGAGATACAATGCCTTTACACAAGATTATTTTGGATTGTGACCCTGGCCATGATGATGCAATGGCTATTTTATTGGCACTTGGTAATCCAAATATTGAATTAGTGGCAGTAACCACCGTTGTTGGTAACCAAACTTTAGAAAAAGTGACACATAATGCAAGAGCGATCCTTGAGTTTGCTGGTGCAAAACAGATTCCAATTGCCGCTGGCTGCACACGCCCACTTGTTAGAGCGATTCAAAATGCCGCTGAAGTTCATGGCATCAGTGGGTTAGATGGTACAAACCTTCCTGAACCAACTATCCCCCTAGATAAACGTCATGCTGTTGATTTAATCATAGATACAATCAAAGCCAATCCACCTAAAACAATCACCTTAGTCCCCATTGGCGGTTTGACTAATATAGCCCTCGCCGTAAGAAAGGCTCCAGAAATTACTGAATTAGTCAAAGAAGTCGTTCTAATGGGCGGCGGCTATCACACAGGAAATCGTTCTGCGGTCTCTGAATTTAATATTGCAATTGACCCTGAGGCGGCTCATATTGTTTTCAATGAAAAGTGGCCTCTCACCATGGTTGGGTTAGATTTAACCCATCAAGCTCGGCCTGATGATCGTATTATGGCTGAGATTGCTGCGTTAAAGACCCCTATTAGTGAGTTTGTTGTTAGATCACTTAACTATTACACCGCAGGGTATCGCCAACGCAGTGGTCGCAGTGATCATGCTCCCGTTCATGATCCTTGTGCAGTCGCTTATTTAATTGATCCGTCAATCATTGATACACAAAAAGCACCGGTGAATATTGAATTACAGGGCGCCCTTACAACAGGTATGACCGTCACGGATTTTCGCTCTCAAGCAACAACTGACTGCCATACTCAAGTTGCAACAAAGCTAGATAACCCTAAATTATGGGCGATGTTTATTGATTCTTTAAAGCGATTAGACAAATAGAAGTGAAAGGTAGTTTATCATAAAAATAAACTACCTTTTCAAATGATTAGGAATTAATAATTTCTTTTAGCTTCATATAACGTCTTATTAAGCGCCATTTTAGCTTCACGGTCGTTGCATGACTCCAAACAACTTCCCAGTATCCTTTATCAAAAAATTGCTGCACCATGTCTTTTTTTATTTCTGGTGATTTAATTGCTAGCAACGCTTGAACGATACCTAACCCCTCTTTACCAACCTGCCATAAACACGCTGGAGCTTGCTTAGTTTGCTCTGGATAGCGCTGATAGATTTTTAATAGCATATCAATAATTTTCAAATAGGTGTTGATCTTACGAACAGACCTTTCATCACCAGAAAGAGAATGGGAAACTGATTGGTTGTGGATCAAATAACGATAATACTGCTCATTAATAAACTGAACGCGTTTAGCAACGAGTAAAACCTCTGTTGTCCAAGGGATATCTTGGTGATGAAGTTTCGGTTCAAAGAAAAATTTGTGCTGACGTAACATATCTAAACGATATAGATTTAGCCAAGTAACATGTAAAAATTTACGAGAGTTTAAACCGATCTCAAGCCATTGTGGCCCTGAAATTACACCTGTTGATGGCACTTTATTCGGTGGAAAAATCGCCTTAGGGGCATCACCATTAGTGTAAATGTATGTACCATTACAGGTCGCAACATCAAGATCCTCAGACAAAGCAATTTCTAATAAACGCCCATACATTTTCGGACTAATTTCATCATCAATGTCAGGAAAGGTAATATACTTCCCCGTTGCTTCTGCCATACCAGTATTGCGTGCAACTGAAACACCTTGGTTTTCTTGAAACAATACTTTCAAATTCGTAAATTTATCAGCGTAAGAGTTGATAACACTTTCACTGTTATCCTTAGAGCCATCATTAACGACAATAAGCTCCCAATTCTCTAATTTTTGTGCGATTAAACTGTCAAAAAACTGAGGTAAAAACTTTTCACCATTATAAACTGCAACAACAATGCTCAAAACTAGCTGAGAAGACATGTATTAACCCTATACTAATCCACCCGAAATTATTGATAACTCAAAGTGGCTAAACGAAATAAAAGAAACTAACAACAGGTCGTCGTTTCACTAAAACCACCCGTTTAGAAAAGCAAATGTGGTATTGGTTCCACTGTCATAAAAATTTAACAATCCAATAAGTCATGTCATAAGTGTCCATAGAATAATCTAAATTATATTTATACTTCAGTGAACTTATTATCACATAATTGACCTAACAAACATTAATTACACCTTATAAATAAACTATCGGGGAATTTATTGTGGCAGGAAGTAGCTTACTCACCTTACTTGATGATATTGCAGCGGTATTAGATGATGTTTCCGTCATGACAAAAATGGCGGCTAAAAAAACATCAGGTGTCTTAGGTGATGACCTTGCTCTAAACGCTCAACAAGTAACAGGCGTTCGCGCAGACAGAGAGCTACCTGTTGTTTGGGCCGTCGCTAAAGGCTCTTTTATTAATAAACTCATACTCGTTCCTTTAGCCTTGCTTATCAGCGCATTCCTCCCTTGGGCTATCACACCTTTACTCATGTTAGGTGGCGCTTATTTGTGTTTCGAAGGTGCGGAAAAGCTAGCGCATAAACTACTACATCCGAATACAAAAAAAACCACGACAGTTCAAGAGCAAAACCAACTATCCACTGAACAGATAAGCGAGTTTGAAAGAAAAAAAGTTAAAGGGGCTATTCGAACTGATTTTATTTTATCCGCTGAGATCATTGCCATTACATTAGGAATTGTTTCTACCACCACTTTTCTTAATCAAATCGTGGTGCTTTCAATCATTGCTATCGTTATGACCATCGGCGTATATGGGTTAGTGGCAGGTATTGTTAAACTCGATGATCTAGGCTTTTTCTTACAAAAGAAAACAGCAACACTATTAAAAAAATGTGGTAATGCTCTTATTTATATCACCCCATACCTAATGAGAATATTATCAGTTGTAGGTACAGCAGCCATGTTTATGGTTGGTGGTGGAATTTTAACACATGGAATTAGCTATATTTCAAAATGGATTGATGAATTGGCCTTTACAGCCACATTCACACCCGTAATTGGTAGTACAATGCAGTTTATCTTACCTACTATCATCAATTTGTTATTTGGTTTAGCTGTAGGGTTAATCCTCGTTGCAGCTCTATTTTTATTCAAAAAACTAAGGACATCCTAATTTAACAAGTCAAATAGCTCTAATAAATTAGAGCTATTTGAGCTATCATAGTTATCCATTTGTGGTTCTTAATCTTATTAATATGAATTTAAATATATAACGAATATCACCAACATCAAAATGATTTAAACCCAAAGAAATTCATTTTTAATTTACACTATAAACCTAAAAATCTCATAAAAACACAATAAAATTTACATATAACCATAAATATCAACAAACAAGATAAAACTGAGTGTTTCTTATGTTTATTTTAAACCTTACTAACTCGGTTTCACACTAAATCCAATACTGAGGTGGTATATTTAATTATTCCACTTTTATGAACAATACAATAACTTTTATTTTAAACTTCATTAAATACGTTATGTCTAAGGAAAAAACATGCCGACTTTATATCGTCGATTTTCAATTATTAACCAAGTGATAGGCCTAATGTTGCTTATTGCGATTTTAGGGATTATTGGAATGACGATTTCGAACCGCATGATTATTAGCGTACAAGGCAACGCACATGCAATAAATAAGTCAGGTTCTTTGCGAATGCAAAGCTACCGCCTTCTTTCTTTAGTACCGTTAAACAACCAAAATCAGCGTTATATTGATGCCCTAGAAAATGATTTGGTCAGCCCTGAGCTTACTCAAGTAGTAAAAGCAGAACATTTAACCCCCCAATTTAATGAGCTTCATGACTTTTGGTTACAAACCTTGCAGCCTGCATTAATGGCAGCAAGCACTCCAAATGATGCAAGATATGAAGTCATTTCATTCGTCAATAAACTAGACGAACTAGTGCACCATATTGATGAGAAAACAGAAAGAAAAATTGCTTATGTTGCAATGACACAACTCATTTTTATTGGCTTAGTTTTCTTGTTATTAATAGGAACAATGTGGCATTTACGACGTAAAATTTACTATCCTTGGATGAAATTATTATCCATGGTAACCGCTATTGGACAAAAAGATTTTAGTCAGCGTTATCCCAAAAATCATCGACAAGATGAGCTTAATGCGCTTGGAGAAACACTAAATCAAATGTCTGATGAATTAGCTCAAAGCTACCATCAACTCGAAGAAAGAGTTGCAGAAAAAACAGCAGACCTAATCACGAAAAACCGTGTTTTATCTTACTTATACCAATCAAACAAAATTCTTCATTCCTCAGAATCTCTTTATTTAAGGCTGCAAAAAGTCTTAATCGAATTAAAAAACATTACTATATTAAAAAACCTTAGCTTACGGTTATATGAAGAAAGCAATGATAGCTATTTTCATGAAATATGCTGTTACTCAACTGGGTTAGTTGCTCCTGATAGCATTTTGCCAGAAAAACAGGCCACCACAGGAAGAACAAAAAACTTACAGTGGGATCTATCCGATAATATGCATCGTTACGGTATCATAATTGGGGAAATAGATGAAAATCAAACACTTTCAGATGAACAAAATAGTTTAGTTTCCGTTCTGGCTAAACAAATTTCTGGTATGCTAACAATGGAGCAACAAATTGAGCAGCAGCAACAGTTACTTATCATGGACGAACGTTCAGCAATTGCACGCGAACTCCATGACTCCATTGCACAATCATTATCATGCTTAAAAATGCAGATTAGCTACTTACAACTGCAACCCGACCCTTTACCTGAAAAACCCCAACAGCTGTTGATGGAAATGCGTAGTGAAATCAATAGAGCATACAGCCAGTTAAGGGAATTATTGACAACTTTTAGACTAAAATTAACCGAACCAGGTCTATTGCCATCTCTTGAAAGTACAATCAATGAATTTAGCGAACGCTTAGGCTATAAGGTAGAATTACGTTATGACCTGCCAGCAAAAAGTATTTCACCGCACCAATCAATTCATATTATACAGATAATCCGAGAAGCTCTTAGCAATATTCTGAAGCATGCTGATGCTAAATGGGCTGAGGTTTCGTTAAACCAACATTCTGGTATTGTTTGTATTACTGTTACTGATGATGGTGCAGGGATCTCATCAAATGCTGATAAACTAAATCATTACGGTCTTATTATTATGAGAGAAAGAGCATCAAGTCTTAATGGCGAATGCACTGTTATTTCTAGAGAACAAGGGGGAACTGAAGTTAAAGTTACCTTCCCTTTAGTTGAAGCTTAAACACTGGAAAAATCATCTATGGAAAATAAAAATATAATGAATGAAAAATCAACCATCTTACTTATTGATGACCATCCTATGCTAAGAAATGGAGTCAAACAACTAATCAGTTTGGAACCTTCATTAAAAGTTATCGGTGAAGCGGGAGACGGTAAATTAGGGATTAAAATAGCAGAAGAACAAGATCCTGACCTCATTTTACTCGATCTCAATATGCCTGGTATGAATGGATTCGAAACCTTAGATGAACTGAGAAAACGTGAATTATCAGGTAGGATCATTTTATTTACTGTTTCAAACTATAGTGATGACCTCGTCAACGCCTTAAAAAGAGGGGCTGATGGTTATCTACTTAAAGATATGGAACCCGAAGAATTGATTATCGCCCTCAAAGAAGCAGCAAGCGGTAAATTAGTTGTTAGCCCAACACTAGCGTCAGTACTCGCAGAGTCATTAAGAGATAATACAGGGCAAGATGAAAACAACATCACAACGCTAACTCCAAGAGAAGCTGATATTTTAGAGCTAATCTCACAAGGCTTGTCTAATAAAATGATAGCTCGTAAACTCGACATTGCAGAAAGTACGGTTAAAGTTCATGTTAAACATTTACTTAAAAAATTAAATCTAAAATCTAGAGTAGAAGCTGCCGTCTGGGTATTACAACAAAAGTAAGATTAATTTCGCAGCTATATAATGAAAGAAATAGCTGCGGATCTTTTATAGAAATAAGATTAAGTCAAATCAAATAAAAATAGCTCTAATCTACAAACTAATCTTTTGGATTATAATAAACTATTATAAAACTTATGATGGAAATAATTTAAGATGGAAGATAATTTAATTTTAGTCAACGAGCATGATGAGCAGATCGGAATAATGGGAAAATTATTAGCTCATCAACTTGGGCGTTTACATCGTGCATTTTCGATATTTATTTTTAATCATCAAGGTCAGCTACTTATTCAACAAAGAGCTTTTCACAAATACCATTCAGCTGGCCAATGGACTAACTCATGTTGCAGTCACCCAAAACCAAATGAGGATACTCTTAAAGCAGCAGAACGTAGGCTCAAAGAAGAGCTTGGTTTCGTTACTCCATTAACTCATGTAGGCTCAATCATCTACCATGCTAAAGTTAGTGGAGGCTTAATTGAATACGAATTTGACCATATTTTTATTGGCTATTATGACCAATGTGTTACGCCAAATACAGATGAAGTAAATTCTATCCGCTGGGTATTTCCTTCAGAATTAATACAAGAAGTTGCCCAATGCCCTGATAAGTTCACTCCCTGGTTTAAAAAAATACAGGAAAAATATCCCTTATTAAATTTTAATTAGTATTAAAATTTCATATCTTTTTGGTTAAGCCATAAATTAAAAATAAGATGTAAAAACTAAAAATGCATTATAAATAATTATTTAACTTACGTTATTTAGCCACATCATTCTATAGTGAGTTAATTTAATAAAACGTTATTACTCTTTAATTTAGTGAATTTTCAGAGTAAAAAATAATATTTTATAGACTCAGCATAGCTGACTCCTTGATCTCAATTAAGACTCAAACAGCGAATGGGCTGTTACTTACTATGTTATATCCGCCATTTCCATTTATGACATTGATACTCACTGAGATTTCATCCCCTCATTGATCCTGCAAGCTTATAATTCATAATACTCATTAGATTTCATTCGAAATCTCGACTGCTTCCTCAGTAGTAAGTGAGCTGTTACTCACTACTTTGAGCCAGGCACTCCTATTCATCACGGTGATAACCAAACTTATAATTCGCAATATGCATTTGATTTTATTAGGAATCTCAGTTACTTCCTCAGTAGCCAGTAAGCTGTTACTCACTACCTTGAGTCAGGCACTCCTATTCATCACGGTGATAACCAAACTTATAATTCGCAATATATATTTGATTTTATTAGGAATCTCAGTTACTTCCTCAATAGTAAGTAAGCTGTTACTCACTACTTTGAGTCAGGCACTCCTATTCATCACAGTGATAACTAAAATTACGTAATCAGGTAAAGTCTTCGCTATAACACTCAATAGAGGACGTGGTAAAAACAAGGGTGGGTATTGTGTGGAAAATAAAGAAGAAAATAGAAAAATATTTGTCATTTCCCAAACGCAAAAAAGCCACCCATTGGGTGGCTTCTTCACTAATTTAATGTCTGGCAGTTCCCTACTCTCACATGGGGAGACCCCACACTACCATCGGCGCTACGGCGTTTCACTGCTGAGTTCGGCATGGGGTCAGGTGGGACCACCGCG